>CANRDK010000064.1 GCA_947629345.1 uncultured Clostridia bacterium
GACAGTTATCAGAACGGCAGCACGATCACGACGGTCGAGGATTGCCAGTACGCCAAGGGCGAAGCCAGCCACAGCACAGTCACAGGTGTGGAATTTGCGGCAGTGGGTAGCCATGCGGCTCCTACGGAAATGCAGATCTCCAACAGGGGCAACTATATCACCCTCAGCGGCAATGCAGGCGCAGAAAACGGCAGCTACTATACGGCGTTCAAGGTGACATTCGCATCCGCCCTCATCGCAGGCACGAGCGTCACCGTCCGCAAGGCAGACGGCAGCGTTTACGCGAATGCGACTGCACAGCTGAATGACAGCAGAACAGAACTTCTTGTTTATCTTCCTCTTTCGGCAGACACGACGTCGGCGATTGTCGATTTCGTGAACTTTGCGGGCAATACCATTCAAAACGACCTCACGATCGATTTGAGCGGAGCTCTGCTCTCCGATGTCAAGGTCTCGGCAGACAAACAGGATCTCAAACTCGTGGGCGATACGTTTACGCTCACCCTCACGGGCACCGTTCCCGCAACCGCAAAACTTGCCATCGGCGATGACAGCGTGGATCTTTCCGCTCTCGCTTCTGCAAGCGAATCCGCCCCTGTGGCGATCGGCGATCTGTTCTCCGTTGTCGGCTACAATGCAACGGCTAAGACAGTGACGTTGAAGTACGCAGGCGTCTCCGATTACCTGAACGATCTCGCCGCATTCGAGATCCGCGTCACCGATGCAGAAGGAAAAGCTCTCGCCCGTATTTCCGTCTATCCCAATACGCTTGAGGGTCTTGCACGGCAGATCGAAACGAGCGGTTGGTATCTCGTCGCGAACGGCGGCACACTCATGCTCATCTCCGATAAGGCAAGTGCAGCCACCCTTCCCGTCGTCATCAACGCAGGCAAGACTTCAGAGAGCGTTGCGGTCGGCGTTTACGAGCTCGCTTACAACGGCGGCAAGTTTACGGACTACAACATTGTTACCAATGCGGCAAAAATTGCCACAGTTACACTCAACAATAAGACGGTCACCGCGATCGTCATCACGTTGCAGGATATTACGGGTCTCGGCATCACCGCAACGGGCGCATATGGCATCATGCTTGCGGCCGAGGGCGCTCAGAAGTACTATGCAGTAGCTTCCGACAGGACCATCACCGAGCAGGATGCTACGGCAGGTACGGCAAAAGAGCTGAGCAAACATAGTTGCGATATGGTCGGCAAGTCAGGAAAGACGAATGCAGACGAGAGCTTCTATTGGGATTTCACTGTTGTTCCTGCACACAGCTATCCCGCAACCGATACGAACGGTTATTATGTCTGCACCGAGTGCGGCGCGATCCTCAGGGGCGGCGACGTGAAGGGTGCAACCGTCTCCGCAGACGTTCTGGCTGTCGAGGGAGATGATACGCTTGTCGATCAGGGTCTCACCGTCTCCTTCTGGGCAACCGTCGGCGACAGCGACTGGGGTGCAGCGGCCATCACTTCCGCGAAAGGCGACCTCATCATCACGCTTCCCAACCTCGATCCTTGGAATATCGGTACAGGCTTGGCCGAAAACGAAGAGGCTCTGGCGGCGAAGTTGAGGAATGCAAACTGCTATCCCGATGCCAGCAATCTCATCGGCGGCGTCGCGTACAGCGTGTTCCTGAACGGTAGCTCGTATGTCACGATCTCGATCAGCAAGACGGACGGCGTCAAGTACTACAAGAACGGTGTGCTCGTCGTGAGTTACCCTGCAGATAAGGTAGTCGGTCAAGGTACCGTCGCCGACGTTGCGGAACTCATGCTCCTGCTTGCAGAGCACTATGGGATCAGGATCGGCAATGGCTTGACTGCTGCTTCCGATGTGCTCATCGAGAAGTCCGTCTACACTGCGGAACAGGCTGCGGCACGCTACACCAACTACAGTTCCGAGAAGAATTACTATCCCACCCATACCCATCAGTATGGCGATGACGACAAGTGCACATGCGGCGAGCTCAATCCCAACCACGGCGATCCGTCCAAGGGCGGCAAGGCACACAACTTCGATCCCGCAACCGACAAGTGCACAATGTGCGGTCTCTTCAACCCCGATCATCAGCACAAGGATGAGCACGGCGAGGACGGCACGGGCGATCCCGACGGCATCTGCGATATCTGCGGCAAGTCCCTGAACCATGTTCATACGTTTGAGAACGGCGTCTGCTCAGAATGCAACTATGTCTGCACCCATACCTTCACCGCAGAAGAGGGCAAATGCTCTGTTTGCGGACAGGTCACGGGCAAACAGCTCAGCTCAGAAGAGCTTACCGATACGACCAACGGATTTGGTGAGCACAGCAAGATGTACACGATGACAAAGCCCGCAGACGGGAAAGCTCTCGAAGTCGTCTATACTGCGACATTCGCTACCGATGCCAATCCTCAGGATTATTTCGGCATTGTGACCCGTTTCTTCGATGGCGATGTCTCGTCGGCATTCCTGCAGGGCAACTGCTTCCTGCTCAGTGCGGATACGGATCCTTGGGGCACGAAAGCCAACGCCGACAGAACGATTGCCGGTTATGGCACCGTTTCCAAGGCAGGCTACTTCTGCCGCGTGACCGTTCTTTGGCAGGGCACGACGATCAAAGTGACCTACGAACTCTGGACGGCAGAGGACGACCTGAACGAAGGTCCCGACAAGACGGGTACGGTGACGTTCTCCGGTCTTGACAAGGAAACCTATAATGTATTCTTCGGACAGGACGGCGTGACCAGCACGGATGCGAAACTTGTGGTGAACGAATTCGATGCTACCGCAAGCGGCACTCCCGACACGCCTGTCACTCCTGAAACGGGCACAAAGAATATTCCCGCAAGCGAAATTCCCTCTTGGGTCGAGCCTTGGCTTCCGAAAGATGTCGCCACATTGACGGATGGCACCACGGTGAAGATCACGGGACAATTTGCAGATGGCGGCGCAGGCACATGGAACGGTCTTATGTACTTCCTTCGTAACGGTCAAACGAATCAGCTTCTCTATGTGTTCCGTCAGGCTGGCGATTGCGCAGACGTAACTGGCGAGTGGGTCTATGGAAAGGGTACAGTGAATCCCGGTTTCATGGGCGATACCGCTTCGGAAGATTCCGCCGTAGCTGAAAAAGCAAATGCTTATGTCGCGCTCAAGAAGAACGCTAAGTTTGAGGTCGTTGCTACCTACAGCAATAGCACTGTTACGATCACAGTCACTGTTTTCGGCGCAGACGACACAAAGTCCGATGACGATCAGGTTTTGAGCGTTGTGCTCAGCGATATGACGGTTTCGAGCTACAAACTTGCGCTTGCTCTCGACGGTGCGACCCTTACGGACGCAGGGCTCACTGTTACCACGACTGTTGAAGCCGAATAACCCAACACCAACTCACAAATCGTGAGTGAACACAAAAAACCTACGGGAAACCGTAGGTTTTTTGTGTGCGGTTGCGTCTGTCGGAGCCCTTGCCGAGAACGGGAGCCCAAGCCTTCCCCGCGCGGCACGATGACGCGGGGACCGTTCATTCAGAGCGAAGCGATGAATCCCGTTAGACCCTGCTCCGTCAGTTCAATGGGATCCTTCGCTACGCTCAGGATGAGCGCTTGGCAGGATGACGCACGGCGCCGCAAATTTTCCGTTGAATTTTTGTATTTTGCATTCAAAATCGATTGACAAGCTACTTTCTTTATGATATCCTAATGTTACGCACCGAGTGGGTGTAATTTTTTTGTATGGAGTTCACACAACATGGCCGTTAAATCAACGAGAGCGAAGATCACGTTCGAGTGCACGGAGTGCAAGAACCGCAATTACGACAGTTTCAAGAACAAGCGCAACGATCCCGACCGTCTCGAGCTCAAAAAGTACTGCCCCGTCTGCAAAAAGCACACGGTCCACAAGGAATCCAAGTAAGCCCTAACGGAGGTATATCATGGCGAAAAATCAATCTGCGGAGAAACCCGCCAAGAAAGATAAGAACAAGAAGCCCAATATCTTTGTCCGCATGGGCAGAAAGCTGAAAGAGACCTTTTCCGAGCTGAAAAATGTCTCGTGGCCCTCTTTCGGCAAGGCGCTCAAGGCTACGGGCGTGGTGCTCGTCGTCGTTCTTGTCTTTACCGTCCTTGTCACCTGCGTGAACGTCGGGTTCACCGAACTTTTAAAGCTCATGACCTCGTGGGGGGCTTGATAGATGGCAGCAGTCGATTCCGAGCCGAAGTGGTACATCATTCACACATACTCCGGTTATGAGGCGATGGTGAAAGAGAGCCTTTTGCGGCTCATAGAAAACAACAATTTGGGTGATATGATCACCGACGTCAGGATCCCGACCGAACAGACGATCGAGGAGAAGGCGAACGGCAAGAAAAAGGTGGTAGAGCGTAAACTTCTGCCCTGCTACGTCTTTGTCAAGATGATCTACACCAACCAGATCTGGTATCTTGTCACCAACACGAGGGGGGTGACGGGTTTTTGCGGCCCGCAGGGCCGTCCCATCCCCATGAAGGAGGACGAGATCCGCAAGATGCACCTCGAGGACTTTGTGCAGGACGCCGATTTCAAGGCGGGCGACAGAGTTTCGATCGACAGCGGTCCCTTGGAGGGATTCATCGGCGTCATCAACGAGCTCAACGATGAAACGCAGCGCGCGAAGGTCTCGATCACGATGTTCGGCAGAAAGCAGGAAGTTGAGGTCGAGTACATTCAGATGCAGAAGATCTCCGAAACGGCCGTCGAGATCCCCAAAGACGACGAAGAGGAGTGAGGGGAACCCCTCAGTCACGGCAAGGATAGCCGTGACAGCTCCCCTAAGAGGGGAGCCGAGGAACATGCGCTCATCCTGCCCCGCGCGCTCATCCTGAGCGTAGCGAAGGATCCCGTTAAACCAACGGAGGTCCGTAAGTCTAATGGGATTCTTCGGTCGCTGGCGCTCCCTCAGAATGAGCGTCTTAGCGGCCTCCGCAGACAAATATTCATTCAGGTATCATCGGCTTTGCGCCGACGAAGTGGAAGGCGGTAAATCTATTCATGCCGCCGCTAAAACCACATAAAAGGAGCTATATATGGCAAAGAAGGTAACAGCAATCGTCAAATTGCAGCTGCCCGCCGGAAAAGCGACGCCCGGTCCCCCTGTAGGTTCTACACTGGGTCCCCACGGCGTCAATATCCCCGGGTTCACCAAGGAATTCAACGCTAAGACGGCCGGGCAGGAGGGGCTTATCATCCCCGTTGTCATGACCATCTATCAGGACCGTTCGTTCACGTTCGTCCTCAAGACGCCGCCCGCCCCCGTCCTCATCAAAAAGGCGCTCGGGCTCGAAACTGCGTCTGCAACGCCCAACAAGGTCAAGGTCGGCAAGCTCACCAAGGCTCAGGTCGAAGAGATCGCCAAGACCAAGATGCCCGACCTCAACTGCACCTCTCTCGAGAGTGCGATGAGCATGATCAAGGGTACCGCCCGGAGCATGGGCATCACCGTAGAGGAATAAGGAGGCTGAGTCATGAAATACGGAAAGAAATATGCGGAAAGCCTCAAATCCTACGAAAAGACCAAGACGTACGATGCCGCTGAGGCGCTTCAGATCGTTTTGAACAATGCAAAGGCCAAGTTCGACGAGACCATCGAACTCCATGTCCGTCTCGGCGTCGACCCGAGACAGGCAGACCAGCAGGTCCGCGGCGTCATCGTCCTTCCCAACGGCACAGGTAAAACGAAGCGCGTGCTCGTCATTGCCAAGGGCGACAGAGCGGACGCGGCGCAGGCAGCAGGCGCCGATTTCGTCGGTGCGGAAGAGATGGTCCAGAAGATCCAGACGGAGAACTGGTTCGGATTCGACACCGTCATCACCACACCCGACATGATGGGCGTCGTCGGCCGTATCGGCCGTATCCTCGGCCCGAAAGGCCTCATGCCCAACCCCAAGTCGGGGACGGTCACGATGGACGTTGCCAAGGCCGTGCAGGAAGTGAAAGCAGGTAAAGTTGAGTACCGTCTCGATAAAACTGCCATCATCCACTGCCCGATCGGCAAGAAGAGCTTCGGCGCAGAGAAGATCCAAGAGAACTTCAGCGCACTCATGGACGCCATCGTCAAGGCGAAGCCCGCGGCAGCCAAGGGGCAGTATATCAAGTCCGTCGTCGTCACAAGCACGATGGGCCCCGGCGTCAAGGTCAGCTACACGAAAATGTGATCGGGAGAATGTTCCCAAAAACGCTTGACTTATGTCAAGAAATGTAGTACAATCAAATATACCGCAGACAACGGGTGCCGTAAGGCTCAATATCCCGTCGAGGTAGACTTCTTAAAATCGAATTTTAAGAGCAACTCCGTACCTGTCTGCGTGCGGAGTTTATTTTTCAAATCGGACAGGAGGTAAGTATGTCGGAGAACTTTGAAGCGAAGAAGGTCGTCGTCGAAGAGATCAAACAGAAGATCGGCGCAAGCAAGTCCGTCGTCCTCGTGCATTACGAGCGCGTGACCGCTGCGGAATCGACGGATCTGCGCAGAAAGTTCCAGCAGGCGCAGTGCGAATACAAGGTGTACAAAAACACTTTGGTGCGCAAGGCGTTTGAGGAACTCGGCGTAGATAAATTCCACGACGATCTCAACGGCGCAACGGCGTTTGTGTTCTGCCCCGACGAGACGAGCGGATGCTCCATTCTCGCCAAGGCCGCAAAGGAGACGCCCGCGCTGAGCGACAAACTCGTTCCCAAGAGCGCCTATGTAGACGGCGCCTATGTGGATGCCGAGGGCGTGAAGAAGTTGGCGGCAATTCCCTCGAGAGAGGTGCTCATTGCCAAGATGCTCGGGTGCTTGCAGGCGCCCATTGCGAATTTTGCCTATGTATTAAAGGCGATCGCGGACCAAAAATCATAAATTATAGGAGATCAAAAAAATGGATGTTCAGAAATTGATTGAAGAAGTAAAGGCGATGAGCGTTGTCGAGCTCAACGACCTCGTCAAGGCACTCGAAGAGGAGTTCGGCGTTTCCGCAGCGGCTCCCGTTGCAGCAGTAGGCGCAGCAGGCGCGGCAGAGGCCGCTCCTCAGGAAGAGGAAAAGACGGAGTTCGATCTCGTCCTCAAGGATTTCGGCGCAAACAAGATCGCCGTCATCAAGGCAGTCCGCGAACTCACGGGTCTCGGCCTTGCAGAGGCGAAGAAGGCTGTCGAGAGCCTCGGCACCATCAAGGAAGCTATGCCCAAGGCAGATGCAGAGGCCGCTCTTGCCAAGCTCAAGGAAGCAGGCGCTACCGCAGAGCTCAAGTAAGGAAAGCAAACATACCCTCGCACACCCGTGCGGGGGTTTTTCCGTCTGAAAGGGAATGAAAGGGGGAGAGTCGGTGCAATTCCCCACAATTTTCATGCGGAAAACACCGAAAGTACTTGACGGATTGGAAAAATACGGGTAAAATAGAAGTATCAATGAGGAGGTTTTCCCATGCGTAAAAAATTATGCCGTTTTGCCGCGATCGCGACCACGGCCGTCCTTGCGGCGGGCGCCCTTGCAATGTTTGCAGGCTGCACGAGCGCCGAGCCCGAAGTCACCATCACCTATGAATTCAACGGCACAGAATATGAGGTAGAATACAAGCTCTCCCGTTCGGATGCGCCCAACACGGTGCAACACTTCATCGAACTTGCCGACGCGGGCTATTTCGACGGCACCTGCATCCACGACTATACCTCGACCGCGCTCTACGGCGGCGGATATTACTACAACGCACAGAATGAGCTCACCGAAAAGGACTACTTTACGGTCGTGCGCGAGCTCGAAGAGGCGGGCGATCCCTTCACCCAGAGCGTGTTCTACACGAACGGCGACACCAAGACCCCCCTCTACACCGTCTATGGGGAATTCTACGACAACGGCGTGCAGAATGCCTCGAGCCGTGTGAACGTTCACTCCAAGGGTGCGCTCGTCATGTATTATACCGACAAGGCGAGCTCTTCCAAGGGCATCAACGTTACGGTGACGCGCAACGACGGCGGCGACAACAACGACGGCACGGCCGAACAGAGCATTCCCTATGCAACGAACAGCGCAACTTCGCTCTTCTATACCTATCTCGGCACCTCGAGCACCTCGCTCGACAACAAGTATGCCGTGTTCGGCAAGACGAAGGACTTCAACCAGCTGCAGGCCCTGCTTGACGCAGTTGCTGAGGCCATGCCCGAGGACAATGAGGACACCGACGAGGACGAGAGCTCTCCCACCGAAACGAGCGAGTCGATCAAGCTCGATACGCTCGACCATCAGGACTTCGGCGACGTGACCTCCGTGTTTGAGAGCGTGAGAAAAGGCGGCGAAGTCGTCACCTACAACGTTCCCAAGGAGCCCATCATCGTAAAATCGGTGAAGGTCACCAAGTATTGATTTGACCCCAAAAAGGACGCATATGCGTCCTTTTTTTGTGGTATGGCGATTGGAATGACACCCCCCTCAGTCACGGCAAGGGCAGCCGTGACAGCTCCCCCTCAAGGGGGCGCCGATGGAACAGCCCGAACGCAGTCAGTGCCCCGTGCGCTCATTCTGAGCGCAGCGAAGAATCCCATGAAACGCACGGGAGCTTTTTTCCTCATTCCGAGCCCCGAAGGGGCGAGAGAATCTCGCTCTAAGAACGGAAGTCCGTCGGTCTACGAGATCCCCTCGCTTCGCTCGGGATGAGGGCAGGAGGGGGAAGAGCCTACCCTTTTTGGGGGGCTGTCACGCCGCCCTTGGCGTGACTGATGGGGGCATTCCAATCACGCCCCACCACAATTTTTAATTTTTAATTTTGAATTACTTCCGTAGGTTTAATGGGATGCTTCACGTACGTTCAGCATGAGCGGCTTTGCGCACGTCCGCGCGCCGTCTCCCTCCTCACTCTTCTTTAATATTAGCGATCTTTCCGTCCTCGAGGGTCACGCGGAAGTAGCGGACGTCAAAGACGCGCGGCTTGCGCTCATAGACGAGCCCCGTGAGCGCAGGGTCGTCCGTCATCACAACGGAGGTGAACTTCCCCAAAAACTTTTTGAGGGAGCCCGCTTTCGGCACAAGATCATCGGCGAGAAAGGGGACGACGTCCGCCCCGATGAGCACACTCTCAAAGAGGGCGAGCGCAAAGGTCCGCTCCGTCGGCGCAAAGGCGCTCCTCACCGAACAGGAGAGGAGCTTTTGATCCCTCCGTTCAATGACGGCCGTATGCCCCATGCTGTCGGAGAAGGGGATCTCCGCCCTGAGCGTCCCGTTCTCCCTTCCAAGCACTTTCCCCTCGGTGCAGAGGACGAGTTTACCCTCGCGGGAGAGCACGGCGAAGCAATTTTCCCCCTCGAGCAGGATCTCCCCGCCCAAGGCATACGGCCTGCATTGCTCCAATTCCTCGGGGAGCCCAACGATGTGAAAGCCCGTCTCATTCTCGAGATTGAGCTGTAACTTTCCCTGCATGCAGAGGGTGAGACGGGACCCGCCGACCTTCTCCTGCCAGAGAACGGTGAGAGAGGGGTCGCTCCTCACGAAATTGTGGCAGTAGACCGCAACGCCCTCCCGATAGAAGTAGAGATTGACCTGCGGCGGCGGAGAGAGAAGAAATTCCTCGTCGAGGCGGAAGCGCACGGGCAAGTATTCCGCAGGGAGAAATTCACAGAAGAGGCCGTCCTTGGGGTCGAGCTCTGCCTTGCGCTCAAATCCGTCCACCGTGCCGAAATATGCCCCGTTCACGGTGAGAATGCACTGCTTTTCCGCTAAAAAAATCACTTGCATATTGATATTAAATGTATAGCGGGATAAAATTATGTCAACAATCTCCTCCGAGGTGATATTATGAACAAGATCAACGGCTACACCGAAGAGGAAGCAACGGGGCTCATCGAGTACATCTACACGGGCAAAAATGCGGGAAAGACGCTCTCCTATCTCTTTGAGACGTACGGCAGGGAGCACAGCAGGGCCAAGGGAAGCGTACGGAACTACTACTATGCCTTTCTCAAGAAACAGGAGGACGGCAGGGTCAAGCGCATTCTCGAGGGAAAGAACCTCTCGGCGGGGGAGATCAAGCCCTTCACCGAGGAGGAGACGGATGAGATGCTCAAAAAGATCCTCTCCGAGCGCAAGAAGGGGTATTCCGTGCGGCGGGCCATCATCAACGTCTGCGGCGGGGACGAAAAGCTCATGCTGCGCATGCAGAACAAGTACAGGAATCTCCTCAAAAAACAGCCCGAGCGCGTGGAAAAGGCCGCCCGCGAGGTCGGCATCGCCGAGGAAAAGAGCTTTCTGCAGCGGAAGCTCGAACGGGAGATCGACGCGCTGTATTCCCGCCTCGCCATCGATCTGAGGCGTGAAAACGAACGGTTGAAGGCGGAATTGGAAAAATTGCGCAGCGAAAGGGAAGAATAACGCTTTGATCCTCTCACAAACTGTATGCAGGGAGGAAACTATGGAAAAGTTATTCTGTTTGGGCCTTGCGCTCGGCATGGTCGGCGGCGCACTTCTCGTTGCGAACAGCTACAAAATGCGCTGTCTCGTGAAGAAGAGCCAAGCTGAAATGGTGCAGAAATTTGATGAAATGATGGATGAAAAACTTCAAAAAGACCAAAAGCCGCAGGACGAAATGCCCGAGAAAAAGTCCAAGAAATAAATCCCGCAACAGCGCACAACCCTGTGCGCTGTTGTTTTGCGGATGGGGGCGCTCATCCTGCCCCCCGCGCTCATCCCGCTCCCCCGCGCTCATCCTGAGCGTAGCGAAGGATCTCATTAAACTAACGGCGGCCCGTGTGTGGCGGCGTCATGCTGAGAAGGGGGAACGTGGGGCGGAAAAATTGGAACAAAAAGAAATGACAAAATGACAGAGGTAT
>CANRDK010000065.1 GCA_947629345.1 uncultured Clostridia bacterium
AGAGGAGAAAACTGAAAGTTATTTCCTTTACTCTACCCATATCAGGGTGTTCTACTGTGGTAATGACGAGTTCACCAAGTGAGACCCAGTAGAACCCGCAAAAAGGTTCTGCTGGGGTCTTTTTTTGCACTTTTTTAGCATTTTTATACGGTCATACGAGGATACGATGATAGCGTGGATATTTCCCTTCTCGCATTCCCGCAAAAGCTCTTCCCGTCTGCTTCTCGTGTGTAAATCTGCATACACCCCAACGATCTCCAAACCGGCACGCTCGGCAAATCCCCGACACTTGTCGATCTGGGTCTGAAGTGCCTGCTTCCCCGTCACGCAATTCTTGTAAGCGTAGCAATCAATAAACAATTGAAATTTTGCAAATGGGCAGTCCAAAACTGTCACCTTAGAAGAGGTCAACCATTTACCTTTTAGAGTTACGGGGTCACCAAGCAATGTCCCAACAGAACACTTAAAAATGTTCTGTTGGGTTTTTTATTAAAACAACATGTAAATTGTTGTAAAAAAATTTTTTTACAAAATAACATGAAATAACTTGACATTACATTTTTCTTGTGGTACAATGTATTTACAAATACAACGGAGGTTATCGTATGGATGCGGAAATCATTGTAGAACTTCTCAGCCGTATCAAGTCACTGGAACGGGATGTCGCGTTGCTCAATCAAAGAGTTTCTGACATTCAAAAAAATTTAGACGCGAAAGACGGGTCGGAGTCCCCTACCGAGACATTCCCACCCCACGGCATCATGAGCAGCAAGCCACTGATCGAACGTAAACGCGATACGACGCGCTATGCCTTTGACGGGGGCATATATTCCAAAAAAGGATTGGTCTATGCCGTTGTAAAGCGGTATGTCTCTGATCATCCCGAAATCACGCGTGCCGAGTTAAAGCGCGTCTTCGACAAATCTCTGCAGGGCAGCCTCGGCGTTGTGGAGAATGTAGAAATCGCCAAGCAACGCGGTGATGCGGAGTATCGCGTTCGCTTCTTCAGCAATGAGGCTGAAATTCTGCATCTTCGGGACGGAGATATGGTCGTCTGCACGCAGTGGGGCATTCTCAATATCCCCCGCTTTCTGACGGTCGCAAGGCAGCTTGGCTATCAAATCGAGGCAATTTCATAATAAATATCGAAAAGGAGAAAATGTTATGTCGAATATACAAACGGAACGAAAATATTTTTGGAGCGCGTACCAAGAGGCGCTGATGGAAAATGGAGAACCGTTTTCATTAAAATTTTTTTACGATACAGATGGGAAGCCTCGCCACTATGCGCATGTAAATGCAGGGCGATTCCCCACAAATCGCTGCATATGTATTGAATTTACACCTCAAAGCGGCAGAGTGAGATACGGCGTCTATCTTGAAAACGACGTTGCACTGTTTGATCTTCTCTACGAAAACAAGGAGAAAATTGAGGCTCTTCTCGGATTCCGTTGCACCTGGGCTAACGGCACGAGAGGCAAGAACGCCCGCAGGATTTTTTGTGAAAAAGAAATCACTCCTTACGACTGCGAGAGCTATCAGGACGCCATCGACGCGTCATTGCCCCGTCTCTTAAAATTTGCGGAAGTGTTCGATCATTTGATTTAAGGAGAGAAAAATGGAAACTTATAATGAAAACGACTTGATCAAAGGAATCATCGAGAATATGACATTTGTGAGCAATCAACCGCCCAAAGACGCCAATAAGTGCGCCGGTTCCATGCGTTCCGCATTAGAAAATGCCGTAAAATTGTTTTGGCTGAGAAAGTACGGAAAAGTTCCCGTTTGGGTCAAAAACGATCGTGAAGGTTTTGACTTATTTGAAGCAATTTCTGATCCAAGGTTTTCGAAATGTTTCGATAAGATCACGATTTCCTATATGCATACTATACGTACAAGGTGCAATGAAGTGCTCCACGGTGGGACTCCGCTGACCGTGAATGAAACAAGCGAACTGCTTTCCATGTTAAATAAATGCATACGCTCCATTGAAATAGCGATACCGCTGACGTTCCTTTCCCCGCTTCCGCCCAAAACAACCCCCAAAGAAGTGCCTTTCATGCAAATCAAGCAAAACAACATCCAACCGCAGCAACAGAGCTTAAACTGTTATACAACGGGCGATTTATTCAAGGGCAATAGTGACATAGACATGTTCTACAAAGTGTGCAAAGCTTATCCTAAATACAATCGTTGTTGGATCGCTCTGAAAGATCTCAGATATCCCGATAAGGGCATCCTTTGGGTCGTCTATATGAATGGCAAACCTCATGGGCCCGCTAAGAAACCATGGGTCAACCGTATCTCTCCTGACGGCGAAATGATCGAAGAAGAGTATGTCGGAACCAATAAGCGCTATGTGACAAAATATGTCGCAAAAGATGAGATACGGTTGAGTTTTCGTCGCGATCCTTCGGGTGAGGGAGACGAGTATCATTGCGAATTTGTGGGGGTGTTCCAAATCTCCGGATATCAGGATACCGCAACTGGTTTTATCCGCATTTATAAGAAAATATCAGACCGATATCCCTTTTGATGCGTCTCTTTCTCTGACAACACAAGGAGATCAAATAAAGAATCATGAACAACGAACTTTATCATAAAATTCAAGCCATCATCTTGGGGCATGCGGTGGGCGATGCGGTCGGCGGGCCTGTGCAGTTTGAGGAAAGGAGCATGCGCGATCAACATCCCGTCACCGATATGACGGCGTTCGAATGGTTCATGCCCAAGGGGGCGTGGTCAGACGATACGAGCATGTCGCTGTGTGCCATGGATGCCCTCATCAACCATGGGCTCGACTTTGAAGCGATCATGGAAAACTTCCGCAGATGGCTCTTCCACAATGAATTCACGCCGACGGGGAGAACGTTCGACGTCGGCAGAGCTTGCCATAAGGCAATCGACCGTTCGCGCCACGGAGAACCCGCAGAGGAATGCGGTTGCAGCGGCGAATACGAAAACGGCAACGGCTCCCTCATGCGCATCTACCCCTTCTCGCTCTATCTTTACGGTTCCGATTTCCCGTTGGAGGGAAAACTTGACCTCATCCACCGTGCTTCCGCCCTCACCCACGCCCACCCGCGGAGCTGTATCGGCTGCGGGATCTATACATTTGTCCTTTGGGAACTTCTCGAAAATCCCACAAGACAGGGAATTCGGGACGGCTTGAAGAAAGCAGAGGCATATTATCAGGGCCAACACGAACTCTGCCACTACCATCGTCTCTTTGAGGAAGGATTTGAAGCGCTCCCGCGGGAGGAGATCAAGAGCAGCGGATATGTCGTTGATACTTTGGAAGCGGCGGTCTGGTGCGTTCTCACGACAAACAGCTATCGCGATTGTGTTTTAAAGGCCGTGAATTTGGGGCTGGATACCGACTCCGTCGGTGCAATCGCGGGGAGCCTTGCGGGGCTTCTCTATGGCTACGACGGCATTCCAAAGGAGTGGCGGGATTCCCTCTGCAGAAAAGAATATCTCAAAGAAACAGGCACAGCGTTTTGCGAAAAACTTTTATCATAATAGTTTACGCAATTGCTGCATCGAAATCAAGTGTTTTGGAGGATTTCGTATCGGCATTCCGCCTCATCAAAAAAACCTCTCAACGGGTAAACCGTTGGGAGGTTTTTTGACCGACTCGGTCAAGAGGAGACACCGCGTCAAAGGAATAATTTCCTTACTCCTGTGAATTCTTTTTCCTGACTGTTTTCACGACCAGAGTCGCGATCAGCCCCAGTGCAACGGCGCCGAGGGCGATATTGACGATCATATAGATCATAGCCATCTGCTCGCTCTCTTCTTTCAGGGCATCATGTTTCCCTTCCACTTTTCTGATACCTGCCCAGAGGGCCTCATCCGCCGCCTTATATGCCGTGTCGAGTGCGGAAATGCTCTCCGCAAGTGCACTGTCCTGTGCCTTCAGGCCTGCAATGCCGCTGTCGATGAGTGCGTCGGCAGCCTTGTAGGCAGAATCCAGCGCAGAGACTTTATCCTCGAGATCCGTCCCATTGGCCGAGATCGCAGCCTGAAGTTCCGCCACCGCCTTGTCGAGATTGGTCTGGACCTTATCGATCGCTTTCTGCAGAGCCGAATCCGCCGCGTTCGTTGATTTCTCGAGAGCGGCGATCTTGGCATCCAGCTCCTCATCCGCCGCAGTCATATCCGAACGGAGAAGGGTATCCGCCGCCCTGTATGCCGCATCCAACTTTTGGACTTTGTTCTCGATATCCGTCTCGTTGGCGTCGATCGAAGCCTGCAGGTTCTTCACTGCCTTGTCGAGGTTGGTTTGAACCTTCTCTATCGCCTTTTGCAATGCCGCATCGGCGTCGTTCATTGCAGTTTCAAGGGCCTCATCCGCCGCCGTCATGTCCGAGCGGAGCAGGGTATCCGCCGCCTTGTAGGCCCCATCCAATGCGGAAACTTTATCCTCGATATCCGTCTCATTGGCCTCGATCGCTGCCTGAAGGTCTGCCACGGCGCTGTCGAGATTGTCTTGGACGGTATCGATCGTAGTCTGCAGGGCAGAATCGGCGTCGTTCATTGCAGTTTCGAGTGCAGTCACGCTGTTCTCGATTGTCTCGTCCGCCGCAGCCATGTCGGAGCGGAGAAGTGTATCCGCCGCCTGATAGGCCCCATCCAGCGCAGAGACTTTATCCTCGATATCCGTCTCGTTGGCCGCGATCGCAGCCTGAAGATCCGCCACCGCGCTGTCGAGATTGTCCCGTACCTGCCCGATCGCAACTTGCAGGGCACGGTCGGCCGCCTTGTACGAATAATCCAAAACCGCAAGATTCTTGGCGAGGGTGTTATCCCGATCCTGCAGGTCGGCAATGTCGCTGTTGATGATCGCATCCGCCGCCTTGTAGGCATCGCTCATGGCAGAAAGTTCAGCCTCGATCTCCGTCCTGTTCTGGCTGAGCGAAGACTGCAGATCCGCCACCGCGTCGTTGAGATTTTGTTGAACCTTGTCGATCGCGTCCTGCAACTTGTTATCGGCATTGTTCATCGCGGTAGTGAGGTCTTTGATCGCGTCGTCGATCCGCTTGCCGAGCGCAGTGTTGATATCGTTCATGTCCGAGCGGATAAGGGTATCCGCCGCCTTGTAGGCCGCATCCATATCCGCGACCTTGTCCTCGATATCCTTTTCGTTGTCGTCGATGGCCTTTTTGAGTTCTGCTGCTTTCGTGTCAAGATTGGTTTGAACTTGTTGGATCGCAGCTTGCAATCTCTTATCGGTCGCGTCCAGCGTGTCTTTAAGGTCGGAAATGCTCTGCGTGAGCTCGCTGTCCTTGGTCTGCAATGCCGCAATGTCGCTACGAATGAGCTCGTCCGCCGCCTCGTATGCCGTTTGCAAGTTCTTGAGTTCGTCCTCGATCTCTCCTCTGTTGTCGGAAATCGACTTCTCAAGTTTGCTCACTTCATCGTTGAGCTTGGCTTCGAGCTTGTCAATCGAATCCTGAAGGGCGGATTGGGCATCTGTCAGCCTCTGTCCAAGATTATTTATGTTGTTTTGAAGGGCGCTGTCTGCCGCCGCGAATTCCGAACGGATCAGAGTATCTGCCGCCTGATAATCTCCACTCAACTTCGACAGTTTCGTTTGGAGCTCCGAGATGTTCGCTTCATCACGACCGATCGCAGCACGAAGATTCTCAATGTCAGCTGAGAGGCGTTTATCAAGTGCATCGATCGCGTCATTCAAAGTCTCTTTAGCCGCATTTAGTTGTGTTTGAAGCCCATTGATCTTGCCCATCAATTCAGCTTTGAGGCCCTCGTCTGCACTCAATAATGCCTGTTTAAGAACCTTATCCGCCTCTACATAGGCTTCACTCAAATCAGAAAGTTGTGACGATAATTGCTGCTGATTGTCATCGATCGACGCCTGCAACGCCTGTGTTGCACCTTCAAGCCGTTCTTGTACTTCATCCACCGATTTTTCAAGCGTCTCGGTGGTGGGGATCCAGTAGGCATAGAGCGTAAGCTTCTGCGCCGTCCTCTCCCATTTTGTTGCCCCGCCAACGGGCTGCATATCCGCGCCGAAGATCTGTTCCTCCTGCCCTTCCGCTGCCGTAAAGTAGCCGCCGAAGGTATATCCGTTGCGCGTGGGAGCCATCACGCCGCTCGTGGGAAGCGCATTGCCGTACTCCACCGAAAGGCTTGCACTGCCGCCCGCCCCGCTGCATGCGTCGAACTCGATGAGCGTCTTCATCTTTTCCCAGCATGCGTAGAGCTCGATCTTCCCGCCGTCCTGATCCGTAAGATTCAGAACCTCAGCTTGGTCCTTGAACACGACCTCACCGCCCTTCGAAGTCGCCCAGCCGACAAAGTTGTAACCCGTCCTTGAGAACCCGTTGATGGGAAGGGCCTTGGTCTGTCCGTAGGAATAGGAACTGCTATCCATCGAGCCGTCTGCGCCATTCTCGTCATGATAGGAAACCGTGTAGGTATTTGCTTTCCAAACGGCGTAGAGAACGACGTCGCTGCTTTCAAACGTGACCTGCTGGCCCGCCGAATACGTTGCCTCTTCGGCTGCCTTATCTTCCGCCCAGCCTTGGAAGGTATACCCCTTGCGCGTGGGCTCCACGCGAGAGACGTTTGTATTGCCGCCCGTCGTATATGCTCCCGTATCCGTCGGGGCGTTCTCGCCGCCGTTGGCCGAGTAGACCAGCGAGAGACTATTCCCGTCCGCCACCAAAATCGTCGTGTCGCCCAAAACGGTGAAGGTGTACTGTCCGCCCTCCCCCGCGCTTGTGAGCACGCCGTTGATATAGACCTTGGGAGATGTGCCCGTCACGGTGAAGCTGGCAACTTCTTGATACTTATACATTCTTTCAAATGTCTCGCTGAGCGAATATCCATCTGCAACTTCTTTGGTGATATTGTAAGCTCCGATCTCCCAAACGGCATAGAGCGTTGTATCCTCCTCGAGCATGGTAAAAGTCTCGCCCGCACCGTACACAGGAGATCCTGCATCCTTATCGACCGTCCACCCCGCAAAGGTATACCCCACTCTTGTGGGCTTCTCTTCCGTGAGCTTCACTTCCGACCCCGCCGCGGGATAGGTCTCAATGTTATAGTTCCACTCTCCCCCGTTTGCATCGTATTTAAGGGACGGGTTGTGCTTCCAAACGGCGTACAGCGTCACCCCCTCCGTGCCCATCGTAAAGGGTTGCCCCTCATGATATTTCACAGATTCAGTGTTTGCAGAAAATCCCCAGCCCGCAAAGGTGTAATCGTCTCTTTCGGGACCACCTTGAATGGTCGTCCCCTCTCCCTCATGCAGCTGTTCCGCCGCGGGAGCTCTCGAGCCCCCGTTTGCGTCATAAAACAGCGTATGCACAGGCTTTTCCAACCATGCCGCATACAGCGTCACGATGTCGTCTTGTGTGCCCGTGAGGCCCACTGCGTAGGAGCTCCCTCCCTCGTACATGGCCCAATTCTGCTTATCGTAAAGATTCCAGCCCGCAAAGTCGAAGTTCTCCCGTGAAAGTTTCAGCGCCTCTGCCGTGGGCAATTCAAGCGTGCCGAACACAACAAGGTTCGTCTCTTTTATAAACTTTCCGTCGTTGTAGAACCGTATCGTGTAGGTGATGGCTTCCCAATGCGCATAGAGGGTGATATCGTCGGCCACCTGATTATATTGGGATAGGGCCTTGCCTCCGTTTGCTTCGTAATACTTTGTGCCGCCCGTCTCATGATCGAAGTAGCCGAGGAATTCATACCCATACCGATCGGGAACGGTGATATCGGGAAGCGGGTCGTCGTAGGTGGCCGTCACCTCACTTGCATTCGTCCCTCCCATCGGATTTAAGGTGATGGTGTAGGTATTTTGCTGCCACACGGCATAGAGGCGGAATGTCCCGTCGGAGTCGGCCGTCAGATTCCGTACGGAAGCCGTGTCGCCATGGACCACCGCCTGCCCGTCGCCCGAATTTGTTGCCCAGCCTTGGAACGTCCAGCCCGTGAGGGTGAAAGTGTTTTCCGTCAGAGGCTTTTCGGCATCGTCATAGGTACGGGGTTCGTTGGCCATGTTCCCCTGCACCGTCCCGCTTGCCTTGGTGGGCTTGTTTTGGTTGAACTCTATCGTATATGTATTTTGTTTCCATACGGCATAGAGGGTGATGGAACCGTTGTCCTCCGCAACAAGCGTGCTCACATTAGCTTGGTTGAGATAATCCACCGTCTGCCCGTCGCCCGATTTTGTTGACCACCCTTGGAATGTCCAGCCGGTCAGCGAATAGTCGTTCCGCGTCAGCACACTTGCCGTGTCGTACGCGTGGGTGGAGTCCCCCATCGTCCCCGCGACGTCATGGCTCGCCTTCGAAGGCTTATTTTTGTCATAATTGACGGTATATGTATTTTCCTTCCATACCGCGTAGAGGATGACTGTGCCGTCGGGGTCGGTCGTCAGATTCCGGACTTGTTTTTCGTTTGTATGAACTACACCGCCGCTGCGCGAATCCGACCACCCCTCAAACGTCCAGCCCGTGAGGGTGAAAGTGTTTTTTGTCAGAGCCTTTACGCCCTCGTCGTAGGTGCGGGATTCATTGGGCATATTCCCCTGCACCGTCCCGCTTGCCTTGGTGGGCTTGTTGCTGTCAAATTTGATCGTATATTTGTTTGCCGTCCAATACGCATGCAGGGTGAGCGGCTCATAAAAATCGCAGGTTGTTATGACAGGTTTTCCCGCTGCATCATAGTATTGTGTTCCCCCGCCGTTTGTTCCCGTGTAATATCCGCGGAAGGTATAGCCCTCACGCTTCGGCAGCGTGCTGATCGTAGGCATGGCGGATTTGTATGTTGCTTGAACGCTTCCTGTTCCGCTCGAACCGCTCGCTTGATCGAGCGTGACCGTGCTCGTGATCGGAACGCCACTCGCCGTGATATTGATCGCGCCTGTGATGGCAGAGCCTTGGATCGTGATAACGCCCGTACTTGAGCTGTAACTATATTGGCTTGTTGTGAGTGCGCTCCCGCCTACCGTAACAGAGATAGAGGAAGGCAGATTGTAGCCCGCATTCGGTGTCAATTTTGCAGTGTAGTCTTTTCCCGGAAAAGCCTCTTCTGCGCCACTAAAAGTCAAATTGGTGACAGAATGAGAAACGGAAACCTTGAGATTTCGATTGATTTCGGACAGATTGAGGTGCATCGCAGGACGGACGCCGGCCTCGGCATTAGATAATACAGCGGAGCCTTGCCCATTTTGGTCAAGAACGTAAATCATTGACGGTGTATATTCAACGCTTGTACGGAGCAAACATGCTCCTTGTATAATAGTGCCATAGCCATAAGGATCTACGCCCCCGATTGCACTGCCTCCACTTCGGAGAGAAGCATCCGTATTCCAAATGCCGTCCGCGTTGCTATACTGCAGACCCGCTTCAGTGACAGAAGGAAGCCAAAGATAATCATTCTGCCATGCGCCGTACTTTTCGTTTTCGGCACGCTGATCGTCTACAGAAGTGATATCCATACTATAACCTCTGCCGTTGTTATACCATCTCCCGGATACTCCCGGCGTACCATACGCATCATTAGGGTACCAACAGTCTCTATAACTACCACTACGCCAACTCATCGTCCCATTGTCGTATTCGGTTGCTTGATAACCAACCTCTGAGGGCTTGGCGATGAACTGTGTTAAGCTGCCCGAAACAGAGTCCATAGTAAACTTGGCGTATTTGTTGCCCGAATTTTGCGAATACGATGTTTTGCTGGTTCTGCCCGTCGAAGCATTCCCGCCCGCATTGAGGACATTCACGCGAATGTTGCTCGTGGAATACATGGAGGAAGGATATATCGCCTGATTACTATCCGCATCAGTCCAAGAGTTATATTGCGCTCTATCCGCCGCCGTCAATTCGTCCGACGAACGCCATAAATCGAGAATGACATCGCCGTTTTTTGCCTTGGTGAGATATACGGCGTCCCACTTCATCCCGCCGAATGTTACGGAAACATTCTTTCCGCTGTTATGACTGCGGAAAGTATCCGAGGCCTTGGGGCTTGAAGCCGCCGATTGCACGCTTGCAAACGTAGCCGTGCCCGTAAGCGCTTGATAGAGGGCATTGAGATTGGAAGAATCAAACACTTCCTTTGGATAAATTTCACCGATTTCTGTAAATGAGCCCCGTGCCGCACTCGCTGTCTGCATTTTATTCGGCATAGTAAACAAAACGCCCGTCAATAAACTTACGAGCGCAAGGATGATGAGCAAAAGTGATACTTTTTTCTTTTTTGTTGTCACAAAGGGACCCCCTTTCTTCACTTTCGGAGTGATTTCCGTTATTTTTTCACATATGATTGTATCATATTTTCACCCCTCTGAAAAGCCCAAATCACCCCAAAATCCAAATCTTAACAAATCTTCACGAGTTTCTTTTTTTTATTTTCCCCTCCCCCCTTGCCCCCTCGCCCCTTATTTGCTATAATATGGGTAGTGGGCTTGCTTCCCCCTCATCCCGAGGCCCCACCCCTCATCCCGAGGCCCCACCCCTCATCCCGAGGCGCAGCCGAGTGGATCTCATAAACTTACGGACTCCCGTGCGTTTTATGAGATTCTCTCGCCCCCTACGGGGGCTCGGAATGAGGAGAAGAACCTGCTCGGAATGAGGAACCAACCCCCGTGCTT
>CANRDK010000066.1 GCA_947629345.1 uncultured Clostridia bacterium
CGGCGCACTCTCCCCCGCCGCAATAGTCTGCGATGCACTGCGCGAGGGGGTGGTTGAGTTTGCTCTCGAGCGCGTAGGCGATGCGCATGGACGCTTCGTCCCCCTCAAAAAACACGACCTTCGGCCTGCCCTCGGTGAGGGTCGCCGTCTTGTCGAGCCAGACCTCGTCCACCGTCGCCATCTTCTGCAGCGCTTCCGCATTTTTATAGAGAATGCCGAGCGACGCGCCCCTGCCTGTTGCCGCCATCACGGCCACGGGAGTCGCAAGGCCGAGGGCACAGGGGCAGGAAATGACGAGCACGGAGACGGCATAGTTCATTGCGCTTGACAGTTCCCATGTGGAAAAATACCACGCGAGGAAGGTCACAACGGCGAGCGCGAGCACGCACGGCACGAAGACGGCGGCGACCTTATCGGCCAATTTCTGAATGGGGGCCTTGGTCGCACCCGCCTCGCGCACCATCTTGATAATGGACATCAACATGGTGTCTGCACCCACTTTTTCGGCACATATCTTCAAAAAACCGTCTGTAACAATGCATGCGGAGACGGCCGCGTCGCCTGAGGTGAGCTCCACGGGAAGGCTCTCCCCCGTGACAGCGGACTTATCGACAAAGGCATGCCCTCCGACCACCGTCCCATCCACGGCAATCGATTCACCCTGCTTTACAACAACGATGTCCCCCTCCTCGACCTCGGAGAGCGGAACGGACACAAATGCACCGCCCCGTTCCACCGTGACGGTATCGGGGGCAAGATAGCGGAGCTTCTCGATCTCCCGCCCCGTGCGCTTCTTCGAGCGGTCCTCGAGCCACTTGCCGAGGGTCACGAGGGTGACGATCATGGCTGCCGATTCGAAGTAGAGCTCGTGGCTCTCGGGGTGCAGGCAGGCGATCACGACGCTGTACACAAAGGAAACGCCCGCCCCGAGTGAGACAAGAGTGTCCATATTCGGCACCAATTTGAACGCCGCGCGGACCCCGCTGACGAAAAATTTGTAATTTATGAGCAAAATTACGGCCGTGAGCCCGAGCTGAAAGCCGTGGTTCAGCCACCCCATCGGCGCAGGGAGCCCCACCATGTGCCCCATCGAGAGGTACATGACGGGGAGAAGGAGCACGAGCGAGAGGATGAAACGCACAAAAAGCGTCAATATCTCTCTCTTTTTTTGGATCTGCTTGCCGTATTCGAAGATGCCGTAGCCGAGGTGGACGACCGCGGTTTCGATCTCCTTTTCGTCAAGTTTTTTCTCGTCGAACTCCACGTCCATGCACTCGCCCATGAGCGAAACGGAGCAATAAGTGACGTTTTTCAATTTTTTTACTGTCCGTTCGATCCCCGCCGCACAGGCCGCGCAGCTCATTCCCGTGACAGAATATCTCTTTTTCATGAAAACCTCTTGAAGAGCGTGACGATCTCGTCGAGAACGTCCGTATCTCCCTCCATGACATGCTCCACGACACAGCCGTGCAGGTGATTTTTTAGAATGACGGCCGAAAGGCTCTTGACGGAGGCATCCACGGCGGCAAGCTGAATGAGGATGTCCTCGCAGTAGCGGTCCTCCTCCACCATGCGCCTGATGCCCTTCAACTGCCCCGCGAGACGGTTGAGGCGGGTATTGATCTTCCTCTTTTCCTCTTCCGAACGGACGGTCTTACGTTCCTGTGAATTGCAACAGCAATGTTCTTCCATTTTGTTCTCCTTGATACCCCCATGGGGTATTTCAGTCACATTATATCATATGCAGTATGAGCTGTCAAGTGAAAATTAAAAATTAAAAATTTAAAATTAAAAATTGTGGCGGGGAGTCATTTGGAATCGTTGCCCACCCCCCTACCCCCCTCCTCGGGAGGGGGGCATGACGCCGCCCTACCCCTTGGCTCCCCCTCCGAGGGGGAGCTGGCGCGCTGTCCTTGCGCGACTGAGGGGGTGTCATTCCAAACAGACTCCCGTTGGTCTAATGGGATCCTTCGCTACGCTCAGGATGAGCGGGCGGGGCGGGATGAGCGCGGGGAACGTAAGGGGCGGGCAAGAGGGAGGGAGGAATGCGCACGGGACGGCTGCCAAGGGGCTCCGATAAAGCCATAGAAAGCGGGGCGGGTTACGAATGTAACCCGCCCCGTGCAAAAATATTCAACTTATGCCGATTTTTTATAGACGAGCCGAGGCTTGGCGCCGTCCGTCACGCAGTCGCGCGTGATGATGACCTCCTCGACGTCGTTCTCCGACGGAATGTCGAACATGACGTCGATCATCAAGCTCTCGATGATGGTCCTCAGTCCCCTTGCACCCGTCTTGAGGCGGATGGCCGTCGTTGCGATCTCGCGCACAGCCGCCTCCTCCACCGTCAGTTTGACTCCGTCGAGCCCGACGAGCTTTTGATACTGCTTGATGATGGCGTTCTTGGGCTTGGTGAGAATGCTGACGAGCGCGTCCTCGTCAAGCGCCTGCAGGCTGACGACGATGGGAACACGGCCGACGAATTCGGGAATGAGCCCGAACTTGGTGAGGTCCTGCGGCTTGACGTCCTCGAGGAGGGTGTAGTCCACCTCATTCTCGGTGAGCTTGACCTTTCCGCCGAAGCCGAGGCCCGAATCGTCCATTCTTGCCGAAACGATCTTATCGAGTCCCACAAAGGCGCCGCCGCAGATGAAGAGAATGTTGGTCGTATCGATGTGCATGCAGTCCTGCTGGGGGTGCTTTCTGCCTCCCTGCGGGGGAACGTTGGCGACCGTGCTCTCGATGATCTTGAGAAGGGCCTGCTGGACGCCCTCGCCCGAGACGTCGCGGGTGATGGAGACGTTTTCCCCCTTCCGCGCGATCTTGTCGATCTCGTCGATATAGATGATGCCCCGCTGAGCCTTTTCAATGTCGTAGTCGGCATTCTGAATGAGCTTTAAGAGGATATTTTCAACGTCCTCGCCGACATAGCCCGCCTCGGTGAGGGTGGTGGCGTCCGCCGTTGCGAAGGGCACGTTCAAAATCTTCGCAAGGGTACGCGCGAGGAGCGTCTTTCCGCTTCCCGTGGGGCCCAAGAGGAGAATATTGCTCTTTTCGATCTCAACGTCATCCGACTTCGCGCCGTCCGCCATCGCATTGATGCGCTTATAGTGATTATACACCGCAACAGAGAGGACACGCTTGGCCTTATCCTGCCCGATGATGTACTTATCGAGCTCATCCTTGATCTCGGAGGGTTTTTTGAGCTCCACCTTCTCGGTCGGCGTAGAAGAGGGAGCCTTTTCGATCATGTCCCTGCAGAGTTCCACGCATTCGTCGCAGATGAAGATCCCCTCGGGACCCGCAATGAGCTTTTTGACTTTGGACTTCTCCTTCCCGCAGAAGGAGCAGCGCTGTTCATATTTTGCCATTCTTTTCTCCGAATAAAATTTAACGCTTGAAATACACTCTGTCGATGAGGCCGTAGTGCATGGCCTCTTCGGCGGTGAGATAGTTGTCCCTGTCAGTATCGCGTGCGATGTCCTCGTACGTCCTTCCCGTGTTTTCGGAGAGGATACGGGTCATCTTTTCCTTGATCTTTAAGATATGGTCGGCCTGAATCTTGATATCGCTCGCCTGTCCCTGCGTTCCGCCGAGGGGCTGGTGGATCATGATCTCGCTGTTGGGAAGGGCATACCGCTTCCCCTTCTGTCCCGCCGCAAGGAGGAATGCACCCATCGATGCCGCAAGTCCGATGCAGATGGTGGAGACGTCGCACTTGATATAGTTCATGGTGTCGTAGATCGCCATGCCCGCCGAGACGGACCCGCCGGGGCTGTTGATATAGAGGGAGATGTCCTTCCCGGGGTCTCTGCCCTCGAGATAGATGAGCTGGGCGACGACGGTATTTGCGAGTGCGTCGTCGATCTCCCCCGAGAGGAAGACGATCCTGTCCTCGAGAAGGCGGGAATAGAGGTCATAGCTGCGCTCGCCGCTCGACGTGCGCTCGACAACATAGGGAATGAGTACATTCTTCGTCATGGTGATTTCTCCTTATTCCGCCTTGGGTTCCTCTGTGGAAAGGACCATTTCGTTGTTTGCGATCAAAAAGTCAAAGAGCTTGGTGATCTTGATGTCGTTCTCGAGATACTCTCTCTGGCGGGGGTCGAGAGTCTTTTCATACTCTGCGGGCTCCTTGCCGACGGAGGCAGCCTGCTCGGCGATCTTTTGGGAGATCTCCTCCTCGCTCGCCGCAATGTTCTCTTCCTTGAGAAGTTTTTCGATGATGAGCTGGTGCATGACCATCTTCTTCGCATCTTCCTCAAACTTCTTCTTGTACTCCTCGCGGGTGGTGCCGATATACTGATAGTAATCCTCGGGACGGATGCCCTGATACATAATGTTCTGCTCCATGCGCTGGATGTCCATCTCCTCCTGCCTTTCGATGAGGGCGTCGGGGATCTCGGCCGTCGCAGTCTTGGCGATCTCGGTGAGGATGGAGTCCTCCGTCTCGTTGCGGGAGCGGTTTTCGGCGTTCTTTTCGAGACGCTCGCGGACCTTGGCGCTGTAGGCTTCGACGCTGTCGGAACCGAGCTTCTTTGCAAACTCCTCATCGAGGGCGGGAAGCTCTTTCCCCGTGATCTTGTGGAGGGTGACGGTGAACACGGCGGGCTGGCCCTTGAGGGATTCCTCCTGATAGTCCTCGGGGAAGGTGACGCCGATATCCTTCACGTCGCCGATGTTCATGCCGACGACGCCCTCTTCGAACCCGGGAATGAAGCTGTGGGAGCCGAGGGTGAGGTCGTACTTTTCGGCCGTGCCGCCGTCGAACGCGACGCCGTCCTTCTTGCCGACGAAGTCGATATTGACCGTGTCGCCCATTTCTGCGGGACGGTCGGTGACCTCCACGTCCTTGGCGAGGCGCCTGCGGGTGTTCTCGATATCCCTCTCCACGTCAGCGTCCGTAACAGTATACTCATACTTGGTGATTTTTATACCCTTGTACTGGCCGATGGTGACGTCGGGCTTGACGGGAACAGTTGCGATGATGGAGACATTGGTATCCGAAAAGTCGTCGCCAAGAGAAAGTTCAGGCTCGCCGACGGCGGTGAAGTTCTCCTTTTCCTTCTCGAGAATGGAGGAATAGTGTTCATCATAGAGAATGTTGAGGGCTTCCTCATAGAAGAGACCCTTGCCGTAGTACATTTCGAGCACGGCCTTGGGGGCCTTGCCCTTGCGGAAGCCGTTGACGGTGTACTTCTTTCTGTTCTGAAGATAGGCCTTTTGGTTGGCGTCTGCCCATTCCTCGGGGGTGAAGTTGATCTGTACCTTTACGGTGCTCTTTTCTGCGGGGGTGACTGTGTAATTCATATCATTTAAACTCCTGTCTGAATTTTTCTGATTGCTCACTTTCCATTTTAACATAAAGCACAACAAAAGAAAAGCGATTTTATTTACAATTTTGTTTTTTTGGGATATAATGGAAGGACAGAACTGCAGGGGGACAAAACATGCCTCAGGACGCCTTTACCCTCCGCCTCGTTGCGAGGGAACTCGACGGCGAGCTCCGCGGCGGGAAGATCAACCGCGTGAACCAGCCCGACAGAGAGGAACTTTCCCTTCTTATATACACGGGAAAACGCACGCTTAAACTCATTTTGAGCGCAAATGCCTCGGCCTGCGGGGCATATTTTTGCGAGGACGACAGGGAGAATCCCTCCGTTGCTCCTCCCTTTTGCATGCTCCTGCGAAAATACCTGCAGGGTGCAGACATTTTGGGGGTGGAGACGGCGGGATTCGAGCGCATTCTCCTCTTCCGCCTCATGTGCCACAGCGAATTCCAGACGGCGGAGCGCGTGCTCATCGCCGAGATCATGGGCAAGTATTCCAACCTCATCCTCACCGAAAACGACGTCATTTTGGGGGCGCTCAAGACGACTTCTCTCGACGAAAACACCAAGCGCATGATCTTTGCGGGAGCGAAATATACCTCTCCCCCGCCGCAGGACAAGACGGACCCCTCCGATCTCGCCGCCCTCCGCGAGCTCTTCCAAAACTGCACGGGAGATCGGGCAGACTTCCTCTTCCGCCATGTCCGCGGCCTTGCCCCCGTCACAGCGCAGATGATCGAAGCGGGCTACCGAGGGGGCGATTTCGCGCTATATGTGCATGATTTTATCTTTTCTGACGAAATTTCTCCCCGCATCATCGAGCGGGATGGCGTCCCCACAGACTTCGTTGCAAGGGGGACGGAGGGCATTCCCTTTGCAACGCTCTCCGAGGCGCAGTCCGAATTCTACAGGCAGAAGCGGGCGGGGAAACGCTTCGACGGGCAGAGGCACAAGCTCCTCTCCGTGCTTCAGACGGCCAAGAAGAAGCAGGAGAAACAGCTCCAACAGAACCTCGAAAAACAGCTCGAATGCGAGGACGCAGAGGAGAACAGGGTGAAGGGCGAGCTCATCACCGCCTATATCTATTCTCTCGCGCGGGGCATGAAGTCCTGCGAGCTCGAGAACTATTACACGGGAAAGACGGAAAAGATCTCTCTCGACCCCCGCCTCTCTCCCGCCGAAAACGCGCAGTTATATTACAAAAAATACAGAAAACAGAGGCGGACCGTTGAGATTTTGCGCCCCCGCGAGAAGGAACTGAGAGAAGAAATTTTGTACCTTGAAAGCCTGCTGGCGCTCACCGAGAGCGCAAAGGAGGAGGCCGACCTCGCGAGCATCGGGGAAGAAATGCTTGCCGTCGGGCTTCTCACGCCGCCCAAGGAGAAAAAGAAAGCCGCAAAGCCGCAGATCCCCTTCCGCACATATGAATGCGGCGGCATGCGGATCTATGCGGGGCGGAATAACTTGCAAAACGACGCACTTATCCGCCAAAGTGCGCCCGACGACATATGGCTGCACGCGCAGAGGTATCATTCCTGCCACGTCGTCATCAAGGCGGACGGAAAGAAGGTTCCCGACGAGGTCTTGGCCTTTGCGGCGGGCGTGTGCGCGCTCTACTCGGACGGCCGCGGCGAGAAGATCCCCGTCGACTACTGTCCCCTCAAATATGTGAAAAAACCGCCCCATTCCAAGGCGGGATTTGTGATTTACTCCAATTTTCAAACAACACTTGGCGACCCGAATAAAATTAAAAATTAAAAATTAAAAATTGAGGTGAGGTCGCTCATGCTGAACGTACGTGAAGCATCCCGTTAAACCCTGCTCCGTTGGTCTAATGGGATCCTTCTCCTTCGACTACGCTCAGGGTCAGGATGAGCGCGGGGGTCAGACCCCCGTCCCTTGCCCACCCCTCGGAGGGGTGGGTGTCACGGCTGTCCTTGCCGTGACGGAAGGGGTGTCGTTCTAAATGTGCTTCCGTTGGTTTAATGGGATCCTTCTCCTTCGACTACGCTCAGGGTCAGGATGAGCGCGGGGGTCAGACCCCCGTCCCTTGCCCACCCCTCGGAGGGGTGGGTGTCACGGCTGTCCTTGCCGTGACGGAAGGGGTGTCGTTCTAAATGTGCTTCCGTTGGTTTAATGGGATCCTTCGCTGCGCTCAGGATGAGCACGCGGGGCAGGATGAGCGCGCGGGGCAAAGGCCCGCCCATTCCGAATCAGCCCCACAGCTTTTCCTTCTCCTCAATAATTTTCTCCACTTTCTCCAGATAGGTCGGAATGTCCTTGGGGGAGCCGCAGCGTTCAATGCGCCCCTCCTTTAAAAAGAGCTTCTTTGTGATGGCGTTTGCGCCGACGGCGAGGTTATCGGCGATCTCCTCCATCACGTCCACATTGTACACGCACGCCTTATTTGGCTTGGTCCAGCCGACATTCTCATGCGCACCCGCCATGTACTTCTGGCGATACAGATAGTAGGGTTCATACCCCGCCGCCGTCAATTTTTCACGGGAATAGGAAATCATGTCGGAGAGGAGCGCGTCGGGCAAAACGGCAGTTTCCTCCTTGAGCTTTGCCCCTTTTTTGAGACATAAGGTGTGAACTGTGATATTCGCGGGGGAGAGCGAAATTGCCGTATCGACGCTGTTTTTGAACTCTTCGAGACTCTCGCCCGTGAGACCCGCGATGAGGTCGCAGTTGACGTCAAAGCCGTAGGGCTCGGCCATGGAAAATGCCGAAATGACATCGGCGGCGGTGTGCTTTCTGCCGATGGCCTCGAGGGTCCGATCCGAAAAGCTCTGGGCGTTGATGCAGATGCGTGTGACCCCGAAATCGCGACATATCTGCAATTTTTTTGGGGTGAATGTGTCGGGACGGCCTGCCTCCACTGTGAACTCACAGCCGTTTTCGCGCAGGGGTGCAAGCATTTTGAGGACAGCTTCGAGCTCCTCCTCTTCGAGCACAAAGGGGGTGCCGCCGCCGATATACACGGAGCGAAGATTTCCGATGAGCGGCTTCGCAGCGGCGAGCTCTTTTTTTAATGCCTCCAAGTAGGCGGGCATGTATTTTTTGGTCTGCGCAATGGGTGCGGTGATGAAGGAACAGTACACGCACTTGGTGGGGCAGAACGGGAGGGAGACAAAGAGGTCCACATTCCCCTCCTTTTTTTCGTAAATGCCCCTCTGCCCGTCGAGAACGCGGCCGACAAGGGCGGTATTCTCCTCAGAGACGCAGAGTTTTTGAAAGAGAGGGCGAAATTCCCCCGTCTTTTCAATGGCCTGATAGGCGAGGCGGGTGGGACGGATCCCCGTCAGTGAACCCCACGGGAGCTGTTTATGGAAATATTCCGAAAGGGTCTTATAGAGCGCGAGCTTCGCAAAACGCTTGATAAGGCTCTTTTTTTCGAGCGCAGAAGAAAATTCCTCTTCATCGGTGAAGGAGAATTTCTTCCCGTCAAAGAGGATGCTGTTTTGGAATGTTGTGCCGTTTTGAGCCGTCTCCTGCGAGATCTCGAGCGCGTCGGCGCCCTCGAAGAGACGGACGACGTCCATGAGTTCAGGCTCCAGCCACGGCTGGGAACATGCGATCATTTTTTCCACCTATGTTGCTTTTTTTGGATGGCTTATGGTAGTGGCCCACCCCCCTACCCCCCTCCCATGGAGGGGGCATAAAAGGGAGCCCATGCTCTTTCCCCTCCCGAGGAGCCCGAACGCCATGCCCCCTCCCGAGGAGGGGGGTAGGGGGGTGGGCAAGGAAACGCGGCGGGTGGACTTCGTTTGAGGGCGTACCCCCACCCCTACCCCGCCCCCTTACGCAGGGGGCGGGCAAGAGGAAGGGCGGAATGCGCCGACCGCTCAGTTCGATGTGCGGCGAACGCTCAGGATCTTGTCCTTGGAACAGAGGCGGTTGATGAGCACTTCGATATCCTGTTTGCTCAGGAGGGAGACCGTGATCTCCACAATCGCGCCGCCGCTCTTGTCGTAGCGGCCGTTGATAGAGGTGAGGGTGAGCTTCATGTCCGCAAGCACCGAGGAGATCGCCGCAAGCGCCGCGCCCTGCTCCTCCGCCGTGACGATGAGCCCCGCCTTGAAGCGTGCATCCTGTGCCCTCTCCCCCGTCCATTCGGCAGGTTGGAGACGGTCGGGGTCAGCATTTTTCAGATTGGGGCAGTCCCGTCTGTGAATGACGAGCCCCCTTCCGCGCGAGACAAACCCGACGATATCGTCCCCGGGGACGGGCGAACAACAGCCCGCAAAGGAGACGAGGAGCCCCGTCATGCCCTTGATCGTGACCATGCCCGTTGCATTCTTCTCCTTAAAGGGCTGCAGCGTGGGCGTGGGAGCCTCTTTCTTGAAATAGTCTACGAGCTTGAAAAATATTTGGTTGGCCGAGACTGCACCGAAGCCGATCGCGGAGAACATTTCGTCCTGCGTGTCGAAAGAGTACTTCTCCGAGACCTTTTTAAAGCTCTCGGGCGTGAGAATGTCGCTGAGCTGGCATCCCTTGCGCTTGGCCGTTTCCTCGAGCATCGAATGCCCGAGTTTGATATTGTCCTCCCGCATGGCCTTGCGGAAGAAGGACTTGATCTTTGCCTTTGCCGAGGGCGATTTGACAAATTTCAGCCAATCGCGCGACGGCCCCTTGCTCGCAGGCGAGGTGATGATCTCCACAACGTCCCCAAGCTGGAGGACGGAATCGAGCGGGACGATCTTGCCGTTGACCTTGGCGCCCGTACAGCGGTTGCCGACCTCGGAGTGAATGGCATACGCAAAGTCCACAGGCGTGGCGTTTTCGGGCAGAGAGATGACCTTGCTGTGCGGCGTAAAGACGAGAAGTTCATTGGCATAGAGCTCCTCGCGCACGCTGTTCATGAATTCCTTGGAGTCGCGGAACCCGCCCTGCAGGTCCATCATCTCGCGGATCCATGCCATGCGCTGGTCGAGGGAGGTCACGTTGACGCGGTTTTCCTTATATTTCCAGTGCGCCGCGATACCGTATTCTGCCGTGCGGTGCATCTCCTCCGTGCGGATCTGGATCTCGAAGGGCTGGCCGAAGTTGGTGACGACCGTCGTGTGCAGGGATTGGTACATGTTGGGCTTGGGGGTCGCGATATAGTCCTTGATGCGCCCCGGGACGGGCTTCCACTTCATGTGGATCTTGCCCATGACCGCGTAGCATTCGTTCACCGTGCCGACGATGACGCGCACTGCCGTGAGGTCGTAGATCTGGTCGAGCGTCTTGTTCTTCGATTTCATCTTCTTATAGATGGAATAGAAGTGCTTGGGCCG
>CANRDK010000067.1 GCA_947629345.1 uncultured Clostridia bacterium
TGGGAATAGAAGGTGACGACGCCGTACACCTCCGAGAGGGACTTGCCGAGTGCCTCTGCGATCTTCTTCTGCACAGGCATAGGCAGATAGCCATAGATGCCCTGTGCCTCCTGAAGAATGTGCATGAGACAGCCGGGCGTTGAGCGGGATGCTTCGATGACGGCTTCAAGCGCTTGTTCCTGTTCCGCCGTTCCGCATTTCGCTTCACAGTGTTCCATACCAACCTCCTTATAGTTACCTTTTCGGGCCCGTTGAGTTGCATGACGCGGGCCTCTTTGATTCATGCAGAGCTATTATAACATATACAAATTTATTTTTCAACCTGTTTTTGCAATTTGACAGAAATTGTCGGAAAAATTATTCTTTGGATGAGCTGGGAGGGACTTCTTGCTTCCCCTCTTAGGGGAAGTACCCCGAAGGGGGGATAGGGTTGAACCCCTCAGTCACGCAAGGACAGCGTGACAGCTCCCCTGAGAGGGGAGCCGAGGAACCCCTCAGTCACGCAAGGACAGCGTGACAGCTCCCCTGAGAGGGGAGCCAAGAGAACCCCTCAGTCACGCAAGGACAGCGTGACAGCTCCCCTGAGAGGGGAGCCAAGAGAACCCGAACGAAGTCAAAGCCCCCTCCTGAGGAGGGGGTAGGGGGTGGGCAACGATTTCTAAATACGCCCCACCACAATTTTTAATTTTTAATTTTCAATTTTTAATTACTTTCGTGCGTTTAACGGGATCCTTCGCTACGCTCAGGATGAGCGCATGGACCCCCGTGCGTTTAACGGGATCCTTCGCTACGCTCAGGATGAGCGGCGGCGGAGAAGCACAAGTGCGGCGGAGAGGAGAACTGTTCCCGCGACGAGCGAGGAGGAGAGACCGATGACGCCCGAACAGCCCTTTTTCTCCGCATCCTTCTCAACGATGAACGCGGGCGTGTAGTAGGTCATGTCCCCTGAGACGTACTTTGCGATGACTTCGTAATAGCCGGGGTCGTTGGGGTCCGAAGAGCCCTTTCTCTCCTCGAGGCGGACCACTTCACCCGTCCCCTCCACGATCGTCCCGTCATATTTTACGGCCTGAACGGGAACTTCCGAGCCGACGGAGAGGGGGCTCATTTCAGGAGACCGACTGCCCAAAACCACGCGATAAGTGTCATTTTTTCCGCCGAAATAGGCGCCGACGTTGTTCGTGAGACCGACGAGACCGTTCCTGAATGCCTCATCGACGGCGGTCTCCGTCTCCTGCGTCCAATACCAGCCGATGATCCCCCTGTCGCGGAGGTATTTCTCGTTGAATTCCTTGGTCTTGGAGCCGTTTGTGCTGATGGCGCAGTTGTACTGCCCGAGGGTGGGGAGCTTGCTCAAAAAGTTGTTCTCGTTGTAGCTGTTGAGGTCGGCGGTGGGAACTTGCGGCAAAACCTCCTGCATTTTGGCAAGATTGGGGTAGTCAAAGGCGATGACGACGATGTGTTCGTAGAAGTTTGTTTCGTCCAAAATTTCCTTTAACCGCGCAATAAGTGCGGTTTTTTTGGTCTTGATCTCGAACACAAGAATGGCGTCGGAGTGTTCAAAGAGGGGAATGATCTCCTTGAGGGTGGGGATCTCCTCCTTTTCGCCGTGCAGGTCGAGCATGTATGTCTTTGCCTCGGCGAGGGTCATGTTCTCGATATTGCCCTTGCCGTCCGTCGTGCGGTCGATGGTGTCGTCGTGCATCATGACGATCTCGCCGTCCGTCGTCAGCTTTCCGTCGAGCTCCACATGGGTTGCGCCCGCCTCGATGGCGGCCCTCGTTCCGCTCACCGAATTTTCGTGGTGTGTGGTGGGGAGACCGCGGTGGGCAACATTGAAGGGCATCCGTGCGTACGTCCTCTCCGTAAAGCTCGAAATCGCATCATAAGTGCCAGAAAAATCCTCCGTGACGATGCCCATGGCCCCGCTTGCGATCGCGGCATAGTCGCTGAATTCGTCCTCGGAGATCACCCACACCGCCTTGAAACGGGACTGAAAATAGGTGACCGTTTCGTAGGTCGCAGCCTCACGGTCGAGCATGACGACGCCCGCCTTGCTCACCGCCGCCGCTTTCAACATATCATACTTATTTCTCGCGGCCGCATTGTGGAAATAGACAATGCCGCGGACCGCGGGGCAGGCCTCCCGCACCGACTTCACGAGGGCGGGATCTTCGGAGAGCACCGCCGTATCGATGAGTCCGCTCGTTTGGAGATATTCCGCCGCCGCATCTGCCGCCTGCTGCGTTTCGACGGCGAGAATGGGAATGACGGCGCCCTTGATCTGCGAAACGGTATCCCCGAGGACGCCGATGACGTCGCCGCCGCTGTCCACGATGGAGCCCTCCGCGTCGAGATGGAGGATCGCGTTCGACGGCCGTTCTCCCTTGAGGGAGCTGCTGAGCGTATCGAGGGCGTCGGCCGATGTCACGTCATAGACGACGGTGGGGGGATCGACGAGGGCCGTTTCCGCCTGATAGGTATCAGAAAGACCGCCCGCCGTTGCGGCTGCGGCCGTTTGGGAGGCGGGAGAAAGAGCTCCGCCCAGTATGAGGCTCCCGAAGAGCCCCGCGCAGACAAGAATGATCGCTTTTTTCATATAGACCTCACATAATTCATCATTGTTCATGCTGACCTCGTAGCCGAAGGGGAAGCATCCCATAAAACCAACGGAGCAGGGTTCAACGGGATTCATCGCTGCGCTCTGAATGAACGGCAGGCCGCTCTGAATGAACGGCAGGCAGTTCGCTCATGCTGAGCGAACGCGAAGCATCCCATAAAACCAACGGAGCAGGGTTCAACGGGATTCATCGCTGCGCTCTGAATGAACGCTGGTTTGTGAATATTTTACACTATATGAAAAATCTTGTCAATATATTTTTCACTTTTGATTGGGTTTTCTTTTTAAAAGTTGGTAGAGCCACTTGCCGACGGCGGCGGAGATGATGACGACGTAGCCGATGATGCTCAACGTCTTGGGCACCTGCGACAGAATGAAGAAGCCGAGGAGCGCGGAGAAGAGCACCTGCGCGTAGTCGAACACGGCGATCTCCTTGGCGGGGGCCTGACGGTAGGCCGCCGTGATGAAGAACTGCCCCGCCGTCGCCGCGACGCCTGCGAGCATAAGATACACCCACTGCATGGGGGTCATCGGCACATATCCTGCGATGAAAAAGGGCAGCGACACGATCGTGGAGAAGGCCGAAAAGAAGAACACGGTCATGAGGCCTCGTTCCCCCTTCATGCCCAAAATTCTGACGCATGTATAGGCAAAACCTGCGCATGCCCCGCTCAAAATTCCCGAGAGGGCGGGCAGAACGGTGAGGTCGAACTTCGGCTGGGCAACAAGTGCGGCTCCCCCAAAGGCGATGAGCACGAAGATGATTTCGGGGATGGAGGGCTTCTCCTTGAGAAGAAGGGCGGAGAAGAGGATCGCAAAGAAGGGGGAGAGCTTGTTGAGAATGGATGCGTCGGAGATGGAACTTAAGTTGTCGATGGCGTAAAAATTGAGAATGACGCCCAAGAATCCGAGGACGGAGCGGAGAAGGAGCCAGAGGAGACTCTGCTTGCTCTGGATCTTGAACTTGTCTTTTTGGAACAATAAGATGAAAAAAACGACGGCGGCGGTGAGGGCATTGCGGAAGAAGACCTTCTGCATGACGGGAAGGTCTCCCGCGAGGTTCACAAAGAGTCCCATGCAGGCAAAACTCAGCGCCGCGCCGAGGATGAGGAGCACACCGAGCCCCTTTTTTACGGCAATATGCATGATATTATTATATGCGCATCCCCGCATAAAGTCAAGCGGTTGGTGGATGGGGAGGGACTTGGCTCCCCTTGTAGGGGAGCTGTCACGCAGTGACTGAGGGGTTCCTGAACCCTATCCCCCCTTCGGGGTACTTCCCCTAAGAGGGGAAGCGAGGGGGACTGTGTACTCCCGCCCCCGCGCGCATTCTTGTTGCACTAAGCGCGGCACGAGCGCGTAGCGCGAAGTAGCGAAGCGAGGGGATCTCGTAGACTTACGGACTTCCGTTCTTAAAGCGAGATTCTCTCGCCCCTTCGGGGCTCGGAATGAGGGACCCGCCCCTTGGCTCCCCTTGTAGGGGAGCTGTCACGAAGTGACTGAGGGGTTTCTGAACCCTATCCCCCGCTGCGCGGGTACTTCCCCTAAGAGGGGAAGCGAGGGGGACTGTGTACTCTCTAAGAGGGGAAGCAAGGGGGACTCCGTGCTCTCTAAGAGGGGAAGCAAGGGGGACTCCGTTCGGGCTTTCCCGAGGAGGGGGCATGACGTTCGGGCTCCGTTCTCAATTATCAACCGCCAAAATTTTTCATTTTAAATTTTTAATTTTTAATTTCTTAAACTCTTTACACGGACAAAATTTTGTTATATAATAGAGGGGAACAGAGGAAAAAGTCATGGAGATCGTTTTCGGAAATTGGAGATATATCTTCAAAAATCTTTGGTACGTGCTGCCGTTTGCGCTCGTGCCTGCGTTTTTGTTTGCCTTTTCTTTCGATTACGACGCCATTCACCATGTAACGCAGGCATTCTATACCAACGGCCTGCACGACATGGAATTTTTCTACCTCTTCCGTGCCTTTTCTATCCTCAGGATCGACCATGTGTGGAGCGCCCTCATCTCCGTTTTGACTCTTGTCTTTACCTGTATCTGCTTCACGCTCATGCTCATCTTTGTGGAGAAGCACATGCGCATCGGGAAGAGGACGCTGAGCGGGCTGAAACGGCAGTTTACATGGCTGATCCTCCCCGTCATCTGCATGGCGGTCTTTTATCTCGCCTTGTACGAGCTCTTCGCGGTGATCGTCTCCTCCCTTCTCTATGTGGTGTGCAGGCTCCCCGCGTCGGCCTTTCTGTACATTCTGTTCCTCGTCGTCGTTGCCGTGTTTGCGTTCCTTCTCCTGTACACGGTGACGCTTCTCTATCTCTTTTTGCCCTGCAAGCAAGTGACGGGATTTCGCACATATGATGCATTTTTTTACTCCTACCGCCTGATGGCGATGGTGCGGGGGAAGCTGCTTCTCTCGCTCTTTATATCGACGTTCGGGAGCTTTTTGATCTTGACGTCCGCCTCGCTTCTTCCCTTCTCTGCGTTCGTTGCGATTGCATTTTTGCTCAGCGTGTTCCTCTTCATGAGCTTTGGCGTGCGGATGGAGACCGTCTATTTCAAGACGGATAAGCTGGACAGGGAAGACCTACTCAAAAGTTATCGGGAGCTTTTATCATGAGATTCCGCCATGCACTGCACATCACGTCGGAGAACTTTTCTTCCGTCTTTAAACTTCTCTTATACCGCCTCTTTGTGACGGCGATCTTCGGAAGCCTTGCCTATGTCATCCTCTCCTTGGGGCTCTCCGCCATCACGGGGAGCAGTGAAGTGGCAACCCTGAAGGGGCTGACCTCCGAATTCGTTCACGCCATTGTGGAGGGCCAGCCGGAGGTGTTGCAGGCCCTGCCTGCGCAGTTTCAGAATGCCCTTGCCGACCTCGTGAACCTCATCGCCTTTAACACGCCCTCCATCATCGGGTGCGTGTTCGGGCTCATCGGCATGTACCTTCTCTCCCGCTTCATGAACGGCCTTGCGCTCTATTCCATCGCAAACGCCGTCAACGACAGGATGAGCACCTATTCCAACACGAGCTTTTCGCAGTCCTACTTCAAGAGCATCGGGAAAGCGGCGCTCTACCAAGTCATCTATGTGCCCCTGTGCTTTGTGTATGACGCATTGATGCTCAGCGGGTGCTTCCTGTTTTTCTTCTATCTTCCGTCATTTTTGCCCTCGTGGGGACCCGTCATCGTGCTCATCGCGATCTCTCTGACGCTCACCGCCGTCGTCTGCCTCGAGGCTCTGAAGATGACCCTCATCTGCTCATGGATCCCCGCGGCAGTCGCCGACGGAGACAGCATCACCCATGCGTTCCGTGCGAGCGTGCGAAAGGGGAAGGGCTTCGGCGCGAGATACGTCTCCTTTTTGACGGCAATTTACCTCATCATCGGGGTCAACGTGCTCTTTGCGCTCACGACGGTGGGCAGCGGCCTCCTCATCACGGTGCCGCTCAGCTATCTCTTCCTGCTCTCCCTTCAGTTCGTCAATTACTATCTGGAAAACGGCAAGAAGTACTTCATCACCAAGAATACCATTGCAGATGCGGCCGACATGCATCTTTAAACCCAAAACCATTGCGGGACGCCGAGGCGTCCCGATTTAATAAGGAGGACCTATGAACTATCAGCAAAATTACGATATGTGGGTGAATGACCCCCGTCTGCCTGAGCACTGCAGAGAGGGCCTGCTCGCGATCAAGGATGACGAAAAGGAAAAGGAATACCGCTTCGGCGGGGAACTCGAATTCGGCACGGCGGGCATGCGCGGCATCATCGGCTGCGGCATGAACATGATGAACTGCTTCACCGTCATGCGTGCGACGGAGGGGCTCTCCAAGTACATTCATACCCTCCCCGAAGAGGACCAAAAGCGCGGCGTCGTCATCTCCTACGATACGAGAAGAAACAGCAGGAAATTTGCCGAAAAAGCTGCCTCTGTGCTCGCCAAAAACGGCATCAAGGCATATCTCTTCGACGACGTTCACCCCGTTCCCATGCTCTCGTACGCCGTCCGCTATCTCCACACGATCGCGGGGATCATGATCACGGCTTCCCACAATCCCAAGGAATACAACGGCTACAAGGTCTACGGCGAGGACGGGGCGCAGATGTCCCCCGAGGCCACGGCGATCGTCGTCAAATTCATCAACGAGATCACAGATTATCTCTCCGTTTCGGGAGAGGAGAAGAGCCCGCTCATTCTCCCTGTTCCCAAGGAAGTGGACGAGACATACATTGCGGAGCTTTCAAAGCTCACCCTCTCCGACGAGGCCGTCAAAAAGTGCGGAAAGGACTTAAAACTCGTCTATACCCCCGTCCACGGCTCGGGTTATGTGCCCGTCATGACCATTTTGAAGAAGCTCGGCATCAACGTCACCGTCGTGGAGGAACAGACGGTGAAGGACACCGAATTCTCCACTGTCAAAGTCCCCAATCCCGAATACAAGGAGACCCTTTCGATGGGCATCGACCTTGCGAACAGGATCAAGGCAGACGTCGTGTTCGGCACCGACCCCGATTCCGACCGTCTCGGCGTCGCCGTCAAGAATGATGCAGGGGAGTTCGTCGCGCTCTCGGGCAACCAAGTGGGCATTCTGCTCCTCGACTATATTCTCACGAGGCTGAAGGAGGAGAATGCTCTTCCCGCAAACGCCGCCGTTGTCAAGTCGTTCGTCTCCACGGGCATGGCAAGGGCCATCTGCGAGGAGTTCGGCGTTGCCCTGTTTGAGACGCCTGTCGGCTTCAAGTTCATCGGCGAAAAGATCAAGGAGTGGGAGAGGGACGGTTCGCACACCTATGTGTTCGGCTTTGAGGAATCCTGCGGGTACCTCCGCGGCACCCACGCGAGGGACAAGGACGCCGTCGTCGCCTCCATGCTCTGCGCCGAGATGGTCTGCTACTATACCTATATCGGCAAGACGGTGTGGGGGAGACTGCAGGAGATCTATCAAAAGTATGGGTATGTGCTCGACAAGAATATCTCCATCCAATATGCGGGGCTGAATGCCATGAAGGAGATGAACGCCGTCGTGGACGCCTTAAAGACGGTGAAGGTGAGCTCTTTCGGCCCGTTTGCGGTCGGGGCCGTGCGCGACTACTCGCATGACGTCCGCATTGCCGCAGACGGAACGAAGTCGCCGCTCAACATTCCGAAGTGCAACTGCGTGTACTATGAACTCGAGGGCGGGAGCTTTGTGTGCGTCCGTCCGAGCGGCACCGAGCCCAAGCTGAAGATCTACTACTCCATCCGCGCCAAGGACGAGGCGGCGGCCGAGGAGAAGATGAACGCCGTCAAGGCGGACGTGGAGAGCCTGCTCGCGTCGGTAAAGTAAGAAGTTTATAGTGGTTAGTGGTTAGGGATTAGTGGTTAGTGATTAGTAATTAGTGATTAGCAGTTAGCGCCCGCCGACTCCCGTCGGGGCGCTCTTGTCTGCCCACCCCCCTACCCCCCTCCTCGGGAGGGGGGTAGGGGGTGGGCAACGGCCGCACTCATCCGTGCCCCGCGCGTTCATCCTGAGCGCAGCGAAGGATCCCATTAAACCAACGGAGCAGGGTTCAACGGGATGCTTCGCTTACGCTCAGCATGAGCGACCTGCACATGTGCTCATTCTGAGCGCAGCGAAGAATCCCATAAAACCAACGGAAGTTCAAAAAACTTTCCCCTAACCTCTTGACTTTTGTCGTAAAAGGCGATACAATAACATATGTTATATAACTTACGTTATAAAAGAGGAGAAAGACATGCCGAAGAATCGGAAAATCACGGAGGACATGGTACTCAAGGCGGCGGCGGAGATCGTGCGGCAGGACGGCACGGAGGCCCTCAACGTCCGTTCGCTTGCGCAGATGCTGAACTGTTCCACCCAGCCCATCTATTCCCTCTTCAAGAACATGGAGGGGGTGTGGCGTGCGCTCATGGGGGAGGCGAAGCGGCAATACCGCCGTCACATCGATGAATTCTTAAAGGAAGGCGGGCGGAGTAACTATGAGGCGTACGGCATGGGCTTTGTGCGCTTTGCGAGGGTGGAGCCGGGGCTCTTCCGCTTCCTCTTTTTAACGGGCAGGGGCACGCCCGATCCCTTCCTCGACGACATTGAAACGGAGATGATGCGCCTCTACCGCATGCCCGAGGAGACGGCCGCGGCCTTTCATTCGGACATGGCCGTGTTCTCTTTCGGCCTTGCCGTGCTCGTGAGCAAGCAGGCGGACGCGCTCTCGGAGGCGCAGATCTCCGAGGCTTTCAAGCGACAGTTCTACGCCCTCTACGCCTACTACTTCCCCAACCGCGAACGGTTCTGGGAGAAGTGACACCCCCTCAGTCACGCCAAGGGCGGCGTGACAGCTCCCCCTCGAGGGGGAGCCGAGGGGCGGCTGTACGAAGGCCTCTTGCCTGCCCCCTGCGTAAGGGAGGTGGGGGTGGGGGTACACCCTCAAACGCAGTCATGCCCCCCATCACCCGCTGCGCGGGAGCTCCCCTCCCCACGGGGGGGGAAGCTTTTGCCCCCTCCTTGGGGAGGGGGTAGGGGGCGGGGACATTCTCATTCCATTCATTATGAAAAGTATTGAAATTCAACATCTCAAGAAGCATTTCGGCGAGGTCAAGGCCGTGGATGACATCTCCTTTTCGGTGGAAAGGGGAGAATTTTTCGCCTTTCTCGGCGAGAACGGCGCGGGCAAGAGCACGACCATCTCTGCCCTCTGCGGCAAGTATCAGCCGACGGAGGGAAACGTTCTCATCGAGGGACAACCCGTGGGCGCGGCGACAAAGCGGTCGCTCGGCGTCGTCTTTCAGGACAGCGTGCTCGATAAGTCCCTCTCCGTGCGTGAAAATCTCGCCTGCCGTGCCGCCCTCTACGGCCTTGCGGGGGAGAAGTTCGAGCGGCGGCTGAAGGAACTTTCCGCCCTCCTCTCCCTCGATGAGATCTTAAAGCGGCCGTTCGGGAAACTCTCGGGCGGGCAGAAACGCAGAGCAGATATCGCCCGTGCCCTTTTGCATTCTCCCCGCATTCTCATCTTGGACGAGCCCACCACGGGCCTCGATCCCAAGTCCCGCATGCAGGTGTGGGAAACTGTGCATATGCTGCGAAAAATGCAACATATCACCGTTTTTTTGACTACACACTACATGGAGGAGGCCGCAGATGCCGACCATGTCGTGATCATCGACGGGGGAAAGATCAAGGCGGACGATACGCCCCTCAATTTAAAAAATCGCTATGCCTTTGACGCAATTACCCTATACCATGTCCGCGAGGAGGCTCTGCAAAATCTGTCTGTGCCCTATGAAAGGGTGGGAGGGGGATTCCGTATCCGCCTCAAAAGTACGGCGGAGGCGGCAAGGCTTATCTCGGAGCACAGCGACCTCTTTTCGGACTTTGAAGTGACCAAAGGGGGCATGGATGAGGTGTTTCTCGCCGTCACGGGGCGAAAGGGGGGATCGGTATGAAATTGCAGCTTCTCTCCCTCATCAAGCGGAATTGCAGGGTGTTTTTCAAGGATAAGGGCGTGTTTTTGCCCTCGCTCCTCTCTCCGCTCATCCTGCTCTTTCTCTTCATCGCCTTTTTGGGGAATATCTACCGCGACAGCATCCGTTCCGTTGCGGCGGGATTCGAGCTCTCGGATGGCATTGTGGAGAGCATCGCGAGCGGCTGGCTCGTCTCCTCGCTCATTGCCGTCTGCGCCGTGACCACCGCATTCATCGCAAATACTGTCATGGTGCAGGACCGTGCGTCGGGAGCAAGGAACGACTTTCTCGTTTCGCCCGTCTCGGAGCGGGTCCTCGCCCTCTCCTACTTCATCGCCACCTATCTCGTCACGGCTGCCATGTGCTTTTTGGCGCTCGGGGCGGGGTTCATCTACATGGCCGCCGCGGGTTGGCACCTCTCCGCCGCAGATTTTTTCCTCACCGTTGCGGATACCCTTCTGCTCATTCTGTTCGGAACGGCCCTTTCCTC
>CANRDK010000068.1 GCA_947629345.1 uncultured Clostridia bacterium
CTGAATATCCCGCTCATCGGCGTCAACCACATCCGCGGGCACCTTGCCGCAAGCTATTTGGAGGATGAAACGCTCGCCCCGCCCTTCATCACCCTCCTTGCCAGCGGCGGACACACGGCCATTCTCCACACCAAGACAAAGACGGAGTCCGAAGTCCTCGGCGGCACCCTCGACGATGCGGCGGGAGAGGCGTTCGACAAGGTCGCGCGCGTCCTCGGCCTTCCCTATCCCGGGGGACCCCATGTGGAAGCGCTCGCGCGGGAGGGGAAGAATATCATCCCCATGCCCAAGATGCTCAAGGGGCTCGGCGGATACGATTTTTCATACAGCGGCCTCAAGACGCACATCATCAACTATGTGCACACCAAGGAGCAGAAGGGGGAGGACTGGTCGAGGGCAGACGTTGCCGCCTCCTTCCAATCCGCCGCGCTCGATATCCTCGTCGAAAAGACGGTGGAGGGGGCCCTTGAAAGGCATGTGGAAACCGTCACGGCGGGCGGCGGCGTCGTTGCCAACGGATACCTCAGGGAGAAGCTGACAGAGGCATGCGGGAGGGCGCATTTAAGGCTCGTGCTCCCCGCAAAGAATCACTGCACAGACAATGCCGCCATGATCGCAGCGGAGGGGCTTATTCAATTTGAAGCGGGAAACTTCTCCCCGCTCACCTTAAATGCACGGGCAAGCATTCCGCTCCGCTGAAATTTAAGTCCGATTTTGGACATTTTGCGCCCACGGGGCGTGATTTGTCGAAATTTGTTTGTATTCGACTTGACTTTTTTTCTTCTGTGAGTAAAATATAATCTTGAGGAATCAGATATACTGATAAGGAAATACCGACTGATTTCATTTCGGAGGGGAACATCTTGGAAGAAACAAACCGCGAAGAAAAACGGGAAGAGGAGCATGGCGTCACATTCGGCGAGATCTGTCATGTGATTTTTCAGTGGAAGAGATTGCTGGCGATCCTTGCGGTCACACTCGCCGTCGCCATTGCTACGGGGCTTCTCTTTCAATTCTACGTCAATCCCCAAAGGGCAAGCTACGAGGCAAAGTTCCGCTTTCAGGTCGTCTATACTGCCTCTTCTTCCGACCGCTTCACCAGCGGGCAATACTTTACGGAGGAGGAGACGTTAAACGCCGTGAAGAGCTCCGACGAGCGCTTTGCGGGGCTCAATGTCAAAAACTTGCTCCCCAATGGGAAATATCCCATTGCGGTGGCGCAGGTGTTTGAAAGAGAAGAGGACAGGATCGTCGATACCTATTACACCATCTCCGTCAGCGGAAAGGCATTTTCGGATGCGAGGAGCGCAAGGGAGTTTGTGCGTGCGCTCGCCGAATCTGTCAAAGACAGGGCTGTTGCCGACGCACAGGCCCTTTCGGCGGAGGATGAAGACGGCTTCAACGGCTATCAGGCCCAGCTGAGGGAATATGAGAACGCAGAGACGTACGAAGAGAAACTCTCCCTCCTTTCCGAACAGCGCAACTATCTTTTGACTCTCTACAACGACTGGATCGACCAATACGGCAATCTGTATCAGATCAAGGCCGCGAATAAATCCTTGGCGGATCTGCGGGAAGCGGTGCGGCAGTCGATGAGCGATACGAAGTATAATGAGCTCATGTTGGAGCTCGGCGCAAACGCCTATATTCCCGACAGCGAAAACGGCGTCACGCTCCGGTCCCGCCTCAACACCTACAACGAGCAGCTCGACCTCAACCGCAGGAAGCTCGAAAATCTGAAGGCGGAACTCTCTTCTCTCGTCGAGCAATATAAGAATTTCGACGGCGCATCCTCCTCTCTCATGCCTCAATTCGGCGAATTCCATTCCCGCATCGCAGCTTTAACGGAGGAAAATGCAGATCTCCAGAAGAAGATCGACACGATCGAGGAGCTTCTCGGCGACGAGGCCTCGAAGGCAGAATATTTAGAACACGAGAAGAACTTTCAAGATTCCCTGCAAAAGATCTACGAAGCCTTGACGCAGCGCTCGAAGGAGATCGCTCCCGTTGCGGAAGAGATCGCCACACGGGAATCGTACACGATCATAGATTCGGTCGAGGAGCAGGGCGGCATGAGTACGCTGCTCGTTACGGTCGCCGTGGCAGTGCTCGTGTTCCTCATCTCCTCCGCCGTATGCTATGGCATCGTCAACAGCCGCAAAAAGCGGACCGCACAGCCCGATGGGACGGCGCAGGAAGGGAAACCTCTCGAATAAAGCTGAATAAATTTTCACCCGATTGCAGAAACTGCAGTCGGGTATTTTTTTATGGGAAATCAAACCATCTACTTCAAACAGCAGCCGCGCATCATCGCAACGAGCACGATCGCGGGCCCCAAGGAGTGCGAAGGGGTCATCGGCAGATATGTCGAGACGGCCCTTTCGGACGACATGTTCGGCGAGAGCACCTACGAAAAGGCAGAGTGCAAGATGCTCTCCACCGTCATCGACGGCGCCATCACGAATGCGGGGCTCAAGCGTGACGAGGTGGACATGATCGTCTCGGGCGACCTTCTCAACCAGATCATCTCGGCGAGTTTTGCCGCGCGTGACTTCTCCGTGCCCTTTTTGGGGGTGTACGGGGCGTGTTCGACGATGGCGGAATCGATCGCCGTGGCGGCGGCGTTTGTGAATGGGGGACTGTGCAAGCGGGTCGTCGCGGCAACGGGGAGCCACTTTGCCTCGGCGGAACGGCAATACCGCTACCCCTTGGAGCTCGGCTGTACCCGTCCGCCCCAGTCGCAGTGGACGGTGACGGGCGCAGGCGGGGCGCTCATCGCCGAGGAGGGCAACGGCGTCAGGATCACGGCCGCAACGCTCGGCAAGGTGGTGGATTTCGGCATCACCGACGTCAACAACATGGGCGCCGCCATGGCCCCTGCGGCGGCGGATACCATTCTCGCCCACTTCAGAGGGACAAAGGAGAACGTGGAGGACTATGACCTCATCGTCACGGGGGACTTGGGTGCGCTCGGGAGCCGCATTCTGAAGGATCTGACGTGGGAGAAGGGGCTCAATATCAACAAGAACCATGTGGACTGCGGGGAGATCATCTACAACGTCATTGAAGATGAATACCAAGGAGGCAGCGGGGCGGGGTGTTCGGCCGTGGTGCTGAATTCCTATCTCTACCACAAGTTGATGACGGGGAGTTTGAAGAAGATCTTATTTGTGGCGACGGGCGCGCTTCTCTCCACGGTCTCCTCGGGACAGGGGGAATCCATTCCCTGCATCGCCCACGCCGTCGTCTTAGAACGGTGAGGCCCTCGGCTCCCGCCGCGTCATTCTGCCCCGCGCGCTCATCCTGAGCGTAGCGAAGGATCCCGTTAAACCAACGGACTCCGTTCAAGGGGATTCTTCGGTCGCTGGCGCTTCCTCAGAATGAGCGGTCGGCATGTCATCCAGCTCAGCCGCTCATCCTGAGCGTAGCGAAGGATCCCATAAAACGCACGGGAGTCCGTTAGTTCAATGGGATTCTTCGGTCGGCTTCGCCTTCCTCAGAATGAGCGGGCAACCCCTACATATGGAATACCTCGAAATTCTTTTGATGTTCCTCAAGGCATTTGCCGTGGGCGGGCTCATCTGCATGATCGCACAGATCATCATCAATTTTACCGACCTCACCGCCGGCAAGATCCTTGTCCTCTTCATGCTTGCGGGGGTGGCATTGACCGCGCTCGGCCTCTATCAGCCCCTCGTCGAATTCGCAGGAGCGGGAGCCACCGTTCCCATCTCAGGCTTTGGGTATCTCCTCGCCAACGGTGCGATGCGCGGGGCGGAGGAGGGCCTCTTCAAGGCTCTCACGGGCCCCTTGGCGGCGGCGAGCGCAGGTGTCTCGGCGGCGGTCGTTTTCTCCTTCCTCATGGCCTTAATTTTTAAATCGCACACAAAATATAATTGAATTTTCAATTCTTCCCCGAAAATTGTTTTAAATTTTCATTTTTCAGTATTCAATGTAACAAAGATATATAAAAATAGACCAAATTCCAATAGTGTATATTTACCCTATGCGCTCAATGTTATATAATGTAGGTTGTAAAGGAATGCGGCGGACCGTCATCCCGTCGCGTCTCTCAATAAAAAAACAGGAGGAAAAAGATGACAAAGAGAAGAACGATCCTTGCAGTCGTCCTCGGTTTGATCATGGCGCTCTGCCTTTCCCTCGCCGTTGCTTGCGGCGGCACAGAGGCTGAAACCGAAGTGGTCAAATGGACGATCAACGACAAGGAGCATGTCACAGTCACTGTCAACGACAGCACCGAACTTCCCGAAACCTACACAGTCGGCGAAACGCTCACCTTTAAGGTCGTGCCCGCTTCCGGCTACGAAGTTGTGGTGAAAAACGGCAGGACGACTTTGAAGGGGACAGATAACGTCTATTCCATCGAAGTCAAGAGCGGAAAGAGCGCCAACGATATCGCCATCACCGTAAGTAAGGCGATCGCGTCGGTTGCTGTTACGAAGAATCCCACAAGAATGACCTATTACGCGGGTGAATTCCTCGATGAAACGGGCATGGAAGTCAGCGTGACCTATGCAACGGGAGATTCCGAAAAGATAGAAAAAGGTTACGTCGTCACATATCCCTCGGGCGGTGCATTCACCTTTGGCGACACCTATTTCACCGTCACCTACGGCGGAAAGACCTCCGAGAAGGTCAATCTGGAAGCAGCCGTCCGCGGCAGGATCGCTTTCGACCTGCAGGGCGGTACCTTGACGGATGCGTATAAGGCAACACTCACTGCAAATTCAGAAATCAAGGAACAGAAACAAGAGGGTACAATGTACTACCTCTATTTCGACGCAGCTCTGAGCGCGGCGATCCCGCTTCCCACCTCGGAAGAGATCAGCCGTACGAGCGAAGCAGATGAACCCATTCCCTTCCTCGGTTGGAGCTTGAACGGAAATCCCGTAACGGCCATTCCCGAGAAATCGATCGACGGCACCTTCACAGCAAGATGGTTCGTGGAGCTTGTCACGCTTACGGGCGTCAAATACGAAACGGGGACAGGAGCCGATGCAGGCAAGGTATTCCTTGTCATCAGCGGTACCTATCACATGGCCAATTCCGTGCAGCTGTACTTCTACGAGGGCAATGCTAAAGTCGAATGGAAGGGCGATGTCTACACGGGCAAGATCGGCCAGACGTTTGCTGCCAAGTACAACATGGTGAACCTCGGCGACGCAAGAACGGAGGACGGCGCAGACTACTTCGGCAAGTGGATGGATATCAAACTTGTTGCCTCCGTTGACGGCGTAGAGGACGTGCAGGAGATCAACCTGAACGACTACGGCGATGATTTCGTTGATACCACCCAGATGGCGCACAGCGAAAATTATACGTTCTCCTTCCAGGTCTACACACCGGATGGAACTTCGGACCGTTACCTCAAGGCAGTTGTCAACAGGTATATCCCTCCGATCACGATCTCGCAGGAAGGCGATAACGTCGTATTCACGGGCTCCCTTCTCGGCGAAATGGCCCAGCAGGCAAAGACCGTTGAGATCGACTATTGGGGTTCTTCGTTCGTCGTGGGCAGAGGAACTGTTGAGAATGGACAATATTCCGTCAGCCTCGCTCTTGCCGATATGCCCTATACGACCACGATGTACTTCCACTTCAAGGTCTTGAATGAAAACGGGGAAACCGTGTTCACGTCGGGCACAGACAACAACCTTCTCAATTCGTGGCTCGCGACAGACGACACCTACGTTCCCGGCGAAAAGCTCGGCAGCCTCGACGGTATCCGCAAGACGATCGCCAGCGCAGACAACACGAGAGTCCTCTATATCGGCTACGGCGAATGGGGCGCTGTCATCGGTTGGCTCGTCAACGAATCCATCGCAGAGAGAGATGTCACGCTCGAGATGAAGGGCGACAAGGGCTACTATGTTGTTTCCGGTACTTGGAACAAAGACAAGCTCCAGAAGACGGATGTAGAAAACCTTCTCAAGGAAAAATATCCCGCTCCCATCATCAAGGCAAGCGACTTCATCGGAACGCAGCATGTCAGCACGACGTGGTCCAGAACATTGGATGAGAATAACCTCATCATCGAAGTCAACGACGACGGCACTTTCAAGGTCTCCATCGAACTTCCTCCTGTAGAGGATTTGAAGGACGGCCTCGCGCTCTATCTCCAATATGAGAACACAGACGGCAAGAATATCTATCAGGGAAGCCTCAATGTTCATAAGGATTCGTCCGTAACGATGGGGACGATGGCATTCACTTTGGACGTTGCGTCGGGCTACTCCGGAAACAGCCAGTCTTGGGCAAACGGCATGATCATCATCAGAACAGAGGACAGCACGGCAAAGAGTGCAACCTATGAAAAGATGACGCTCAAGGTCGACAACTTTGAATCCCCCACGAAGGTCTACTACGTCGTGACGGTCAAAGTTAAGAACTACACCCTCGACGATCTCAAGAAGTTTGTGCTCGGCAATATCGACGCCAGCTCGCGCGACCTGTACGAACAGGATGCCACAAAGGCGAAGTGCGTCGATGAGGACAATCATCTCTATGAAATTTGGTTCGACGTCACTTCATGCGCCGACCAAGGCCTCTATTTCAAACTCTTCTTTACGGAATCGGGGACGAAGGATGATCTCACGGAAGGAGATCTCGTTGTGGAGCTGAAGGATACGAGCCATGCTTCCGACGGTCTGTATGCAGTTGTGAATGGCAAGAAGTATTCGATCGTACAAAAGAGCGAAGCTCCTTATTACGATTTCCCTGCCCTCGTCGTGACAGACGCCGAGGCAACCGACAAGAACCCCGAATACACCGATCCCGACTATGTACCTGTTGAAGACTCCTACAAAGTCGATATGAGCACGCTCAAGCTCGAACTTGTCGACGGGAAGCCAACGCTCACCATCGGCGGCGACGTCACGGGCTACACGGAAGCTGAGATCGTATTCGATCTTCAGACGAATGGCCAAGTTCATTCTGCAGGCGGTTGGCAGACGTTGAAACCGACTACGACTGTCAAGATCGCAAACGGTAAGTTTACCGTCACAGTCGATCTTTCGGGTGTAGGCCTCGATGAAAAAGCCAATAATAACGGTTTGACGCAGTACTTGATGCACCTCAAGTTCGGGGACAATAACTTTGATATCGAATGGAAGGCAGATCCCATCAAGGCAGACGAGAATGGCGATCATGTGGAGTACAACAATCTCCATTACACGCTCATCATTCGAAATGGAGATACTTGGAGCAGAGATATGGTTCAACTTGCCGTCTCCGAAGAGGCGCTTGCAGATCTCGGCGATCCCGGCACCAACAAGTCGATCAAAGTGATGGAGGATGTTGACGTTGCGCTCGTTGAGGACGGCGGCAAGCCCTGCATCGTTGTGACTGTTCAGGCGACAGGGTACACGGACGACGAACTGAAAGCCGCTGTGAAGTACGGCAACGTAGATGCGGGCGACAAAGACAATCCTGACGACGATTTTGAATGGAAGAGCGCTTGCATCAAAGTTGAAAAGAGCGGCGAGAACTATAAGCTCTATTTCGATTTGACAGACATAAAGCTCGGCGGAGACGGTAGGCTTTGGTCGAATCTCTTCATCAACGATACCAAGACCGAGATCCATGACTTCGACCATTCCACCCACGGTAAGTTTGTTGTCGTCGGCGACAAAAAGTATGAAATTGAGTGCACGGGCGACAATGGCACGTGGAATATCCCCTGCATCAAGGTCGGCGATCCCACAACGCTGACGGCGACTTCTGCAGACCTCGTTGTGGAGGATAATAAAGTTTATCTCTCCATCTCAGGGAACGCCACGAACGGCACAGCTGCCGAGACCGATAAGGCTAAAATTCAGAAAGCATTCTCGAACTTCTATGTGGACCTTCAGATGCGCGGCGACAACTGGACTTCCAACAAATTGGTAAATCCCGTTCTCACCATCAACGAAGACGGCACTTGGACGGCCAAGTACGATATTACCGATATCGCAGTTCACGGCAATCCCTATACCTGCCACTTCGGCGGAGCCCAGAGCGACCTGAAGCTCCCCACAACTGTCGCACAGGACGGCAAGAGCGTTACTTTGAACGGTAAGAAATACACCCTTGTCAACAAGAACGGCGCAACGGATGAACAGAACAACTGGGGTGTCGTATCTGTCTTGATCGAGACGCAAACATAAGAACCTCGGCAGAGGGGAATGTCCCTTGCCGAAAAGAGCAAAAGAGGGGCGGCGCATACGCGCCGCCCTTTCCTTATGCCCTCGCCCTTGACCCCCCCCGCGCGCTCATCCTGACCCCGCCTCTTGCCTGCCCCCTGCGTAAGGGGGCGGGGTAGGGGTGGGGGTACGCCCTCAAACGCAGTCTGCACGGGAGCTTTTTTCCTCATTCCGAGCCCCGAAGGGGCGAGAGAATCTCGCTCTGAGAACGGAGGTCCGTAAGTTTACGAGATCCCCTCGCTACGCTCGGGATGAGGGTGGGCCCCGTGCGTTCAACGGGATGCTTCGCTTCGCTCAGCATGAGCGGTCGCCGCACCAGCCCCTCGGCTCCCCCTCGAGGGGGAGCTGTCACGGCCGCCCTTGCCGTGACTGAGGGGGGTGTCATTCCAATTCCACCATACGGTTTTAAAATGTGTACATTGACAGCGCGGGCAAAAAATGTTACAATGATAGCATGAAAAAGTATACAATCCTTTTGGCGGCGATCTTCACCCTCTCCGTCCTTCCCATGGCCGCATGCGGCGACAACGACACCGCCCGCACCGACCCGATGGAAGCGTTTCAAACGTACGGCCTCACAGATGGCGTCCTCGTCAAGACAGACGACGGCGCAGCCCATATCCGCTGGGCGGGGAGGAAGGGCGCGGAAAAGTACATTCTCTACCATTCTCCAAGCCGTTTCGGGACGTATGAACGGCTCGGCGAGGTCACGGACGGGACCGAGTTCGTGACGGATGAACACATTTACGACTACTTCAAAGTGACGGCAGTGGTCGGCGGCGAGGAGGTCGAGGTCGGCGTCTCGAGTACCTTTGCGGAAAGCACGCTGATCGCCTCTCCAAACGACGACATGGCCAAGCTCGGAGCCTATCTCGAAGAGACTCATGCTGCCCTTGAAACGGCAAATGTGGGGCAGTTTTCGGCAAAGCGGGCGGCTTTTCTCTTCCTCGGCGGCGAATACGACCTCACGGTGAAGGTCGGCTATTACACCTCGGTGAACGGCCTCGGCGCTCTTCCCACCGACGTCTCCTTGGGCGGCGTGTATGTGAGCAACAGAGTTCTCTCCAATCAGAATTCCACCTGCACCTTTTGGCGGAGCGTGGAGAACGTCAGCGTGCGCTCTGACGTCGTGTGGTCCGTTTCGCAGGCGACGAGTTTCCGCCGCGCGGAGGTGAAGGGGGACCTTTCTCTCTCCTACGGCGGGTGGGCGTCGGGCGGCTTCCTCGCAAATACGGCGGTGACGGGGAGCGTTCACGGCAGTTCCCAACAGCAGTGGATGACCCGCAACACCGAGGCGAAGAGCTTTGACGGCGGCTCCTACAACATGGTCTACGCGGGCTGTGAGGGGAACATCGGCAGCGACGCGTGGACGGAGAGGAGCGGCAAGGTGACCAACCTCGAAACCACCGAGCGGATCGCCGAAAAGCCTTTTTTGTACTGCGAGAACGGCCGCTACAGCGTGTTCGTTCCGCATGTTCAGGAGAATACAAAGGGGGTCACATGGATAAACGGACTCTCTTCCGAGGCGGGGGAATCTCTTCCGCTCGACAAATTTTATATCGCCGACGCAAGGTATGATACTTCCGCCACGCTGAATGCGGCGCTCGACAGCGGCAAACACCTCCTGTTCACCCCCGGTCACTATCTCCTCGACGAGCCCCTTGAGGTGAAGCTTGACGGCACCGTGCTCTTCGGCATCGGCTATGCGACGCTGGAGATCTCCGATGAAAACAGCGAGGCTGCCATCAAAGTGGGGGACGTCGGCGGCGTCAGAATTGCAGATATCCTCATCGATGCGGGGCATTTCAGCAAAAATATGGTCGTCGTCGGGACGGAAAATTCAGCTTTGGACCACGGAGACGACCCGACCGTGCTCTCCGACCTCTACCTCCGCATAGGAGGCGTGGAGAACGTGCACACAGAGACGGAAACCGCCCTCGTCATTCATTCCAACGACGTCATCGGCGACAATTTTTGGATCTGGCGGGCGGATCACTCGCAGGGCGTTGCGTGGGAGGACGAGGAGACGGAGCGGGGGACCAATTTCGGCAATCCCGCCCAGACGGGCATTGAGGTCAACGGGGACCGTGTGATCTGCTACGCCCTCATGGTGGAACATTTTGAGGACTTTCAAACGGTTTGGAAGGGGGAGGACGGATACGTCGTCATGTATCAGTCTGAGACGCCCTACCGCGTGCCCGACCAGCTCTATTGGACCTCCCACGACGGTCAAAAGAACGGCTGTGCGAGCTACAAGGTGGACGATGGTGTCAAGCGGCACAGAGGGGTCGGGATCGGCATCTATTTGGTCAATTATTCCAATATGACGCTCGAATCGGCGATCGAGGTCCCC
>CANRDK010000069.1 GCA_947629345.1 uncultured Clostridia bacterium
CCTCATCCCGAGCGTAGCGAGCGGATCTCGTAAACCGACGTGAGCCTGTGTGCTCATCCTGAGCGTAGCGAAGGATCTCATTAGACCAACGGAGCAGGGTTTAACGGGATTCATCGCTTCGCTCTGAATGAACGCGCGGGCACGGGCCCCCGCCCTCATCCCGAGCGTAGCGAGCGGATCTCGTAAACCGACGTGAGCCTGTGTGCTCATCCTGAGCGTAGCGAAGGATCCCATTAGACCAACGGAACAGGGTTTAACGGGATTCATCGCTTCGCTCTGAATGAGCGTTGCCCACCCCCCTACCCCCCTCCTCGGGAGGGGGCATGACTGCGTTGTGCTCCCGTTCTCAGCATGACGCCGCTGATAGCGCGTGTTTACTGCCTCACTCCACCGTGACGGTGCGGACAATGCCATCGGTGAATTCCACAGTGATGACATTTCCTTCATAAGAAATACTGCCGATGACGTCGTCCTTCAGCTCCGTGCGGATGAGGGCGACAAGTTCTTCTACACTCATACTTTTTCCTCCTGTTTAAGCATTGCTTAAATTATATCTGGGCAATGCTCAAATGTCAAGCAAAATTTAAGCAATGCCTAATAAAATATAGGCATGGAAATGAGTCTTGACGAAAAAATCACGGCAAATCTCAAATTTGAGATCGAACATAGCGGGAAGAGGAAAATCGACATTGCGCGTGCGCTCGGTATCGATTCCTCGTCGGTCTCCCAATATTTATCGGGACGGGCGCAGCCGACGCTGGCCAATTTATCCAAGCTGTGCAACTTTATAGGCTGTTCCGCGGATGATATTCTCGAAATAAAAAAGGGGTGAGGTTTGGCCTTGGCGCCTCGCGACCGCTCATTCTGAGCGTAGCGAAGAATCCCATAAAACCAACAGAGCAGGGTTTAACGGGATGCTTCGCTGACGCTCAGCATGAGCGCGCGGGGGCACGGGCCCCGTCCTCATCCCGAGCGTAGCGAGCGGATCTCGCAAACCGACGGACTTCCGTTCTTAAAGCGAGATTCTCTCGCCCCTTGCGGGGCTCGGAATGAGGGACCCCCATTCCCGTTGCTCATTAAAAAAACGGACTTCAGAGGAAGTCCGTTTTTTGCGCTATAAGTGTTATTTTTTCAAGCTCTGCAACACCGTATCGGGCGCCTGCTCGTAGCGGGCAAAGGTCTGCGTGAATCTGCCGCGGCCCTGCGTCATGGAGCGGAGGCTCGTCGCATACGTCAGAAGTTCTCCCTCGGGAGCTTCGGCCGTGACGACCTGCAGACCCTCCACCGTGTCCATGCCGATGATCCTGCCCCTGCGCTTGTTGAGGTCGCCCATGATATCGCCGACGTACTGTTCGGGAACGGTGATCTGAAGCGAGCAGATGGGTTCCAGAATGACGGGCCTTGCGCGCGGAATGCCGTCCTCATAGGAGAGCCTTGCCGCCGAGACAAATGCAATTTCTTTACTGTCTACAGGGTGAGATTTTCCGTCGAAGAGCGTCGCCTTGAGATTGACCATGGGGAACCCTGCGAGCACGCCCTTCTGAATGGCCTCGCGGAGGCCCTTTTCGACGGCGGGAATGAATTGCTTGGGGACAGAACCGCCGACGGTCGCGTCCACGAATTCAAAGATGCCGTCCGCCGCACCCGGTTCAAAGCGGATATTGACCACGCCGAACTGCCCTGCGCCGCCCGACTGCTTCTTGTGCTTGCCCTCGGCCTCTGCCTTGCCCGTGATGGATTCGCGGTAGGCAACGGTGGGGGTGGAGAATTCGGCATCCGCGCCGAACTTGGACTTGAGCTTCCTCTTGATGATATCGAGCTGGACTTCGCCCTGCCCGCAGGCGAGCGTTTCGCCCGTTTCAGCGTTCTTGCGGACGCAGAAGCCCTTGTCCTCCTCGGCGAGGCGGTTGAGGCCGCCGAACACCTTATCTTCGGTGCCGCGCACAGCCACGGTGACCGCCATGGAGAGGCAGGGTTCAGGGAATTCGATGGGATCGAACTGCACGGGGGCGTTGGGATCGCAGAGCGTATCGCCCGTGCCCGTGTTGGTGAGCTTTGCAACGACGCCGATGTCGCCCGCTGAGAGGGAGGTGACGGGGTCGAGCTTCTTGCCGCGCGCGATGTAGAGAGAGTTGATGCGCTCGGTGGTATCTGTATTGGGATTGTAGGCGTCTGTGCCCGTTCTGAGCACGCCGCGGTTGACACGGATGTAGTTCATCTTTCCGACGAAGGGGTCCACCGCCGTCTTGAATACCTGCGCGGCGCAGGGAGCTTCCTCCGAGCACTCCACGAGGACGGGCTCGTTGGTCTTGAGGTCGGTTGCGGGCAGACCCGCGCGTTCGGCCGCTTCGGGGACGTAGTTGATGAGTTCGTTCATCAGATTGATGACGCCCTTGTTGAGGAGTGCGCTGCCCGCGATCACGGGGACGACGCTGACCGTCTGCATGCCCTTTCTGAGGCCCGAAACGGTGTCCTCTTCGGAGAGGGCGCCCTCTTCAAAGTATTTATCGAGAAGTTCCTCGTCGTTCTCGGCGGCGGATTCCTGCAGAACTGCCTGCATTTCGGAGAGTTCGCTCTGATAGGACGCGGGAACGGGCTCTTCGGCGACGCCCTTTTCGGAGAACTTGTACGCCTTGCCCGTGATGACGTTGATGTACCCCGTCATCTTTTCCCCTTCCATGATGGGGATCTGGATGGGTGCGATCTTGCCCTTGTACTTCTCCTGCAGGGCCTGCACGGTGCCGTGGTAGTTGGCATTCTCCTTGTCCATGCCGTTGATGAAGATGAAGAGCGGTTTCTTGTGCTTGAAGCAGTAGTCGAGGGCCTTTTCTGCGCCGACCGTCACCGTGCCGTTAGCGCCCATGACGACGAGCGCCGCGCCGCACGCACGCATGGCGGAGTTGAATTCTGCCTCGAAGTCGTAGAACCCGGGCACGTCGAGAAGGTTGAACTTGACGTCCTTCCAAGTGAGATAGGCGCAGGCGAGGGACACGGAGGAGTGCCGCGCGATCTCCTGTTCGTCGAAGTCGCACACCGTGGTGCCGTTTTCGATCTTGCCCATGCGTTCGATGGCGCTTGCATTGAAGAGCATCGCCTCGCACAGGGTAGTTTTGCCCTCGCCGGAATGCCCGACGACGGCGATGTTGCGAATGTTTTTAGCTGTAACGCTCATAATCGTTCCCCTTGATGGATTTTGCCCCGATAAGGCACATTTCCTTTCCATTATACATGATATCTGCAAAAAATCAAGAGGGAAACGGAAAAAAGTTTCAATTTTTGTTTTAAAATTTCTTTATTTTTGCAAAAAGTCCCGCCGCGGGGGTGCAGAGGGGGCTTTTCAGGGGCTTGCGCATTTGCGGAAAATATGTTATACTGTTTGCATGAAAGTCTGGGCGATCAGCGATCTGCACCTTTCGGGGCTCTCGAACAAGCCGATGGACGTGTTCGGGCCCGACTGGGAGGGGCATTTTGAAAAAATCAAGGCCGATTGGCGTGCAAAGGTCGGGGAGGAGGACGTTGTCCTGCTCGGCGGCGACACGTCGTGGGGCATGAAGCTACCCGAGGGCATGTACGACGTGTCTTCCCTCAAGGATCTTGCGGGGAAGAAGGTGTTTATCCGCGGCAATCACGACTTTTGGTGGAACGGCATCTCCAAGGTTAGAGCATTGAAACCGGACGATAGCTTTTATTTTTTGCAGAACGACTGCGTGAAATTCGGGAACGTCGTCATTGCGGGCTCGCGGGGCTGGACCTGTCCCGGAAGCACGGAATTCACCGAGCAGGACCAAAAGCTCTACATGCGCGAGGCCGAGCGGTTCCGCCTTGCCTTTCACGAGGTGGAAAAGGTCAGGGAGGAGGGGGATACGCTCATCGCGCTCATCCACTTTCCGCCGATGGGGCTGAAGCAGGAGGACACCCTCTTTACGGAGCTGTTCAGGGAAAATCGCGTAGATATTGTCGTTTTCGGGCACCTGCACGGCAGCATGTACTTCCCCCTGAAGTGCGAAAAGGACGGCATTTCTTACGTTTTGACCTCCTGCGACAAGACTCGTTTTTCGCTGACAAGGATCTTGTGAGGGGATTGGAGCGTCCCCGCCCCCCTACCCCCCTCCCCGAGGAGGGGGCATGACTGCGTCCGTGCCCCGCGCGCTCATCCTGACCCTGAGCGAAGCCGAAGTGATCCCGTTGAACGCACGGGAGTAACTGCTCATCCTGAGCGCAGCGAAGGATCCCGTTGAACGCACGGGAGTCCGTTGGTTTAATGGGATTCTTCGGTCGCTGGCGCTCCCTCAGAATGAGCGGCCGCCGCGTCATTCTGCCCGCCCCTACCCCTATCCCCCCTTCGGGGTACTTCCCCTAAGAGGGGAAGCAAGGGGGACTGTGTTCGGGCTCGCTCATAAATCGACGGGGAGAATCATACGTTAATGCGTATGGAACAGTATGCAAGATCGATAAGCGAGGTCTTTGGGGAAGTCGGGAGCGGCGAGGGAGGCCTGAGCGCGAAAGAGGCGGCCCGCCGCCTGCAAAACGGAAAAAATGTACTCAAAGAGGGCAGAAAGAAGAGCAAACTCGCCCTCTTTTTTTCGCAGTTCAAGGACCTCATGACCCTCATTCTCATCGCCGCGGCCTGCCTTTCGGGGGCGCTGGCATTCGCCACAGGGGACATGAGCGAGACCGCCGACACGGCAATTCTCCTCTTCATCATTCTGTTGAACGCCGTCGTAGGCTTTTTGCAGCAGTACCGTGCCGACCGCGCCATCGAGCGGCTGAAGGAGCTGACCAAGAGCACGGCAAGGGTCGTGCGGGACGGTCGGCTCATCGGGATCGACGCCTCCGAACTCGTCGTGGGGGACGTTGTCGAACTCTCGGAGGGGGACCGTGTGCCCGCCGACTGCCGCGTGATCTCCGCCGCCGATTTCCGCGCCGACGAATCGGCTCTGACGGGGGAGAGCCGCCCCGTAAAGAAGTTCGACTGCACCGTTCAGACTCCCGCGCTCTCGGGACGGAGCAACACCGTGCACATGGGGACCTTTTGCGTGCGGGGGAATGCGCGCTGCCTCGTTGTCGCCACGGGCATGGACACCGAAATGGGGAAAATTGCAGACTTATTGTCGAAAAACGCCCCGTCCATGAGCCCGCTCGACAGGCTCATCGCAAAGCTCGGCAAGATCATCACCGCGGCCGTTCTCTCCGTCGCCGCCGTGCTCTTTTTGGGCGGTTTATTCGCACATAGGTTGAGTTTTTTGCAGAATGTGATGAACGCCGTGGCCATTGCCGTCGCCGCCATTCCCGAGGGCATGGGGGCAGTCGTCACCGTCATTCTTGCAATGGGCGTCAAGCGTATGGCGGGGGAGAGGGCGGTCATCCGAAAGCTCTCCGCCGTGGAGACGCTGGGGAGCTGTTCCGTCATCTGTTCGGACAAGACGGGCACGCTCACCAAGAACAAAATGACGGTGGAGGAGATCGCCACCGACTGTTCCGCGCCGCGGGAGACGTACACGGGCACTCGGCTTCAGCAAAAATTGCTCACTTGTATGCGGATTTGCCACACCGTCAAGGGGGACAGGGGCAGCTATGTGGGGGATCCCACCGAGATCGCGCTCGTGGAATTTGCAGACCGCTGTCGGGTGAATGCTTCGTTCGAGGCGGTGGGCGGGGTCCCGTTCACCTCCGAGCGCAAGATGATGAGCGTGCTCGCGCGGACGGACGAGGGACTTCGCCTCTATGTGAAGGGCGGCACGGGCGTCATCCTAAAAAAGTGCACTTATGTGCTGAAAAACGGCCAAAAGGTCCCCCTTACGGAGGGGGACAGGCGCATGATCGTCGCAAAGGAGAGGGCGTTTTCTGCCGCCGCCATGCGCGTTCTCGCCTTTGCGGAGGGGGAGCGGGAGGAGGAAGAACTCACCTTTTTGGGGCTCGCCGCCATGCTCGACCCGCCCAAGGAGAACGCGGGGGAGGCCGTCGCTTCCTGCAAGAGGGCGGGCGTCAGGACGGTGATGATCACGGGAGATTCGGCGGAGACAGCCTTTGCCGTCGCCTCCCGCCTCGGCATCGCGGAGACGAAGGGGGAGGTCATCACGGGCGAAGAGATGGACGTGCTCGGCGAAAAATACGCGGCAGAAGCGGAAAAATATTCAGTTTATGCGCGCGTTTCGCCCCGTCACAAACAGGAGATCGTAAGGGCTCTTCAGGGGAGCGGCGAGGTCGTTGCCATGACGGGGGACGGCGTGAACGACGCGCCTGCGCTCAAGGCCGCGGACATCGGCGTTGCAATGGGCTCGGGCACGGACGTCACAAAAAACGCCGCCGATATGGTCATTACCGACGACGATTTTTCCACCGTGGTGAAGGCCGTTGAGGAGGGACGGAACGTCTTCTTCAACGTCAAAAAGACGATTTCCTTTTTCCTCTCCACCAACCTTGCGGAGGTGCTTTGCGTGCTGATCGCCTCCCTCTTCCTGTGGAGATACGACTTTTTGACGTCCACCCAGCTCCTCTGGATCAACCTCATCACCGACTCCCTTCCCGTGCTCGCGCTCGGCGTAGAACGGGCGGAAGGGGCAATGCTCCGTCCCCCCGTTTCGGACAGGGAAATTTTTTCGGCTCCCTCCCTCTTCCGCATGCTCTTCTTTGGCTGTTTGCAGGCGGCGGCCGTCCTCGGGCTCTTTGCATTCGGTCTCCGCTACGGGAACGGCGTCGCCTCCACAATGGCCTTTCTCGCAATGTCCCTCTTGGAACTTCTGCATGCCTTCAACGTGCGGGGAGAGGACCTGCCCCTCCGCCTGAAAGACCATTTCTCCAACAAAATTTTGCTCCTGACAGTCTTTCTCGGCATTGTGCTCAACGTGCTCCTCGTGCTCGTGCCCCTCTTCAGGGGAATGTTTGGGCTCTCGGCGCTCAGCGGAGCGCAGTGGCTGATGGTGACGGGCTGTTCGCTCTCCGTGCTCCTCTTCGGGAGCCTCTACCGCGGGACGGAAAGGCTCAAGAAGGGGTTCAGAATGCCGAAAAGGTATAGCCCTCGGCGCGGAAGTGTGCAATGATGCGGGGCAGGGCCTCTGCGGTGGGTCTGTGCGAGGCGGAATCGTGCAGGAGGAGAATGACGGGGTCCTTCCCCTCGGCAGTCTTGACGGCGGAGGCGTAGAGGGTGTCTGCGTCTGCGCCGCGGATCTCTTCATCCCCGCAGACGGCGTTCCAGCTGACGATCCTGTACCCTCTTTTGCGCAGGAGCTTTGCGGAGGCGGGGTGTTTGCCGCCGCCCGGGAAGCGGTAGACGCGGGGAGAGATGCCCGTGACCCGCCGTATCGTCTCCGCGCAGCTCTCTGCGTCCCGCAGGAGGGCATCCGCAGAGCTGTAGATCTCCGAATAGACGTGCGTCTGGGAATGGACGCCGATGGTATGGCCCTCCGCCGCGATACGGCGCAGGGTCTTTTCTCTGCCCTGCACCCTGTCTCCCACGATGAAGAAGGTGGCCCTCACGTCCTCCTCCTTTAAAATATCCAAAACCTTTTCGGTGACGGAAGTGCTCGGCCCGTCGTCAAAGGTCAGGTAGATCTCCTTCGTCTCCGCGGCGAAGGAGATGGCGGGCACGGACGTCATCCTTGCGCCGAGCCCCGCGAGCAGGAGCAGAAGCGCGACGAACAGCATGAGTGCGGGGATAAATCTTCTTTGCATATCTGAAGTTTGAATAAATTTTCGGAAATTATTTACTTTTCCCCTCGTTTGTGATATACTCTACCCATGCAGCAATTTTCGGAAGGAAAAAGGTCCGCTCTGCGCAGGGAGAGGCTGCGTGCAAAACTGCCGCCCGAGCGGAGAGGGGAGACCCTTTGGTTTTCCTCGCCGGGGCGTGCGGAGATCGTGGGGAACCATACCGACCACAACTGCGGCAAGGTCCTCGTCTCTGCCCTGTCCTGCGATATTCTCGCCGCCGTTCTGCCGCAGGAACATGTCGTCGAGATCCTTTCCGAGGGGCATTCTCCCATCCGCGTGGACATTTCCGACCTTGCGGCGCGGGAGGAGGAACGGGGCAAGTCGGCGTCCCTCGTGCGCGGCGTGCTCGCCTTTTTGCGGAAGAGGGGGAATCTCTGCGGCTTTACGGCCTATACTGCGAGCAGCATCTTCCGCGGGGCAGGCGTCTCCTCCTCCGCGGCATTCTCCGTACTTGTCGCCGCGATCGAGAACACCCTTGCATTCGGCGGAAGCCTTACCCCCTTTGAGGAGGCGCAGGCGGGGCAGTTTGCGGAGAACGTCTATTTCGGAAAGCCGTGCGGGCTGTTGGACCAGTGCGGCGTCGCGTTCGGCGGGCTCAACAAGATCGATTTCAAGGACCCCGCCGCTCCCTCCGTCACACCCCTTCCCCCGCTCAGGGGATATTCCGTCATTTTGACGAACACGGGCGGTTCGCATGCCTCTCTCACTTCCCACTATGCTGCCATCCGCAAGGAAATGGGGGACGTTGCGGCATTCTTTGGCAAGAAATGTCTCCGCGAGGTCGGGAAAGAGGAACTTTTCAGCCGTCTCCCTGCCCTCAAAAAGAGGGTCAGCGAGCGGGCCATTCTCAGGAGCATTCACTTCTTTGAGGAGAATGAGCGGGTAGAACTTGCGGCCGTTGCGCTCAAAACGGGCAATACGCCCCTGTTTTTGGAACAGGTACAGAAAAGCGGAGAGAGTTCGTGCAAGCTGTTGCAGAATTGTTTCGTGCCCGGCAGCGTCATCCAGCCCCTGCCCCTCGCGTTGAAGCTCTCGGAAGAGCTCATCAAGGACGGGGCATTCCGCATCATGGGCGGCGGCTTTGCGGGCGTCGTGCTCGCCTTTGTAAGGACGGGGCGGGAGCGGGAGTATGCGGAAGGCATGGCCCGCGTGTTCGGCGAGGACAGCGTTCTTATGGCCTCCCTGCGTGCAAGCGGAGCGGGGCAGATCGATACAGAAAATCAATGAGGAGAGGATCAATGATCACACAAAAGTTTTTCGCAAAGACATTGGAAGGGAAGGACGTCACAATGTACACGCTGCACGACGGCGATTCCTATGTGAACGTGCTAAACTACGGCGGCATTCTTCAGAGCATTGTCGTGCCAGACAAGAAGGGGAACCTCACGGACGTGCTCCTCGGCTACAACAACGTGACGAGCTACGAACGCAACGGCGGATACCTCGGGGCGCTCATCGGCCGCTTCGGCAACCGCATCGGCGAGGGGAAACTCACCATCGACGGCAAGACGTATGAGCTGTATTGCAACGACCGCGGGAACCATCTCCACGGCGGCAAGGTGGGATTCAACAGAAAATTCTGGAATGTTGAAGTGAAGGGGGACGACCTCGTTCTCTCTCTCCTCTCCCCCGACGGCGAGGAGTTTTACCCCGGAAATCTTAGCGTGCAGGTGACCTATTCTTTCAAGGGCGGCGAGCTCAGGATAGCATACCGCGCGGAGACGGACAAAAAGACGGCGGTCAATCTGACCAACCATGCCTATTTCAATCTCAACGGCGAGAAGGACGGGAGCATTCTCAACAATCTTTTGCAGATCGATTCGGATATGATCACCCCTACCAGCCCCACGATGATCCCCGAGGGAGGCTATCGCTTTGTGAAGGGCACGCCGTTCGACTTCAACGAGATGAAGGAGATCGGTCGGGACATCGACGCCGAGGACGTTGACCTGAGGCAGGGTAACGGGTACGATCACTGCTTTGTGCTGAAGAATCCCCGCGGCGAGTACGTTCTCTATGCCACTGCGGAGAGCAGAAGGACGGGGATCCGCATGCGCTGTTATACCGATGCACCCGCTGTGCAGTTCTACGCGGGCAACGGGCTCCATCAAGAGGGAAAGAACAACTACTACGGCAAGCGTGCGGGCTTCTGCCTCGAGACGCAGGCGATCCCCAACAACGTCAACGTGAGGGAGTACGCCGCGCGGGGGAGCTCCATTTTGGACGTCGGCGAGGTATATTCCTACACGGCGGCATACAAGTTCGATACGGTGAAAAACTGAGACATATGAGCAAAAAAACGACGGTTTACGAGGACGAGGAGCGCAAAAAGCAGGAGCGGATCAAGAAGAGACAGGCACAGCTTGAAAAGCACCTCGTGCCCTGTCCCCACTGCGGCGAAAAGGTCCTCGATCACATGACGAAGTGCCCCAAGTGCGGCGGCGTTCTGGTCCCGCGCGGCTATACCCCCATGGACCCGAAAAAGGAGAGGACGCTCAAGACGGTCGGCTGGGTGGTCGGCATTCTCGGCGTCATCGTCGTCATCGTGCTCACCATTCTGTTTCGTTGAAGGGGTACGCTCATCCTGCCCAGCCGCTCATCCTGCCCCGCGCGCTCATCCTGAGCGTAGCGAAGGATCCCGTTAAACGCACGGGAGTAATTAAAAATTAAAAATTAAAAATTGTAGTGGGGGATATTTAGAACGACACGGGGCGGCCCGAACGGAGTCCCCTTGCTTCCCCTTGTAGGGGAAGTACCCGCGCAGCGGGGGATAGGGTTCAAAAACCCCTCAG
>CANRDK010000070.1 GCA_947629345.1 uncultured Clostridia bacterium
ACGGCAAGGACGGTCTGAACGGCAAAGACGGGAAAGACGGCTCCGATGGTCAAAACGGCAAGGATGGCACGGACGGAAAGAGTGCCTACGATATTTGGCTTGAAAACGGGCACAGCGGCTCGGAGAGCGACTTCCTCGACTGGTTGAAGGGCGAGAAAGGCGACACGGGTGCGCAGGGCGCGACGGGTCAAAAAGGCGAGGACGGCACCGACGGCAAGGACGGGAAAGACGGACAAGACGGCGAGGACGGAGCCGACGGTCAAGACGGCAAGAGTGCCTATGACATTTGGAAAGAGAACGGGCACAGCGGCACGGAGGCTGAATTTCTCGAATGGTTAAAGGGTGAGCAAGGCGAGAAAGGTCAAGACGGGCAAAACGGCAAAGACGGTGTAAATGGTGTTGACGGCAAAGACGGTGTAAATGGCGCTGACGGAAAGGACGGGCTTTCCGCATTTGACATCTTCAAAAAGTATTACCCCTTCTACGACGGGAGCGAAGAAGAATGGATCACCGACCTCGTGAACGGCAATCTTACGATTTACACTGTCACTTTTAAGGCTGACGGTGCGGAGGACATTGTGCGCCGCGTGTTCACGGGGCGCGACCTCACCGATATTCCCGAAGTCCCCGAAAAGGAAGGACAAGCGAGCGCAAAGTGGGATAGAGAAGATTTCACAAACATTACTTCCGACATCGAAGTCCACGCTGTCTACACGATGAAACAGCTCACCGTGACCTTCCATAACGAATATACCGAGGAAGAGGACATCGTAAAGACGGTGGAGTACGGACAGGCGATCGAGGATGTCCCGACGGTAAAGGAAAAGGTCGGCAACAACGGCGTTTGGGACGTGACAGACTTCTCCCGCATTACGGAAAATATGACAGTTAACGCCGTGTACGAGACGATCGGGCTTGCCTATACGCTCATCAATAATCAACAGGAATACCGCGTCTCCAAGGGGACGGCGTGGAGTGTAGAAGAGCTGTTTATTCCCGCCGTACACGACGAAAAGCCCGTCACGGTCATCGCAGAAAACGCGTTTGAGAATTGTGGGTTCAAATATGTATGTTTTTCCGAAAATATTAAGGAAATCCGCGCTTACGCATTTCAAAAGTGTACTTACTTGCAAAATATTAAAATTCCAAGTAAAGTGACGGAAATCGGGGATTGGGCATTTAACTGGTCCACTCTGACGACAGTGGAAATGCCGAATGTGACGACGATTGGTAGTTTCGCTTTTAATTATTGTGGCGCTCTGACGACTGTGAAAATGCCAAATGTAACAACAATCGGGTATGGTGCATTTAGAGAATGCCAAAATTTGGAAAAAATCGAAATGCCGAAAGTAACAGAAATCGGGAACAATGCTTTTTCTAATTGCTCCGCTTTGACGACAGTGGAAATGCCGAAAGTAATAACGATTAATGGTGTTGCTTTTGAAAATTGTACCGCTTTGCAATACGCCGTTCTCCCGAGCGAGATCACATCTATCGGGAGTGATATTTTCAAGGGTTGCACCGTCTTTGAGGCGATTTACTTCAAGGGCAATGCAGAGCAGTGGTCGGCGTTGGATACGAGCAGGGCGGGTGAAGTGTTCAACGACGCAAAAGTCTATTACTATGCAGACCCCATGCCCGAAGAAAATGAGGGCGACTATTGGCACTATGACGTGGACGAAGTGACGCCCGTCGTCTGGAAAAAAGATAATTAAAGGAGAAGTACAATGTCACAGAAAAAAGATGACGCTTTGAAGTGGGAAGTTGCGGAGGCTTTCATCAAATTTGCAAAGGCACACAGCAGACAGAGGCTCACAACAGCGGAAATTGACGAGGGTGCCCGCGCCCTCATGCGTGACGGCGACCTTCATGGGTATTGCATTTCCGATTTTGTTCCGACCGACAATCCCAATAAAAAAATCATACCCTCGGAAAACGCTACCCTCTATCGGTGGAATAAGAGAAACGATTACTCTATTCTGTAAAACTTTCGGTAAAGGAAATTCGTCGCATTTTACAAAAGTTATACAAGTTATGCGCGAAGAAAAATCTACGCGCACGAGAAAAATAGTCGCACGGGCGCGAAAAAATTGCGCAAGCACGGCAGGGAAAAGTCCCGTATTTTACGGATTTCTGAAATCGGGACGGGTTCGTAATCAACAGGTCGTCGGTTCAAGTCCGACCAGTAGCTCCATCGTCGCCGCGAGGCGACGTTCAAAAGGGACAGCTTGAAAGGCTGTCCCTCATTTTTTACGCCTGTCGCTCCCCTTCCCACTAAAATACTTCGTCTTTTTGTGGGAGCCCCGTTAAGCGGATCCACATTTCTGTTGACAATTTGCATCGGAGAAGGTAGAATATAATTGATAAAATAATTTTATTCTATAGGAAAGAAAACATGAAATTGAGGCACATTTTCATTGCTATTCCGACAATTATTTTGATGGCGGCGTTGGCTGTTATGGTCCTTGCGGCGTGCGATATCGTCGGTTCGCATTCTCACAACTATGTTTTGCAGTGGGACGAAACCTATCATTGGCAAGAATGTACCAAATCGGGTTGTACGACCAAAACAAAAGACAAAGCCGAGCACTCGTTTGACAGCAAAAACGTCTGCTCCGTCTGCGGTTATGTCAAGGGGACTGCCGTTCCCGGTGATCCAAACGACCTTTCCGTGGCAGGTTGCACCTATGTGTTCGATCATGCGGAACTTTTGCTTGACGGATCGTCAAATGCACAATCGGCAGAACTGCAAAAACAATTCGAAAGCGGTATGAGCGGGGCAACAATGACATTCTCCAAAGACGGCACATGCTCATCTACCCAAAGCGGGAAAACATCCCGTGGCAACTACAAACAAGACGGCGCCAAGCTCACCGTGACGATAGATGGAGCCACTTCCGAAATGACCGTTACGGCAAACAGCATAAGCGTCACTACGACTATGCCCTCGTTTGTAGGCTCAGCAAAAGAAGTCACCGTGACCTTTGTGTTTGTGAAGGGCAGCGGTCAAACGCCCGACCAACCGTCCGTCCCCGATGACGGAACAATTCGGTGCAAGCACGAAGCGAGCGATCTGCAGCACATAACGGACAGCGAGGACTCCACTTGCAGCAAAGCCGGTTGGAAGCTGAATATATATGTTTGCACGGGGTATAACATCGATCCTCACAAAGGTTCATCGTTTTGCGGAAAAGTGTTTGCAAGTTTGGAAGACGCCGCCAAAGATGATTTCATGGGCATTTTAAGCGAAGAAACATACAAAATGGAATATGGGGTAGGCAATTTCAAATCCTATCACGAGACGTTACCCCTTGCCGATCACACGCCCGTCACGGACGAAGCGGTGGAAGCGACATGTGTCACGCAAGGCAAAACCGCGGGCAGTCATTGCGGCGTTTGCGGCGCCGTTTTGGAAGAACAGCAGGATACGGGCTTTGCCGAACACAACTACGCCGACGAAGTAAGGCTCGGTTCAACCTCTTCGGAAACTATCAAAATGTGTTCCGTGTGCGGAAAACTCGAAAACGCGGATATTTATTACAAAATGACGCAGAACGCCGACGGAACATCATACACATTGGAAGAGGCGAGCGGCGCGGGGCTTGCGGGGAATATCGATTTGCCTTGTGAGTATAACGGATCCCCCATCACCGCCATCGGCGAACGTGTCTTTGCCGAATGTGAGATCGAAAGCGTTACCATCCCCGAATGCGCCACCTTTATCGGTGCAGGCGCTTTTGAAAATTGCGAAAAACTTGCAAGCGTGGCGTGGAATGCCAAAAATTGCTCCACAGGCGCGGAAGTCGGCTATCATAGAGACATCAACGGAACCATTTTTGCCGGTTGCACCGGTTTGAAGACCGTCACGTTTGGTGAAACGGTCGAATCCATCCCTGACTACGCATTTTTCGGCGGGTTGGGGCACGTCGGCGGAGAGCAGTTTCTACGTTCCGTGTTGCCCATTGAAAGCGTTTCTATTTCAAGTAGCGTCACCCAAATCGGAGAGCGTGCCTTTTCGGATTGCACAAGTCTGTTGAGCCTGACCTTCGCCGAAGATAGCCGCTTGGCAACAATAAAAGACTACGCCTTTTTGAACTGCTCGAAGCTGACCCAAGCGATCCTGCCCAAGGGAGTTACATCTCTCGGGATGGCTTTCGGCGGATGCGACAAATTGGAAAAGTTTTCCCTTCCGTACACAGGCAACGGCTCTTGGGAAAAACATTTTGGGTATGTGTTTCAAACGCCAAATGGCCGAGACGTCGGCGCGGATTTGGCATATTTCGTGCCAAAATCGCTAAAAACGGTGATCCTCACAGGCGGTTCTTCTGTGGAAGCGGCAATGTTTGAGGATTGCGAAAATATCCAAAACATAACTCTGCCCGACAGTGTGACCTCGGTGGAGCAAGGCGCCTTTGCCACCTGCAAAAATCTTCAAAGCATCACCGTTGACGAGGGCAACGCCGTCTATTGCAGCCTGAACGGAATCCTCTACAATGCGGCAAAAACGGAAATCATTCTTGTTCCAAAAGCGATAACAGGCTCTGTTACAATTCCCGAGGGCGTATCTTCGATAGGCGATAGAATGTTTTCCTACTGCATAAACCTTACAAGCATAGTTCTTCCGAACAGCATCACTTCGATAGGCAAAGAAGCGTTTTACTGTTGTTATAAATTAGTGCAAGTTGTCAATTTGTCCGATTTGCCTATTGCCGCAGGATTCTCGGATTATGGTTACGTCGCATATTATGCCCATAATGTCTACAACAGTCTCGATTTTGACAGTCATCTTCAAACTCAGGACGAATACACGTTCTATGAGGACGGTGAAACGGTATATTTGTTGGGCTATAACGGCACCGCAACGGAGTTGCAATTGCCCGCAAGCTTCAACGGCAGAAATTATGCAATAGGTGAATATGCTTTTTATGGAAATAAAACAATAACAAGCGTAACCCTTTCCGACGGCGTTGATTCTATCGGAGCAGTTGCCTTTGGCGGTTGTACAAGCCTTGAAAGTGTAACCATACCCGACAGTGTTACATCTATCGGTGAAGAAGCGTTTGACGATTGTACAAGCCTTGAAACAATAATCATAGGCAATAATGTAACTTCTATCGGTGCATTTGCTTTTTCGTCAACTGCTTATTACAGGAACCAAGATCATTGGTCGGGGGACATATTGTATATCGGCAAGTACCTTGTAGCAGCGAAAAGCGCTGTTTCGGGTAAACACACAATCAACCCCGGTACAAAAGTAATTGCCGACCGCGCATTCAATGGTTGTACAGATCTGACAAGTGTAACGATTCCCGACAGCGTGACGGCTATCGGCGAATCGGCATTCGGTAGATGCACAAGTCTTTCAGAAATAAATTTCGAAGTCAACAGTCAGCTCAAATCTATCGGAAGTTATGCGTTTGAATATTGTGCTGCGGCAATAGACTGGGGCAAAATTCCCACAATACAAGAAATAGGAAGTTCTGTTTTTTACGGCTATCAAGGAAAAAGCATAACCATACCGAGCAGCGTTACCTCTATCGGCGAGCTGGCGTTCGAAAACTGCACATCGCTTGAATCCTTGTATATAAACGATATAGTCGCTTGGTGCAATATCGATTTCGGTAACGAGGAAGCCAACCCTCTGTATTATGCGCATAACTTGTACATACTCGGGGTCCCCACATACGATCTTATGATTCCCGAAGGAGTGACCGAAATCAAAGCGTATGCGTTTGCAGGCTTTGGCGGATGGTCCATAAACATTTCCAACAGCGTAGCTTCAATCGGCAAGTATGCGTTCTGTGGCAGCGCGGCTGCAATAGGTTGGGGAAATGATCTTGCTATTCACGAAATCGGAGAAAATGTTTTCAGCGGTTATCTTGGAACAAGCATTACCATACCGAGCAGCATCACCCTGATAGATCCGTACGCGTTCAGTAATTGCAGAAACCTGACAAGCGTTACTTTTGATAATTGGCTGTGGTGGAAAGTTGCTGTAAGCAGCGATATGGGATCCGCGATGGATGTAACCGTAAACGACCCCGTAGAAAATGCGAAAAATCTGACAGATAATTATTGCTCTTTGTATTGGAAACGCTTCGACCAGCAAAATGACTGATTTTGTCCTTTGACAATTGACAAATAAAAACTGCCACGAGCATTTTTTTGCGCATGCGGAATGTATATTTCGTCACGGCAAGGACACATGTAATACCATACAAAAAAGAGAGGTTGCCCTCTCTTTTTTGCTGTGTGGATATGTTTTAGGTAAAAGGAGATTTACCCTCTGTGAGCATTTAGTTTCCCGACGTCACTCTTCCCAAGGTCCGAGCGGATCTCATAGACCGACGGACCCCGCCCCGCGTCATTTTGTGGGGTTCCCTTGGCTCCCCTCTCAGGGGAGCTGTCACGCAGTGACTGAGGGGTTTTGCCGAGAACGGCAGCTCCCGCCCCTCATCCCGAGCGTAGCGAGCGGATCTCGTAGACCGACGGCCCCCGCCCCGCGTCATTCTGAGAAACGGAGGCCCGCTCCCTTGGCTCCCCTCTCAGGGGAGCTGTCACCACAGGTGACTGAGGGGTTTTTGAACCCTATCCCCCCCTTCGGGGTACTTCCCCTAAGAGGGGAAGCAAGGGGGACTCCGTTCGTGTCGTCCTCATCCCGAGCGAAGCGAGCGGATCCCGCAAACCGACGGACTTCCGTTCTTAGAGCGAGATTCTCTCGCCCCTTCGGGGCTCGGAATGAGGAAACGGGCTCCCGTACGTTTAATGGGATCCTTCGCTACGCTCAGGATGAGCGGGCGCGGGGACGCCTGTGGCGGCCCCACGCGCCCGCCCCCCGCGCCGTCGAAGACCATACAAAAAAGAGAGGTTGCCCTCTCTTTTTTGCTGTGTGGATATGTTTTAGGTAAAAGGAGATTTACCTTCTGTGAGCATTTAGTTTCCCGACGTCACTTTTCCCGAGGCGTCCGCCGTGTAAACGGTCGTCGTCCCGCCGTGCGTCACAGTCGCTGTACTGTTGGTGAACTTGATGGTGTTATCCCCGCTTGCGATTACAGGGTCAAGAGTCACAAATCCCGTGATCTCATTCCCCGCAACGATCGTTCCCGTGAAGGTGAAGCCGTCCACCGTCAAATTCCATGCTCCGCCGTCATTGGAGCCGCGCGTCGTGAACACGCCCGCGACACAAGCGCCATCTGTGGAAGTGATCGTGCCGCTCGCTTCGACGTGGGTGAACGTCTGCGTTCCCTTCTGAATACGTCCGACCACTGCCGCGACGCCGTCAAGAGAGGAAGAGGTCCCCGTCACGTCGATATTGGTATAGAGATCGTTAAGCGTAGCGTTCTCAGGTATTGTCCCAATAAGTCCGCCCACGCCATAGGTACCCTTGACCAAGCTACCGCTCTTCGCCTCAACTCTGATCTTGGAAGCAACCGCACCATTCCCAAAGTATCCGACAAATCCGCCGGTAAATATCGTACCGTCAACTTGGATGTCGCCTTTTATGGTGATATCGGAGATATGAGCTCCGGCAACTACATTTCCGACCAAAACACCGGTAAACTGATCGTACCCCTTGACGTCTGCGTTCTCAATTGTGAGATTGCGGACGCTCCCCGCACCAGCGAGATAGTTGATAAAGCCTGTTCCATAGCCTTTTTTAGTACCTTGAGCGGCTCTGTCAGCAGTGTCAACCTTCAAGTTTGAAATCGTGTGTCCCTGACCGTCAATGGTGCCATAAAATTGAATATCTGAAATATAATAGTTTCCGATGGGTTCCCATTCTTCGTTGTCAAGATCGATATCCGATTCGAGATACGCTGTCCAACCATTGAACCCCTTGCTATTGATCGGACCTTTATATCCGTTTGCTTGCCAAGCATTGATCTCGTCGCGGAGCCACTTGAGCCCCTCCGCAGAATAGATATGGACCGTTTTGTTTGCGTCATCGCGCACTACGCCGTCCCAGATGATGGTGAGTTCAGGATTGTCGAGCGTCGGATTATTGGGAACTCTATTGCGATTCGGGGCAGACGTGTCTCTTATATTTCCGACAACGCCTTGGTTGTTCATGAACACACCGCCGCTTGTCATCACGCGGACAGTTCCCTTATTCCCCGTAATAGTGAATTCATCCGCCGCTGAACCACCCACAATTGCACCAACCTGATTGTTATCCTCTGCGTTCTGATTGCTCATGTCGCGGCCGACGGAAACGATGGAATCGACCTCATTATCAATGATATAATCGTTGGCCTGCGCTACTCCGCTGACTGCACCGACACATGCCCAGCCGTGTTCACTCGCCGCCACATGAATGTTGGTGTAGCATTCCGAAATCTTGGGGCCACCTTCTCCCATCCAGCCGGCAATGCCGCCTGCATATTGATAGTGTGTTACGACAATGCTGTCGGAGGAGACATCAACACGGCACTTTGTGATGATGCCGTACATCTGTCCGACAAGACCGCCCGTATAGGAATCACCTTGGATATGGACATCCCCGGTAAGGTTTACATTCTCCATATAACCCGTATAGTGATATCCAACGACTGCTCCGACGTAAGAATAGTTAAAGCCTCCCCCTGTTGTCCCGATTTTATCCTCCGCAAGTTTGGAGAGAGGGTTCACAGTCACATTGTTCAGCGTGAAGTTTTTAAGAGTTGCTGCAGCGGTCTCGCCAAACAGTCCGTAGTATTTCGCAGCGGTCTCCTTTGCCAACACTGTTAAATTCGAAATCTTAAAACCTTTTCCGTCAAATGTTCCGCGGAAAGCGGTTGCATCCGTCGCCCCGATCGGTTCCCAATTTTCAACGGAGGAGAGGTCAATGTCGTTTCCGAGCGTAACCGTCTGACCGGAATAGTTATTGGCTTCTTTTCCCTCCAACGTACCGTTCACGCTGTCGCGGAAGTATTCGAGACCGGCAAGATTGATAATTTCATAAGAGGTCGTTTTCTCATCAACTCCGCCTTTTTCATCCAATTTATTCTTTTTGTAGAAGCCCTCGCCGACCTTTTCGCCGACTTCAATGTCGCCCTCGACTTTTACATCACCGCCGCCGACAAGGGAGCCATTCGTCCCGTCTGCGCTGACGTCCACGTCCTCGACCGTGACGGTCGTATCGCCTGCGACTTTCCCGACGAGACCGCCGACCTTGGCGCTTTCATCCGTTGCCGAAACAGAGCTTGCCTCGACAACGACGTCGATAATGGAGGTATAGTCCGAAGTATCCGACTTGAGCACTTCGCCGACGACGACTGCGCCGAAAGAGTCCTTGCCCGTCGCCGTGACTTCTGCCTCCACAAAACGAAGGTGCTCGATCGTCGCGCTCTTGACTGCGCCGAAGAAGCCGACCTTTTGACCGGCCGTGGCATTCGCCTTGAAGTTATAGATAGTATGTCCCTCTCCGTCGAAGGTCCCCATGAAGGGGTTGGCTGCCGTGCCGATGGGCTTCCATTCCGCCTCAGCTTCGCGCGTGGGAGCATTCTTTCTCATGCTTGAAGCCTCTGCCGTCTTGAAATGGATATCTTCCTTGAGGTGCACTTCCTTCCCTGCGTATGTATTGCCTTTTTCAACGCTTGCAGAGAATGCAATGAGCTCCTCAAGCGTATGGATCTCGACGGTATTCTTTACGACGGTATCCATGAGGATTTTCCATTCGCTGTCTTGATACCTGTACAGACGGTACCCTGCGCCGTCCTCGTCGATTCCCTTGAATACGCCGAGGTAGAGGTCTCCTTCCTTGGGGTTGGCAGGATTTTCTGCCGTGGGAGCGCCATTTCCGTTGTAGAGCTGCGAGGCATCATCACCCTTATCGCCCTTGATGGAGCCGAGTTTCTTCCAGCCCTCCGCGCGGAGCTGCCAGACGGTGAACTCCTTGTTATTAAGGTAAAAATCACCTACCATGGCACCCTGAGGAACTGACGTAGGGTCGGTGTCGCCTGAGAACCAGAGGATACCGTCGCGGCCCTTTTCGCCCTGAAGTGTCAGAACGGGTTTCCATAGAGAATTTGTTTCCTTCTGAAAGAGAACTCCACCCTTTATATCAAGATAGAGGTCCCCCGCTTCGCCCGCAGCATTGTCGGGAGCACCTTCTCCGCTGTACAGCGTGGTCTGTGTCCAAGTACCGTCCTCAGACTTTGCATACGCCGTCAAGGTTTCGGTGTTGAGATAGAAGTCCCCGTTGTTTCCGAGACCGTCGGCGGGAGCTTCGGTTCCGTAGAACCAGTTGCCGCTTGCGGACTTGTCGTCTGTATTTCCGCATGCACTCATGAGTCCGAGGGACAGAACAAGTGCAAACAGACAGACGAGGACTGCAAGCAGCGTAATGCGCTTTTTGCTTTTCACGTTTCTTTCTCCTTACGAAAAATTTGACTTATGACCTCTCTATCCACACAAGTAGTTGGAGAG
>CANRDK010000071.1 GCA_947629345.1 uncultured Clostridia bacterium
AATAAATCCGAACCAATCACGGGTTACGATTACCCTTGTTGAGTTCGGATTATTTTGATTTGGTGGAGATAGCGTGAGTCGAACACGTGACCTCTTGAATGCCATTCAAGCGCTCTACCAACTGAGCTATACCCCCGCTTGAGACCTCCCAAGGGGAAGTCTCTGCTCTGGTGGGGACAACAGGACTTGAACCTGTGACCTCACGCATGTGAAGCGTGCGCTCTAACCAACTGAGCTATGCCCCCATTGCTTCTCCATTGTACTTTCTTTTTCGGTTCTTGTCAATCGTTTTTGGGCATGATTCTCAAATTTGCACCATGATAAAATTTTTGTGAGAAATTATTTCAATATTTTATGACTTCTCCCCCGATTTATGATATACTGTGCGAAGGAGCAGAATCATGAAAGAGCTGACACGACTGACGAAACAGCAGAACGATGCCGAGGGCGTCTTGCTGAAAACGATGGACTATATCACCGAAAATTTGGGGGAGCTCAACACGATCGAGAGAGCGGGACAGCTCACGCCAGAGCTATATAGCCGCAAATGTGCCCTTGTGGAGATCCTCGAGAACCTGATGGCGTGGTCGGAAGCGAAAAACTACGGCTACACTTGGGATGTGGAGACGGAATTTCCCATCTGAGGCGAAAAAGCGAAAATTTTAAGAAAACGGCCTGAAATCGCTTGCCTTTTGCGGGCAAGATGGTATATAATCAAAGTATAGACGGGCTGATTGCCCGCATGGGGATATGGCTCAGTTGGTAGAGCGCTGCGTTCGCAACGCAGAGGTCACGAGTTCGAATCTCGTTATCTCCACCAACCAAACACACTTCCGCACTGTCAATCGGCAACGCACGGGAGTGTGTTTTTTCGTGCTTGCAAGAAAGACCCCTGCATCGTCAGGGGTCTTTCCTCTGCCCGACCCGTCGGAAAGCCCCTGATTTTTCAGGAATACTTTCGCCGAAATCCGTGCCGAACGCATATCCTACGTGTACGGAACGGGGAATTTGGGGAAGTTGGGGATGAACCCTGACCCCTGAAGCGTCAGGCTCACCCATCGGGACGAAAATCGCCGAAAATCGGACTTGCCCTGAGGCTCCTATCGTGAACAAGGCTTTGACCCCCGCAAAGTCGGGGCAAGCATTCCCCAATCTCCCCAAAATCCCCACGGTGCGTAAGGGAGAGGTCTCCCCGAGAGGGGTAATCGCATATAGACGGCTCAAAACTATTCCAAAACACAAAATACACTCGGGGGCGGGAGGGTTCGATACCGCCGCCTCAACCCAAGACGCAGGAAACCCCTGCGATTTTTCATTTTAAGGAGAAAATCATGAACGGTTGGAAACAATTGACGCAATATCTCTATCACATGGCAGAAGATCAACCCGTTGAGCAGGACAAAATCGAAAAAGTCAAACGTGTCGTTGACGATCTGCCCGAAGCCGACAAGACGATCATTCTCAAAAGATACGGCATCGGACAGGACAGACAGTACACTTTGGCAGAATTGGCCGCCGAAATCGGAACGAACAGGGAAGCGGTCAGAAAGAAAGAGGCACACATCTTTCAAACCCTGCAAAGACAAGTCAAACGGTTATAATCTACCTCATTTTTAAGGAGAAAATCATGAACGGAACAACAAATATCTACATACTCGCAGACGTCTCCCTTTCCATGCGGCGTCATGCGGACGAGCTTCAAAGAATGCTCTCCAAAACCGCGAGGGCACTTTCCTTTTTGCATGAGAAGAGCGATCTTCATCTCATCGGCTTTCGGGATACACCCTGTACGCTTGCCCCCTTCCAACGGATCGGCGCGGCGGGCAATCCCAACCTCGGCGAGGGATTAAAGTATCTCAAAAGCGTTTTGCGCTATGTGCAGAAGTACAACGGCAAAAAGACGCGTTCGGTGTTCTTGCTGTATTCGTCGGGGAATGTCCTCTACGGTTGGAATGAACCCTTGAGAGAGCTTTTCAAATCGAAGGAGTTCGCCTATGGACTTCGGTACGTTATCACATATCAGAGACCTGAACGGGAAGCGGCACGGGCTTTCAATGCCTTTGTCGATTCCCCCGACCGCGTCCTCTTTCACTTCTCCGAAAACCGCCTGTGTTCGCTTGTGAGGGGACTCGGACGGCGAGAAGCATAACTTTTCGGCAAAAATTCAGTCAAGTTATTGACCTTTCAAGCAAAAAGTGGTAAAATTACAACTGCGACATAAATTTAATACTTATCGGACAGTGTATTTCGTGTAGAAATGCATCTTTTCGCATTACAATAAAAGTCCGATAAGATATTGTTAAATTTGTGTCGCAGCAAAGCGAGAGAGCATTTTTGCAGGGGTGCTGTTCCGCTTTGCGGGGCGGCACTTTCTTTTTACTCATTTTAACATGAAAACGGAGGTATCTTATGAACCTGAAGAGAAAATTTTTACTTCCCCTGTTGGGCATGATCGTCCTCGTACTCGCGCTGGCGTTTGCTTCCGCGTGCAACGAACACGTCCACACCTATTCCGATGAATGGGAGAGCGACAGCACCTATCATTGGCACGAACCCACCTGCGACGATACGGATAAAGTCGCCGATAAGGCCGAGCATACCTATCGGGACGGCGTCTGCACCGTCTGCGGAGCCGCACAGCCTGAAACTGAAAATCCGCAACCCGATCCCGACAAAAAGGACTACGATATGAGCGGGGTCATGTTCGAGGATCTGAAGGTCGTCTACGACGGCGAGGCGCATTCCATCTTTATCAAGGGAGAACTGCCCGACGGCGTATCTGTCTCCTATGAGGGAAACGGCATGACGAACGTCGGAGAGTACACCGTCACCGCCCACTTCACGGGTGATTCAGAGAACTATCAAGAGATTCCCGACAAGACGGCCAAGCTCACCATTGAACAGGCGGCCGTGGAGGGAATTACCTTTGACGGTGAAACGGTTCCCTACGACGGCGAGGCGCATTCTATCTTTATCAAGGGAGAACTGCCCGACGGCGTATCTGTCTCCTATGAAGGGAACGGCATGACGAATGTCGGAGAGTATACCGTCATTGCGAAGTTCACGACCGACGAAAATCACAAGCCGATTTCGGATATGGAAGCGACGCTTATCATCGAAAAAGCGACGTTTGACATGGCGAAAGTCAAGTTTGAAGATGAAACGGTTCCCTACGACGGCGAGGCGCATTCCATCACCGCCGCCAATCTGCCGACGGGCGTACAGGCGACGTATGACGGAAACGGGAAAGTCAACGCGGGCACCTATCAGATCACAGCCCATTTCATCGTTGATACGACCAATTACAACACGATCGCCGACAGACACGCAACACTTACGATCGAGAAAATAGACTACGATTTGAGCGGCATCACTTTCGAGGGGCTGACGGTTCCCTATGACGGAAAGACACATCCGCTTGCAATCAAGGGTCAGCTTCCCACGGGAGTTGACGTCTCCTATGAGAACAACGCCCAAACGACGGCGGGTGAACACAAAGTCATTGCACACTTTACGGGTGATACGCAAAATCACAATCTCATTCCCGATAAAGAGGCGACGCTCACCATTGAAAAGGCAACGTATGACATGGAAGGCATCACCTTCGAGGGGCTGACAGTTCCCTATGACGGCAAGACGCACCCGCTTGCGATCAAGGGTCAGCTTCCCACGGGCGTCAACGTCTCCTATGAGAACAACGCCCAAACGGCGGCGGGACAGTATGAAGTCATTGCCCACTTCACGGGCGACAAGACGAATTATCAAGAAATTCCCGACAAAAAGGCGACCCTCATCATCGAACAGGCGACCGTGGAAGGAATTACCTTTGAGGGTCTGACGGTCACCTATGACGGGAACACCCATCCCCTCAAAATCAAGGGCGATCTTCCCGCCGAGGTCAGCGTCCGCTATGAGAATAACGACCAAGTCAATGCGGGCGAATACGAAGTCAAGGCGATCTTCGATACGGGGAAGAACTACAAACCCCTTGCCGAAATGACCGCCAAGCTCATCATCGAACAGGCAACCGTGGAAGGAATTACCTTTGCGGGTAAAACCGTAACCTACAACGGCGAGACGCAATCCCTCAAAATCACGGGCGATCTTCCCGCCGAGGTCAGCGTCCGCTACGAAAACAACGACCAAGTCAATGTAGGCGAATACGAAGTCAAGGCGATCTTCGATACAGGCAAAAACTATAAACCCCTCGCGGAAATGACTGCCAAGCTCGTGATCGAAAAGGCGACTTACGACATGAAGAATATCACCTTTGAGGGAAAGACCATCACCTACGACGGCAACACACATCCGCTTGCCATTCAAGGTCAGCTCCCCAAGGACGTCCAAGTCTCCTATGAAAACAACGAGCAGACGACGGCGGGAAGGCACGAGGTCATTGCACACTTCACAGGCGATGAGACGAACTACAACAAAATCGACGACATGAAGGCGACCCTCATCATCGAAAAAGCCAACTACAAGATGGACGGTATCACCTTCGACGGCGAGACGCTCACTTATGACGGAAGCGAACACTCTCTGAAAATCAAGGGCGATCTTCCCGCGGGCGTCGATGTCTCCTATGAGGGCAACGGCAAGAAAAATGTCGGCGTGTATTCCGTAAAAGCGCACTTCACGGGTGATGAAACGAACTACAACCCCATCGATGATAAATCGGCGACACTCACCATCGAAAAGCGTGAACTCACTGTCAAAATCATAGGCAAGACAGCGATCGTCTATGACCGACAGGAACACAAGGACTATTCGGTTCAAGCGACAAATCTCATCGAGGGCGACAGCGTAACATTCATTCTTTCCTATTCGGGCAACATGATCGACATGGGCGAATACACGGTAAAGGCGACCATTGAAGAACACCAAAACTACAAGCTCACGAAGGATAACGCCCTCACCGTCGTTATCACCCGTACAACGCACAAAGTGACGTTCCGTCAGGAAAATCAGCCCGACCAAGTGGTGGAAGTAGCCGATCTTGCGGGCATTTCCCAAGAGCAGATCCCTACTCCCGTTGCCGAAAACGGCTATGACGTGAAATGGCAGGACGTTGACCTCAGCTGTATCACGGACGATATGACGGTACAGGCGGTAAAGACGCCCATTACATACACCATTCGCTATTACCTTGACGAGGGGGACAACAATAGTTTCAATCCCCAAACCTATGACATCACGACCGCGACGATCACCCTTGCCGCGCCGACGAAAAACGGCTACACCTTCCTCGGTTGGTTCAAGGACTCGCTCAGCGGCAGTCAAATCAGGGAGATCGTACAGGGCTCCACGGGCAACCTCAACCTCTACGCCAAGTGGATTCTGACGGAGTACGAAATCACCTACAATAACCTGTACAACGGTAAAAATCACAGCGACAACCCCAAGACCTACAATATTCAAACGGAATACAGTTTTGGCGAAGCAACGAGAGACGGCTACACCTTCGCGGGGTGGTTCAAGGATTCAGCATTCGGCGAACAGGTCACGGAAATCAAGCGCGGTTCGCAGGGCCCGCTCGTTATCTACGCCAAGTGGGATATCGTCACCTACGATATCCATTACCACATGAACGAGGGCACCAACAATCAAGCAAACCCTCAGACTTACGACGTCGAAACCGCTACGATCACCCTTGCAACGCCGACACGGGACTATTACGATTTTGCGGGTTGGTACAAGGACGCAAGGTTCAACACGCAAATCAGGGAGATCTCGCTCGGCTCCTTCGGCGAACTCGACCTCTATGCGAAATGGACGCCTATCGACTACACCATCACCTATAACACCGACGGGGGCGTCAACAATGATCGGAACCCCAAAACCTACAACATCGAGACCCCGACGATCGAACTCAAAGACGCCACGAAAGACGGCTATACCTTCCTCGGTTGGTTTACGAGCAGGAGCGGGGACGAAAAGGTCGAGCGCATCGACCTCGGCTCCCACGGCAACATGAACCTTTACGCAAGGTGGATAGCATATACTCTTACAACCAAAGCCGACCTTGAATTGGGCGGTACTGTTTCTGAATACAACGCCACAGCTATTACCGCGGGCAAAAACGTCACAATTACAGCCAAGACGAGTGATGGATATACATATCTTGGTTGGTATAATGGCGACACGCTACTTACGCGAGAATTTAGTTATACCTTTGATATGCCGCAAGAATCTTTGGTTTACACAGCGAAGTGGATAGCTTTTCCCGTCACAATTGAGATAAGCATGGAAGGCGCAGGTACTTTTTCAGGAATTCCTGCGACATCCAAGCTTGGTGATAGTGTCACTGTCGTTGCGGCTGTAAACGCGGGCTATAATTTCCTTGGTTGGTACAAGGATGACATTCAACTGACAGAATCATTGTCTTATACATTTGACATTTCAGAAGAAAAAGCCGTCTTTACGGCAAAGTATAATGCCTATACCGTTACTGTCAAAAATTGGGGAGATTGCAGTGTCGTCGGATCTGTGGGGCACACCGTAACTTTCGATTTGAACGGAGCGGAAGGGACACCGCCCGAAACACAATTTGTTACGGATAAAGTTGGACTTAGATATCCTGAAATCCCCCAAAGAAGCGATTATGTCTTCAGGGGTTGGTACACAACGAATAATTGTAAAGAACTACTCGATTTCTCTGCGCCAATCACTGAAGATATCACGCTCTATGCCGGTTGGTACAAAATGGAGAGACCAAAAACTTCTTACTTAAACTCGTATGGTCAATTTGATGCGTTTCGGTACAATAATGCCAGCAATTGTCGTACTTCTGTCCTGACGAGTCCGATTGTATATTACTATTTTACCGTATTAACGAGTGGAAACTATCAGTTTTATGTTGGAGCTAATATGGACGCATATTGTATGGCAAAATTGGAAAATATAACAACGGGGAAGAAGCTCGCCAGTACTGCGCTATCCTGGGGAACCTTTAATTTCTATGCGAATGCAGGTAATGTGATACGCATCGAATTAAGTAAAACTAATGCGAATTATTCGCCAACATTTTATTTCTATGTTTCAGGCGTAAGAATTCCCGATGACGGAGGATTGGCCGAAGGAGCATATTCTCTTGACGTGGGCTCTGCTACGAACGTATCCGTAGGGAGTATGGTCAAACTACAGACAACGGCAGACGACGGATATACTTTCCTCGGATGGTTCAAAAACGATGAGGAAGTGGCCATATCCACCGATCAATCTTATGTATTCACAATGACAAGTGAAAATGTTGTATACACTGCCAAGTGGGCCAAAGACCCGCTTCCAATGGCAGCCGCTATTGATACTGGCGGCGATCTGACAAAATCAAAAGCGTCATCTATCGCAAGGATATCGAACATTGTCCCTCTTGAGGAGAATGAAGTGGGAGAAGCGAAGGGCGAAGCTAATCAAAACACGGTTGATTATTCTGAGCTGGTTGCGGCTTTGATTGCATCAGGCGGCGTAATTTTAAGTATTCTTGCATCGCTATTGACAGCTCATCTTACTTTGCGGTTCAGTTATCGTCAGCTCTTTGCGGAAACTGTTTCCAAGAACAGGATGGAATGGATCAATGTTTGGCGGGAGAATATTTCAACATTCCTCGCCTGCGCCGAGATTCTGCATAGGAGTCAGAGCACTACAGCATTCACGCAAGAGAGTATAAATCAGTATCTACAAGATATGTATAAGGCGCAACTCATGATTACTTCTCGCCTCAACATGGAGGAAAAATTACATAAAGAAATTGCCGCTACAATCAATGGATTCAGCTACACTGCGAACAACGCACAATTCACGGAGAATAAGGAAGAAATCCTTGACCTTGCGCGGCAAATCCTGAAAATAGAATGGGATCGCGTGAAACTTGAAGCTCAAGGGAAAAAGCCAAACAAGGTAAAACGTATCCTTGAGAAAAATTTCCCAAATGTATTTTCATAAAATCGTCCATATATTATAACCATGGGATAGAGAGCCAAAGAGCAAGGAACGGGGCAGACAGCGATGTCTGTCCCTTTTCCGTCCCAAAAATATTTGCGGGAGAAAGCGATGAAAACCTATCATTCCATGGAAGAAGCATTACCGTCCCTCATCAAAGGGGGATTCCATGTCTGCATTGTAAAGGAGATTTTGTTTGCGGTATATATCAATGCAGTTGCCTATGCGCGGTATTCGTCGGACAGGCAACAGGAATCAAGTATCACCGTGCAACTCGCCGACATCCGTAAGTTTTGCGCAAGTCATCAAATCCACCTGATCCGTGAATATGTAGACGAAGCGCAGACGGGGACGAACGCCAACCGAAAGAACTTCCAGCAAATGGTGCAAGACGTAAAGGAGCGGGAATTTCAGCTTATCATCGTACACCGCCTTGACAGGTGGGCGCGGAGCGTCGATGACGGAAGATACTACAAAAAATATTTCAAAAAATACGGTGCAAAAATCGTCAGCGCGATCGAGGGATTCAACGAAACGCCCGAAGGTGAGTTTTACGAACTCATGTCAATGGGAATGGCCGAGCTGTATTCCAAGAAACTGGCGCGGGAATGCGCCGCAGGGAAGGTCGCAAACGCCCTTGAGGGAAAAGCACACGGCGGGACGCCTCTGCTCGGCTATACCGTAAAGGGAAAGCGGTATGTCATTGACGAACAGGAAGCGGAAGCCGTCAAAATCATCTTTCGTATGGCTTCGGAAGGATACGGATATACCTATATCCGCGATTATCTCAACAAAAACGGGTATCGCCATTCGGACGGACGCCTGTTTACGGCGCACTTCTATGATATTCTCCGCAACCGAAAATATATCGGGGAATATGTCTACAACCGCACCGTCTCCAAGGACGAAAACGGCTACCGAAACAATCACAGGAACCGTGCCGAGCATGACATCATCCGTCTGCAAGGCGCGATCCCTCAGATCGTCGACAGGGAGACGTTTGAAAAAGTTCAGGCTCTGCTCGATTCCCGCAAGGCAAACAAAATATATACGCCCATACGCCGAGAGCGGAAATTCCTCTTATCGGGACTTCTCCGCTGTGCGGAATGCGGGCGGGCGATCTGCGGGTCGAGCGCGGCCAAGGACGGCATACGGTATCCCGTCTACCGTTGCGGAGCCAAAGGCCGCACCTGCCCCACACGGATGATAAACAGCCACTATCTCGACGACTACGTTCACACTCTTTTGACGGGGTGCCTCTTTAAGCCCGAAAACGCCAACCGACTTGAGCAATTCATACAGGATTGCTATGTACGGGCGTACAATGCACTTCGGGACAAATGGAATGCGTCGCGTGAAACCGTAGAAGTTATCCAAGAAAAAATCGCCGAATTGAAGAGGGAACTCAGCGGAGAGCAAACTTCCCCCTTGCAACAGTTGATCGAGGCGCAAATCGATACCCTTCAGGCAAACCTTCATAAGGCCGAGTACGAACAGGAGCTTATGGAAAAGGAAATTGCCGCGTTTCCCGATTACAACCCGCTGCGGATCAGAAAGAACGTGAAAAAGTATTTTGAAAGGCTTTCCGACCGCTCCTTTGACAACTTGCAACGATGTTTTCGGGAATTGGTGCGTATCATCAAAATCGACAACGACAATATCAAAATCACGTTTGCATTCAACGTTCTCATGGACGCATACACCCCCATTACGGGGACAGTGATTGAGACGAGGGATTATATTGCCCGACCCGAAAACTTTTACAGGCAGACATTTGCCTTCTCCAAACTGACCATTCTGACAGAATGAGAGAGCGGCGGCCTCGGAAAAGCACGGGAGAGCGCAAAGATACCGCACTCAAAAAGCCGCCGAAAGCGACTTATTTTGACGGATCCCCGCGGAAGTGAGTTCGACAATATGACGTTTGAACGGTTCGAGAGCGAGAGTCAAAAGGCATCAAATTGGCACAAAAACGGCCGTTTCGGGGCGATAATTCGTCAAAATCGACCGCGTGGAAGTGTGCAGGGTTCCGCCCTTCTTATCTCCACCATGAAAGGGACGGCATAGGCCGTCCTTTTTGCGTGGGAGAAGGGGGTGAGAACGGGCCCGAGACGAGGAGGGGTGGTGGGGCGGCGTCATGCTGAGAACGGGAGTGAAACGAAGTTTGCGGGAGTAGTACCGAAGCATTTCGCCGCATGGTGTGTGGTGCCCCCCCCGCGAGATTCTTCGGGTTAAGTCGTCGGACTTCGTTTAATGTCCGTTTCTCAGAATGACGCGGGGGGGGGATGAGCTTCCGTGCGTTTAACGAGATGCTTCGCTACGCTCAGCATGAGCGGGCTCACGGAAACTGGGGCAATTTTTTGAAACAAAAGTGGATGGTTCAAATGACAGAGTTATATGCGTGAGGGATAGGGGCACAG
>CANRDK010000072.1 GCA_947629345.1 uncultured Clostridia bacterium
ATACCTCTGTCATTTTGTCATTTCTTTTTGTTCCAATTTTTCCGCCCCACGTTCCCGTTTCTCAGAATGACGCGGGGACTGCTTCCGTGCGTTTAATGGGATCCTTCGCTACGCTCAGGATGAGCGCGTGGCGGGATGAGCGGGCGGGGCAGGGGGGCACGACGCCGCCACGGGCTTCCGTAGGGCCAAAAATCCGCCCTCCCTTCTCTGAGGGGGTGTCGTTCCGAATGAACGGACGGGTCAAAATCCGCCCTCCCCCTCTCTGAGGGGGAGGGGTAGGGGAGGGGGTGCCATACTAAACTGTGCCCTCGGAGCTTTCCTTATCGGAAACCCCCTCGGGCACAGACATTATTCTCCAGACCAAGCAAAAAGAGGACAGCTTTCACGGCCGTCCCCTTTTTTGAAACATATATTACATTTTTCCGAGGATCTCCCTCTTCTTTTGCTCAAACTCCTCTTCCGTGATGATCCCCGCGTCGCGCAAGTCGGCAATTTTTTTGAGGGTGTCCGCAGCATTGTCCTGCGACTGCTCAAAATTTGTTGCGGAATACGAGGCGTTGCCGTTACGTCTATTCTCAATCGCTGTCGAAATAAATTCGACAATCTCATCGGCATTGAGAACATATGGAATTTTGAATGAGCCGGACGTCGAATTTATAATAACAAGTTTGCCTGTAAAGAAAAGAAAGACGCTATTAACGGCAGACACATTGTCAATTTTTTCGATTGGCATTCTCAACGAAATTTTTGCAAACGGTATGAGGGCCGTGTAATATCCAAAAAGCTCCTTATCCGTTACAGTTAATTCTGTCAAACGCCTTTTTCTACGCTGTAGGGCGACATATATCGGAATAAGGGATATCAAGAATACTGCTAAAAAGATCGTAACAATAAGACATGTAGGATATCGCGAAACCCTATAGCGTGAATAAAACGAGCAAGGAACGATAATGGCAATCAGAACAATGATTGCTATATAAATCCCCATACCAATGAATTGAGATTTTCTAATTTTGTTGGATATAACAGCTTTAATGTTCGATGTGTTTCTCATAATTTTATCTCCTTTAAATCAATTTCTTGAACGACATTGTTCTTTCGTTTACCTGCAAAACATAGCCATGTTCTGCGGCCTTTTTTGCTACTGCCGACCCCTTTAAGAGATACCGCAACTCCTTAGGCATCGGGGCACCCGTCAACTTCTCATACTGCTTTTCCGTCAACGAAAAATCAGAATTTGCTTCAAAGAGCGGGTAAAGTTTCGTAAAATTTGGTTGTTTTCCCATTGGTTTTCTCCTTTTTGTCCTATGACAGGACAACTTTAATTTTTCATCAGTATATCATGATATTTGTCCTATGTCAAGACAAAAATAGAAAAAAAGGAGAAAAATTATGGCGCGGATCATTGACGGCCAAAAGATGAATCTGATTGGAGAAAATGTCGCAAAACGACGCAAAGAATTGAGAATGAGCCAGCAAAAACTATCGAATCAACTGGAGCTGTATGCCGTTTATGTGTGCCGCGGGTCCGTTTCGCGCATCGAGGACCGCTCTCGAACCGTCACCGATATCGAGCTCTACGCGATCGCCAAGGTCTTGGGTGTGGAAATCAGCGAACTATTTGATAAAGAAATGATTGGAGATTGATTTTATTACGCCCAGCGGCCGCCGATATGATCGGTGGCCGCTGGGCTTTTGGGACATTGGGTTTATGGGAGCCGCTCTGGCCTCGGGATGAGCGCGGCAGGAGGAATAGGCGGGGCGGGATGACGCACCGACCGCTCATTCTGAGGGAGGCGTAGCCGACCGAAGAATCCCATTAGACCAACGGACCCCCGTGCGTTTGAGGGGATCCTTCGCTACGCTCAGGATGAGCAGTTGCTTCCGTACGTTTGAGGGGATCCTTCCCCTTCGGCTACGCTCAGGGTCAGGATGAGCGCGTGGCAGGATGAGCGCGGACTTCGTTGAGGGCGGACCCCCACCCCTACCCCGCCCCCTTACGCAGGGGGCGGGCAAGAGAGACGGACTCCGCCCTGACGCAGGGGGCGGGCGAGAGAAAAGGCAGGATGAGCGGCGTGCCCCCTCCTTGGGGAGGGGGTAGGGGGGGTGGGGGCGTAGGGAGAAATTTTATTTTTCTTTTGTCATTTGTTTGACAAATTTCTACAAAAGTGATAGCATATGCGCGTTTTATGGTCAATATCATCATCTGCGCTGCGGCGTGCGTTGCCATGATCCTCAGCGTGCTCTTCTTCCCGAAGCTCAAGCTCGGGAAACTTAAAATCGACAGCTATTGGGTGGTCGTCCTCTTGGGGGCGGCGATCCTTTTGCTCTACGGTGCGCTGAGCGGACAGACGGACGTGAAAGCGATCGGGCAGAAGCTTATCGAGAACACCGCCGTCAATCCCCTCAAGATCCTTGTCCTCTTCCTCTGCATGACGATCCTTTCCGTCTTTTTGGATGAACTCGGCTTCTTCCGTGCCCTCGCAGGGTTTGCGCTCCGCCATGCGCACAGCGGGCAGAAACGGCTCTTCTTCTCCCTCTACTGCATGGTCGCCGTCCTCACCGTGTTCACTTCGAACGACATCATCGTTCTCTCCTTTACCCCCTTCATCTGCTACTTTGCGAGGGAGGCAAAAATAGACCCCATGCCCTATCTCGCGGCTGAATTCGTCGCCGCAAACACGTGGAGCATGGCTCTCGTCATCGGGAATCCCACCAATATTTACCTCGCCACGGCGTTCGGCATCGAATTTGTATCCTACTTTCTTGTCTCCATTCTTCCCACCCTTGCGGCGGGGACCGTCTCCCTCCTGCTCCTCTTTTTGCTCTTCCGCAAAAAACTTTCAGAGCCCATCTTGGGTGCGGCGGAACGGGACGTCGTGGAGGACAGACCCGCCCTCGTCATCGGCCTCATCCACCTCGGCGTGTGCACGGTGATGCTGGCCGTCAGCTCCTATATCCACGTTGAAATGTGGATCGTGGCCCTCTGTGCCGCGGGGAGCCTCTTTTTGTGCGACCTCATTCTCTCGCTCGTGCGCAAAAGAAGACCGAGGGCCCTCCTCAGATGTCTGAGAAGAGCCCCGTGGCAGCTTGTGCCGTTTTTGCTTTCCATGTTCATCATGACGGAAGCGCTCGCCATGCAGGGCACGACAGAGCAGATCGGCAAATTCCTCGGAGCCGCCTATCCCGTCCCCATCTACGGCCTCTTGTCCTTTGCAGCCTCCAATCTCATCAACAATATCCCGATGAGCGTCTTTTTCTCGTCCATGATCGCAACGTCGAACGCGGGCCTCGGCGCCGTATACGCTACGGTGATTGGCTCCAACCTCGGGGCATTCTTCACCCCCATCGGCGCGCTCGCGGGGCTGATGTTCAGCTCCATTTTGGCAGAACACGACGTGAAATTCGGCTACAAGGATTTTCTGAAGCTCGGCGTCTGTATCGCGCTCCCCTCTCTCTGCGCCGCCTTGGGCGTTCTATGGCTCATCGTATGACTGCACCGCGCACTCCTCCCGCGCCAGCCATTCGAGCCGAAGGGCAAGCGTCTCCGCGGGAACGGGCGCAACATAAAAGTACTTTGCGCCGAGCTCGACGGCACGGTCGAGAAGTTCTTCCTCCGCGCTGTCGGCCACAACGATGAAGGGCACGCGCTTCCCCTCCATTTTGTTCAGATCGGAGAGCTCTCTGATCCGCAGCACCGCCGCAGACGGGGCATTCCCGCCGATCAAGTCTGTAACCTGCACCTGTGTGACAGAAAAATTTTTGCCCATGATGTGTTTCAGGTCATTTGTAAGTTTCCCGTCACCCAACACAACAATTTCTTTCATTTTCCGCCTCTGGATTCAATTATAATTCGCATTTTTTCATTTGTAAAGTGATTTTTGAACAAAAATAAAAAATTTTGAAAATAAAATTGTCGAATTTTGTACAAAATTCGACAATTTTGACTATTACGATGATTCTTTTGAACTTTCAGCGAAATTTTTTCGGGGCAGAAACATCGCGTTTTTCGCACATAAGTTGCAAATTTTACTGTTTCCCGAAGGGATCGGTGAGCAGGAGCGGGTCGAGAACTTTATCGAGCGTTTCCTCGTCCATGAGCCCATCGCGGAGGACGATGGAGCGGATGGATTCCCCCGTTTTGAGGGATTCCTTGGCGATCTCCGCCGCCTTGAGGTAGCCGATATAGGGATTGAGGGCGGTGACGATGCCGACGCTGCGGTTCACCCATTCGGCACAGCGTTCGCGGTTGGCGGTGATGCCGAGGATGCAGTTTTCGGTCAGCGTCCTGATCGCCCCCGTCAGAGCTTTAAAGGATTCGAAGAGCTGATAGAAGATGACGGGCTCAAAGGCGTTGAGTTCGAGCTGCCCCGCTTCCGCCGCCATCGTGACGGTGACGTCGTGCCCGATGACGAGGAAAGCCACCTGATTGACGACCTCGGGAATGACGGGATTAATCTTCCCCGGCATGATGGAGGAACCGTTCTGCTTGGCGGGCAGAATGATCTCTCCGAGGCCCGTGCGGGGGCCGCTCGACATGAGACGAAGGTCGTTGCACATCTTGGAGAGGTTGATGGCGAGCGCCTTGAGCGTTCCCGACACGGCCGCAAAGCTGTCCACGTTCTGGGTGCCGTCGAAGAGGTCCTCCGCGCGGCGCAGTTTTTCTCCCGTGAGGAGGGAAAGTTCCTCCGTGATATGGGAAAAATATGCCTCCTTGGCGGTGATGGCCGTGCCGATGGCCGTTGCGCCCATGTTGATGGTGCGCATTTCGCCGAGGGAATTTTCGATGCGCTCCTTCGAGCGCGAAATGGACGTCGCGAAGGCGTGGAACGCCTGCCCGAGCCGCATGGGAACGGCGTCCTGCAGCTGCGTTCTGCCCATTTTGAGGATGCCGTCGAACTCTTGCGCCTTCTTGAGGAGGGCGCAGTTGAGGCGGCCGAGCTCGGAGAGCAGGTCGCGGGAAAGCGTGAGCACGGTGAGCTTGCCCGCCGTGGGGATGACGTCGTTGGTGGATTGCTCCATGTTGACGTCGTCGTTGGGGCTGATGACGGAGTAGTCCCCCTTCTTGCCCCCCAAGTACTCGATGGCAATGTTGGCGATGACCTCGTTGACGTTCATGTTCGCCGAAGTCCCCGCGCCGCCCTGCACGGCGTCCACGATGAAGTCCCGCCTGTGCTTGCCGTGGAGGATCTCATCGCAGGCCTTGATGATGGCGTCTGCCTTGTTCTCATCCAAAAGTTTGTAGGCCTTATTGACGATGGCCGCCGCCTTTTTGATGATGACGACGTTGCGCACAAACGCAAACGTCAATTTTGTGCCCGTGATCTCAAAATTTTCCTTGGCGCGGAGGGTCTGAATGCCGTAATACGCGCCGCTGTCGAGGGAGAGTTCTCCGACTGAATCGCTCTCCGTCCTGAGTTCCTTTTCCATATTTTCTCCGTGATCTTTTGCTTTGCACGGGCGCATGTGTGCCCGAGCACTTCTCCTATTATATCCCACACATACGAAAAATGCAAGTGGATTTTTTGTATTTCAAAAAAAGAAAAGCGGAAAAAACCGACGTCTTTTTGCCCAAAAACCGACCCCGTTGCAACATTTTTTTGAAATATTTGATATTTCTATCGATCGGCCGCCATTTTGCCGAGGGGCTATAACGCCAGCAAATAGTTCCGTCCGATTTTTATGAATGATTACCATTTTTACCTTTTAAAATGATAAAATTTATAATTATTCCACCCCCCCCCGAGGCACATTCCTCCAAAACAGAAAATCCATTTTCAATCCGTTTGACAAAAAAATAAATTTCCATATAATGGTATATGTTTGCAACTCAGAAGCCCGCACGACACATGCGGCAAAGATGGGAGAATAATTCGTAAGTTGCAAAACAAAATATCTTATAACAGGAGAAGAAAATGAGAAAGCACCTATGGTACATTCTGGTACTTGCGCTGGCGCTCTGCCTCGGGATCGGAGTCCTGTCGGCATGCGACGGCAATGAACAGGCCGAGACGAAGTACACGCTCACCTACGATGCGAACGGCGGCACGGGAACAGCTCCCGCTGCCGGCAGCTATGCGGAGAACGAAATGTTCACCGTGCGCGCAGGGACAGGTCTGAGCAGGGACGAATACGTCTTTGACGGTTGGCTCGACGGCACGACGAAGGTGCCTGTGGGCTTTGAATTCAGGATGCCCGCACACGACGTTACGCTCAAGGCAGACTGGAAACAGATCACTTACACCGTGACCTACTCGCTCGGCGACCATGCCGCAGCGGACGCAACCGTTCCCACGCAGGATCCCGTTGCAAAGAATGCGGAAATCACCCTTCCCGCAGCTCCCGCGGCAGAGGCAAAGTGGGACTTCGACGGCTGGTATGCAGGTTCCGTCAAGCTCACAGATCAATACACCGTGACGGGCGACGTCACCATTACGGCGCACTGGAAGCAGAACAGATACACCGTGACCTACGACTTGGGCGACCATGCCGCAGAGGGTGCAACCGCTCCCGCGCGCGATTACGTTGCCAAGGATACGGCGATCGCGCTGCCCAATGCTCCCGCAGCAGAGGCAGAGTGGGAATTCGACGGCTGGTATGTGGATTCCACCAAGCTCACCGATACCACCTATTTCGTAGAGGGCAATGTCACCATCACGGCACACTGGAAGCAGGTGACCTACACCGTGGCCTACTCACTCGGCAATCATGCGGCAGAGGATGCCGCCGTTCCCACGCAGGAACCCGTTACCAAGGGCACGGCAGTAAATGTGCCCGAGGCTCCCAAAGCGGAAGCGGGCTGGGAATTCGACGGATGGTATGCCGATTCCGCCAAGCTCACCGACGCCACCTATAGCGTTCAGGGGGACGTCACCATCACGGCACACTGGAAGGCAGCGGTCTGCAGCGTGACCTACGACTTGGGCGATCATGCGGCAGAGGGCGAACTTGTCCCTCAGCACGGCTCCGTCTCCTACGGCACGGCGATCCCCGTTGCCGCAGCGCCGAACGCCGCGATCGACTATGTGTTCGACGGATGGTATATCGATACGGCAAAACTCACCGAAGCCACCTATACCGTGAAGGGCAATGTCACCATCACGGCACATTGGACAAGGGTCAAGTACACCATCACATATGATTTGGGCGATCACGCAGCCGAAGACGCCGCAGCGCCTGAGCAGGACCCCGTCATCAGCGAGACAGCCATTGAGCTTCCCGCAACCGTCCCCGCCGCCAAGGGCTACACGTTTGCAGGCTGGAAGGTCGGCACAAAGGACGTCGCCGCCGACAACGGCAAGTACACCTACACGGTAGACTTCAACGATGCGAAAGAGGATACCGTCACGCTCGAAGCGCAGTACACGGCAAACCAATACAATGTGTCCTTCGACAAGGCCAAGGTCGGCGAGGCTGAAGTTGAGAATTGGCCCACATTCAGCGGCACGGTCTCCCTCGATCCCTCCAACAATACAATTGAAATTTTGGATGAACCCGCCTGCGACGGCTGGGAATTCAAGGGTTGGTCCCTCAACGGCAAGGATTTGGGCAAGACGCTCGAGGTCACGCTCACGGCAGAAGATCTTCCCGAGGAGGATATGCCCCTTGTGTTCACGGCACAGTGGAAAAAGACCCTCTCCGTCACCGTCTCTGCGAACAGAGAGAAGATCACCGTGAAGATCACGGGTGAGGACGACGTCCTCGCAAACGGCGCAAAGCTCGTCTCCATGGAGACGTATGAATACTATCAGGGCGACGCATCCCACGGGATGTCCCAGCACTACTCCGAGGGAACAGAGGTCGGAGAGTACAAGAGTGAGGACTTCGGCGAGGACGTCACCATCGAAGTGGCCCGTCTCGACGGCCAGCGCGACCGCCTGTACGACAAGTACTATCTCGTGAAGGACAACATGCTCCTGAAGGGCCCCTACTATGTCTCCAAGGTCTTGGAACCCATGGAAAACGGCAGTGAAAGCGCTCCCGCATATATGAATGAAATCACCACCATGAAGGGCGTCCTTGCCGAGGATGTGAACGCAGCCATTGACCTCGGCGCACAGCACGCCAGATGGGACTTCTGCCTTGATGGTTTCTATTACCCCGATGCATCGGCAGGGTCGGCAGATGCAGTCGGCTTCCAGCTCAACGGAAAAACGTTCTACTTCCATCAAAGCCGTGTCGATGCTTTTGATAATATCGTCCAAACCTATTCAAATCTAAAAATGGACATTATTGTCGTTGTTTATATCCATGGCAGCCAAGTCATGCCCGAGGCCATGACCTATAGGGAATTCGGCGCGTGGGATATCGGTACCCCCGGGATCGCCGGTTATAACACCTCCAATGAGGGCGGACTTGAATGGTGGGCCGCAACGATGGAGTTCTTCGCACAGAGATATTCGGGAGCCGAAGGCAGCAAGGGCTATATTTCCACCTATGTGATTGGCAATGAGATCGACTTCGAAGGGGACTATTTCCGCATCGCGAAAGACCACCAGCCCGTCGAAACATATGTGGAGGAATACGGCAGGTGCCTGCGCATTGCGGACCTCGCCGTCAAGAAGTACAACCCCGACATTCAGGTGACCACCACTCTCACCCACTCGTGGGTAGAGCCCGGCAACACTTCCGGCTTCAACGAAAGAAATTATTCTCCGAAACAAATCCTTGAATTGCTCAATGCAAAGAGCAAGCGCGAGGGCGACTTCAACTGGGGCATCGCTCCCCACCCCTATTGCTACTCTCTTCCCGCAACGAGAATGCTCGAGTACGATACGGGCGAAGCATTCGGCGACCACCAATATGGAGGAATGACAGGTGACCCCGACACCTCCTCCTTCCTCACCTATTCCAACCTCGAGATTATCGACCTGTTCCTCAACAGGGAAGAGAATCTCTACGAAGGGAAACCGAGAGATGTGTTCCTCACCGAATCTGGCGTCTCCTCCTCGCACTACTACGGCTTTGGCGCCGGCTATGAGACAACAGACAGCGACGACATCGCCCAAAGCATTCAGGCGGCCATGATCGCTTATACTTGGTATAAGGCCTCCCAACTTAGTTGCGTAAAGGTCTATGCCTATTACAGACTGAAGGATTTGTGGAAAGAAGGCGGCGAACCCGGCGGCAACTTCTTACCCGGGCTCATCCTTTCTGACGAAAAAGGCGGCGGACACAAGAAATCCTATGACGTATGGAAGTATATCGATACACAGATGTCCTTTGAATACAGCATGAAATATATCCAATATATCACCTACTACGACAACTACCACGGAGATAGGAAGTATGTGACCTATGGGGATGGATTCAACACGTATATCGATATTTTGGATGTATTCAACTCGGGCTACGACTTTAAGAACTTCGACTATAAGAAGGCGATGCCTCGGTGGGTCGGCGATAAACTCGGGCCCTCGGAATATTATCCTACCCCTCCTACCACGGAGATTTAAAAAATGAACAACAAGCGCGGAAACTTTTACAAAAAGTTTCCGCGCTTTCTCTTTTTGTTTGACTTTTTCGGAAAAATCATATACTATAGTATCGATCCATGGGCCTGTTACGGATTCGATTGCAGGCGGATGGTGACGGACGCACGTCGGAGGCTCGGCTCCGCAAAAACGGAAAAATTTTAATTGCTGACGATAAATCCAGCAGACGCGCTTCCGCGCGCAGAGCTTCCGCTCGCCGCGTAGCGCTTGCGGCTTAACCTAAGGGTTGCCCCGTCCTTCCCCGAAGGCCTACGGTCGGGGACAGGGCGTAATTGAGTAGGGAACGTTGCCCTTCGGCGGATCTCCCCCGAGAGGCAAGGCATTTCGGAGATATGTGCGGAAGAGAGCTTGTCTGCGGGCTCCTTCCGTGCGAGACTGACCACAGACTAAGCGTGTAGTGTCCGCACTTGAACTCTGTAAGACCGGAGTTCGACTCTCCGCAGGTCCACCATTAGCAACCTAAATTGAACTACTTTGTTCGGTTTGGGTTGTTTTATTTTGCCCGAAAAACATTCATGAACGGCGGCGGTTTATGCCGCGAAAGGCTCTTGACATGAGAAAGACGTGCGGTAGGCTGTTTGCCAAAGGCAAGAAAAAAGCCCCGCAGGGGCGGGATACTTGGCGCATTGCCATAAATACCGCACGTCTGCGAGGCTCGTGTCAAGAGCACCGTGGAATAAATAGCCGCTTGGTGTCAAGCAAATATTTCAATCGTCACGATACTGCCCTGTAATGCTCTTGACTGTCTGTAAAAATAATAATCCACCCGCGAAGCGGGTGGTATTTCATTTTCGGGCATAGCCCTAATCATTACAGGCGGCGCACAAGTG
>CANRDK010000073.1 GCA_947629345.1 uncultured Clostridia bacterium
TGCGGTCGTCTTTTCGTTCACAAGAGCAACGAAGCTCTCGATCTCCGCGGGGATTTCGGCCCCTTCGGTCGTATCTTCCAAAGCGACCGTGACTTTGCCATCCTTGCCAGCGACAGTATATTTGTCGTTCAAACCCTTCGCGGCATTGTAGGCCTCGATGTATTCTCCCACGGCCGCCTCGCGAGCTGCAAGCCTGTCGGCCACGAGCTTAGCATACACATTTGCGAAAGTCCGATCTGTATCTTCGCCGACGGTGAACTTGGTTGCATCATTCCAGTTGATGGCCACGCGGGCAGCGTCTTTGTTTGCGGCCTCATACAGAGCCGTAAGGCCTGTTGCAGGCTTAGCTTCTGTTTTTTCAGTGGCTGCCACTGCCGGCGTGCCAATCACAAGGTCGAAGTAAGCCTTCGTGTTCTTGGATTCGGGCTCAGCGAGCTTAGTGAGAAGCGCTTTGACCTGTTCAAACACAACATTGTTGAGTTCGGAAGCGTTCTTCGCGGCCTCGATCTTAGTGATCGCAGCCTTGACAGCTTCGGCGCTCGCGGTAACAGCTTTGTCTCCGCTGAGACCGTTCATCGTGTTGTAGACGTAGAGGTAAGTGTTCCTTGCCGCCGCGATCTCATAAGACCACTGCGCATAGAGTGTCGTGTTGAGAGTCAACATGAGATTGGTCAGCTTGAGGGGCGTAATCGTTGTGCCGTTCGCTCTACCCAAAGCCGCGTCGATCGAGCCATTCTCTTTAATGCACTCATCAACGATGCCCGTATATGTCGCAGAATCGAGTATCTCGACCTTCGCATCCTTGCCCTCGCCCTTCTTTGTGTGCTGGACGTAAGTCTCAATGACTTTCTTCATCAAAGCTGCAAACTTTTCGTTTGCCTCTTTCAGCGTTGCAGCCTTGCCGATAGCTTCATAGTCAGCCTGAAGGGCGGTGTCGGTAATCGAGAGCTTTCCTTCCGTAACCGTGAGTTCAAGACCCGTAAGCATCTTGAATGCGTTGAATGCGATGACAAAGTTTGCCTGAACGGTTGCATTGTCGGCTTTCACCAAGCTGTAGAACTTGGCAACAGCGCCCTTGAACGTCGTGAGCGTTTCCGTATCGCTGAGTTTAAGCTCGAGCGCGAATTCATCTGTGAACACGGGAACCGCACGGTCGGCATTTTCGTTCTTGATCGCTGCGGCGAGCGCAGTATTCAACTTGCTGAGATATGCCGTGACAGTCGCAGAATCCTTATCATTGAATTTGGTAGTAAGGAACGTTCCGATCTGCGTCTTGAGAGCGTCGATGGCAGCCTTGGTATTCGCCGCTTTGATTGCAGTGAGTGCAGCCGTGATATACTCGGGAGCAGTTTCGTCCGCTTTGAGATCGAGAGTGCCGTCTGCCTTAAGCGCATAAGCAGTACCCTCGAATGCGTTGACAACCGCAAGGTAAGCATTCTTCGCATCGATGAGTTCTTGTGCTCTCGTATCATCGATTTCCTTCTTCGCCGTTACAACGATGCCGGACTTGGTCCCATCTTCAGCAACCGTAATGAATGTGCTGATACCGTTATTGCCATGCGCAGCACCATCAACATATCCGGAATGCTCCGTGACGAGCTCCTGAACAGCCTTGCTGTCTGTGTCCGCATCGACATACCCAGCAATCAACGCCTTGATCTGAGTCATGAGCTCGGCATTGAAGAATGCGGCATGCTGTTTGTTTTCGCCTTGGGGATTCCTGATCTTACTGATTGCAGTGTTGAGTGCTTCGGGAACGCTGCTTCCGCCCGTTACAGTTCCTCCTGCATTATATGTGAACTGCGTTCCGTTATAATAGTTGTAAGCATCAACGTACTGGCTCGCCGCCGCATCCTGCTCTTTAGCGATGAATGCTCTGTATTCATTTTTAATTGCGGTGATCGCTGCGGTCAGATCGGAAATGCCCTTGTCGTTCGGTTGGATATTGTTGATTTCTGACCAAGCGGTTTTCTCACCCTCTTTGACGGCCTCTTTGCTGGTGAGATAATCGGTGATCTCTTGGGCATCATTCGTGGCGTCGTAGCCTGCGAGCTTCTTCACAAGAAGTGCATGCACTCTATCTTTCAGGAGAGCATTCTTGGCTTCCGTCGTAGTTGCTGCAGTGATATCCTCAATGTCCTTTTTAGCATCTGCATCGGAGATGACACCTTGCGCATCGACAGGGACGTCATTGCCGGTGATGGCATTGTAAGCCGCTTTATACGCATCGATAACGGCATTGGCCTCAGCTGTCCACTGAGCATCAATAGCTTCCTTCGCTTGGACGACAAGGCCGCTATAGGTCGTCACGTTTTCAGCTGTCGTCGAACTGACAAGGTCAGAGATACCATTGCCACCGGGCGTCGCGTCAAACGAACCTGTTCCCAGTACACCATCAACGACCTTACCAATGTATGTATCAAGGATATCTTGGACTTCTTTGGTAACGGTTTTGTTGTTGGTGACATAGTTCTTGAAGAGGTTCTTCACCGCCTCGATGAGAGCATCATTCACAGCTTTGGTGCTGTCTCCGTCAATAACGGTTGTGTCTAAGTCTTTAGAGTCACCGAACAGAGCTTCGTAAGCAAGCGTATACTCAGCAACTGCGGCATCCCTTTCGGCGTTACGTTGAGCCGTGACAACATCGTAAAGGGTCTTACTCTCAGCCTGCTCACCTTCGACAAATGTAAAGGCCTTTCCAAGCTCTTCAAGTATATTGTCCTTAGCAAATGCGATATTGACATTATCTTTTGCGGCTTTGAAAGAATTCTGAACGTTTGCGGAATCAAGTACATTCCCATCCGCGTCTTTGAGCTGAGCACCTTCGAGAAGTTTGCCGACTTCTTCCTGCAATTTTGCAATTGCCGCGGCGAAGTTGGTCGTATTGCCGATTGCAACGTAAGCGGCCCTTACGTTTTCATCCGCAATATCTTCAGGCTTAACGTTGTCGCCGTAAGGTTCACCGCCATAGATCGCAGTGTACGCATCAAGATAAGCGTCCTGAACAGTCAGTTTGTCTTCCGTTCTCTGATCGTTGACCTCTTTCACAATATTTCCAACGATATTGTTCGCGGGATCGTTGAGCTTCACGATGACATCGCCCTCAGCCGCTGTCAAAGTCGTAAACGACTTACCTTCTCCTCCGGCATTGTCCATCGCATTTTTGTATGCTTCAGCAACAGCCGCTGTATCGGCGCCCGCAAAACCATCTAACAACGATTTGACTGCGGTCAAAAGTGTAGAATTGATATTGGAAATATTACCGTCTTCTGTCGCATAAGAAGCATACAGGGTTTCAGCGGCTTGCTGTTCAGCTTGCTCGGATTCGTAATTGCCCTGAATGGCTTTCGTTGCAATGATTTGCTCATTTACAGCAATCCAAGCATAGAGCGCTTTCTCGAATGCGTTCAACGCGTCATCACCATCGGGTACATACTTTTTATATTCTGCCGTGAGATTACCCAATGTAGTTGCGTAGCCCGATTGCCAATCGCCTGCCTCATCCCAATCTTTTACCGCTTCATCGTCATATGCAACAGCATTGACAGCCTCGAGCGCATTTTCATACAACGTACTAAGAGCGCCCTTGTTATAAGCTCTGTCATAATTTGCATCTTCTTGGATACCACCAAACGCGGCATCAAGATTCGCAAGGTAGGTGTTGCGCTCGATCTCAAGGCTGATTCTCGCATTTGCCTCTGCGCCGATCAAAGCCAAATCATCAGAAAGAGTTGTAGCCCAATCGGTCAAAGGTGTGGGCTTCGCGCCATCTTCCTCGGCTGTAGGAGCAAAGTAAGCATTGATCTTACCCTGGATCGACGTGACGATCTTTGCGATCTCACTATTTTCCGCAGTATCATTTCCTTGATACGTCGTCAGCAGATTCTTGACAGCCGTTTCCAACTTACCACGGAGATCGTTGAATTTCGTCGTCGCCGTGACTTCCTTCCATGTCCAGGTGTCTCCCTCCGGTGCGATTGTGACGTACTTTTCCACTTCCGTCTTAAGGGAGCCTGCAAGAGCATCTTCCGACTTCAATCCCTGGCTCAATGCGGTATAGTACGCCTTCAATGCGGCAAGGGCAGCGCCTTGCTCATCCTTAACCTGCTTTGCAATCGCCTCAGCTAAGCCCTTGGTGGTAGCATCAGCATCTTCGGGGAATGATTCTTTTACTCCCGCGATCTGTTCGTCTGCAGCGGTATTTGCAGCAACGATCTTGTCTTGAGCGGTCTTGGAATATTCTGTATAGCCCTTTTTGAACTCAGTAAAGAGGCCATCGACAAGCTCCGTCAGTTTACCCTTTAAGTCTGTAAGATTGGCTTGCTGACCGATCAGTTGAGTATCGGGATCCTCCTCTGAACCGGTAAGCAATTTGTAGTATGCCTTATAAAGTTTAGCAGCACCGTCTTTTTGAGCAGTCCTCTTTTCGCTTACTTGCTGTGCGAAGTCTTCGAAAACGGATTTTAACTCCGTAGAGAAAGCATAGATATCATTATTCTTCGTTGCATCGGCATATTTATTCTGATTTAATCCTCTATCACTACTCTGGACAACCGACCCAATCAAATCTGTGATGTCAGTGCTATCTTTATTGTCCATTGCCTTATGTAAAGCAGCGACAATTCCAGCTTTTAAAGCATCGTTGATATCCGCGATTGTTTCTTTTCCTGCCAGTGTTGCTTCAAAGTCCGTAATCTGTTGAGCTGTTACTTCATTATAACCCGCCGCTTTCATGCTCTCGATGAATTCATTTTTGGCGACGGCTTTCCATGCGGCAAGCTTCGCGGCAGAGATCGCGGCGTCACTAACTTGGCGGATCGTGTCTGTAGTAACGAGATCCTGACTCTCCGCGCTGATCTTATCACCATACTTATAGCCATTGATGGTGGTCTTTTCGGCGTCTGCGGCGGCGGTCAAAGCATTCCAGTCGGTATCGGACATTCTTGCTTTCGCTTCATCCGGCTGAGGATCCAAATTAGCGGTATAGTACTTCTTTGCAAGTTCATCCAAAGCCGTAACGATTGCCGCTACGGCATCATCCTGCGCCTTGGCGAATTCGAATTTTTCGTTTGCTTTGTCAAGAATTTCGGAGAACTTAGCCAATACCTGATATACGGTGCCCGCTTCCTTGTTGGCGTTGATCTTTTCACTCGTCAGCAGGCCCTTGATCTCCGTTTCCATGGCCTTAACCTTGGAACCTTTTGCGGCATTTCCTGCGCGCGTGCCAATCAAAGTTGAGAGTTCAGTTGTCAGAAGAGCATTGAAGTCTACAGTTTCGGTATAACCTTCTCTGATCGTTGTCTTGAATGCATTCACTGCATCCTGACGACCACTATGGCTTGCGCCAAAGATGGCATCATAGCTCTTCGCATATTCCGCCACAGCGATCGCCTTTGCGGCTGCGTTGAGCAAAGACGTAATACCATTGTTCAAAGCATCCGTAACTGCATCGATAGTCGTGCACTTGTCGACTTCGCCTTTCGCAGCCGTAAGCTTTGCTTCAAGGCTATTCGTATCCGTCGGGAGCAGATCGGTATAACAATTACAAGCGGTTACAATTTCTCTCTTTAAAGTGTCAAGTTTAGTGTTTGCCTCGTTCTTCGCATTCTGAAGATCGACAGCATTCTTTACAGTGGTAAAGATTGAATCGGCAAGCACGATCGCTACGGGGTTCGTCTTTGTGGCACTGGTGCTATGAGCCGTCTCGAGTGCGGCATCCACCAAGCCTTCTGCGGTCGTCTTTACGTCATCAGCCAAATTATCTACGTTCGTAGCTTCGCCAATGAGCGCTTTGACTGCAGCAACAACCTGCTCGTTCAATTCATACAGCGTCTTAGCGCTAATTGTATTGAGCTGCTCTGTCAATTTAGCCCTTTGAGCTTCGGTGGCATTGCCAAACAGGGCGTTAAACGCAGCCGTAACGGTAGCCTTGGCAGCATCTATTTCCTCGGCGATCTTACCATAAAGCGTACCCTTGAATGCACCAATCGTACCGCCGACTTTGCCATCCACAACGGTTCCAAGGGCATTGACAAGGGCGGTCATATTCGTTTTCGCAGCTTCAAGATCGTTTTCGACCTGTCTCACACCGTCATTGATGATACCAACGACGGCGCTGGAGTCGTAGTTGGTCGTTACTTTCGCATCGTCAACTGTTGTCTCAGTAACCTTGAGAAGACTCTTGATGAGGGCGGTGACGGTGTCGGCCAAGGATTTGTTGATGGCGCTGATACCGCCGTCCTGAGGTTCGTCTTGTCCCTCGACTGTGACAAGGTTGGTAATCTTTTCAACTTTAAGATCATCAGCCAACGTGGCCTCGTCCGTAGCATAATCATGCCCGGTGAGTTCCTTATAGTATGCCTTATAGGCGGTTTGCGCAGCTTCAAGTTCGCCTTTGCGCATGTCGGAAAGTTTAGAGACAACGCCGCTGAGCTTAATTTCGGGCTTCTGAGTCGCAGCATCTGCCGCTTGCAGAATCTCATAATCGGAAAGGCCTGTAAAGTCATTGGGTTTTCCAGCCGCAGCAGTGACCAAATCCTTGATGTCATTGATATACTTCAATGTATCGGCGGAATCGGTTGTTTCGTCATACAAGTCCGTAAGAAGCCCGAGGATGGCATCCCTCAAAGCGGTGTTGACTTCTGCGAGTGCAGTGTTGACGCTACCGCCCTCTGCGATTTCGATATCTTTGAGAGACAGCTTTTCTTCATCGGTAATGCCTTTATCGGTCAAGGTCTTGTAATAGCCCGTCTCGCCCTCGTAAGCTGTATGCGCTGCAGTCTTGGTGTCTGCGAGCCTTGTGTTTTCGGCCTCGAGTACTGCGTCGTAGAGTCCATCTGAAACATTGCCTGCAGCATTCGCTGTGTCGATCAAGCTTCCGAGCGTTCCCATCAAAGTCTCGTAATGCTCTTGAAGGGCTGTCTTTGTAGCGGGCGCATCATCTCCCTCTTGCGCTGTGGATGTGGGCGTAAGAACTGCTGCAAGCGCGGCCTTGAGCGCATCGTTGACGTTCTTGCAGTTCGTGGGAAGAGTTTTCTGCTCGTCATCTTTGCCCAGTTCAAACGTTCCGACCGTTTCGCCGAGAAGGGCACAAATCTTTTCGTACTGCCCTTCCGCGGTCTGGAACTCTTCTCCGCGCTGGGACGCTAATTTGGCGGAAACGGTTCCGAATTCCTCCTTTGAGCCTTCGCTATCGTCCAGTCTCGTCTTTGAAACGGGCGTAAGGACGTCGATATGCGTATCCTCATCCGTCGCTGTCGCCTTATTGACCTTATCGGTAACATTCTCAATGTAGTCCTTTACGTCTGCGGAATCGTCGTCCGACCAAACAACACCCTTTGCAAGGATATCGAGGACGGCAGCTTTCAACGTGTCGTTGACGGTGACAATGTGTTCGCCCTGAATACGGGTCGCATTCTTGATAGCCGTGATCGCTGTCTGCATTTCCGTCAAAAGAGGACCAGGGTTGGTAGCGTCGTTCACAACGGTGAAGATATCACCCGTTGTATTGAACGTAATCGTCTTACCGGTGATCGCATTATACGCAGAAACAAGGTCCTCTATCGCGAGGCCCTTATTGAGCGCAACTTTCAACCTTTGCTGATAGCTGGATTCAAGATTTTTCAGTCCCTGTCCATCGGTAGTTTTTTCGATCTCCCCGTACAGCTTTTCCAACTCTTCGTTGAGAAAAACCATGGTGCGAGGATGCTCCTCTTCCTTGCCCAATTCTGTGACCAATTTTTGGTATTCGGCCGTCACTTTATCGGCAACCGGTTTTTGTGCATCTGTGAAGGTGTGGGTCTCAGCCGCCGAGGCGGAAAGAGCTCCCTCCACAGTGTTGCCGACGCCGTTGCGGTTCATCGAAATGACACCGAAAAACGCGCCTACGGCCACCAACACCGCAAGCAAGGCAAGCAAAATCTTTCTTGCCAAACTTAAGTTCTTTTCTTTCATATTTTTTCTCCTTACGGATTTATTCCTTATATATTACATCGGCATGGTATGCCGTCGTTGCCTTGTGGGGAATATGATCGGGACTGTCGGCGGGGAGGTTGCCCACCCCCCTACCCCCCTCCTCGGGAGGGGGCATGCCGAGAGGGGCGCCGAGCAGGGCGCCGAGAAGGGCGCCGAGTGGTGGATACATTTCGACATATTCCGATACATTATGCATTCTATCACAAATTCTAAGGGTATGTCAATAGTTTTTAAACACATTTTTGGCCTAAAAGTTAAATATATTTTCGGAATTCTGCCGTCAGCTGACCTTGTAATAGGCTGCGAGGCCCCCTTCGCTCGTCTCACGGTAACGAGCATTGATGTCCCTGCCCGTCTCGTACATGGTCTTGACAACGAGGTCGAAGGAGATCTTTCTCGTGCCCGTGAGGATCTTGGCGAGTTCGGCGCTCTCGAGGGCACGCATGGCTGCGACGGCGTTGCGTTCGATACAGGGGATCTGCACATAGCCGCAGATGGGGTCGCAAGTGAGGCCGAGCTGGTGTTCGAGGGCGATTTCGGCGGCATATTCCGTCTGATCGACGCCTGCACCGAAGAGGGTACAGACGGCCGCGGCGGCCATGGAAGTGGCAGTTCCGATCTCTGCCTGACAGCCCGCTTCGGCACCGCTGACGGAGGCATTTTGTTTCACAGTGACACCAATCAGGCCCGCCACGGCGAGGGCGTCGATGACCTTATTATCGCTGAAACCGTGCTTTTTGGAGAGATAAAAGAGCACGGCGGGGAGCACGCCGCTCGCCCCGCAAGTGGGAGAAGTGACCACCGTTCCGCCACCTGCATTCTCCTCGCCCGTGGCAAAGGCGAACGCGCAGAGCTGGCGTTTTTCACGCTCCTCGGGTTCCTCGTCGGGCATGGTGGTCTCAAATAAAATTTTGGCCTTGCGGGCAACTTTCAGCGTCCCGGGAAGGGTCCCCTCGGCGGTGATGCCGCGGTAGATCGTCCCCTTCATGGAGTGCCAGATCTCCCCCAAAAATGTCTTGATCCCCTCGCCCTCAACGTCATAGACGACCTGTTGGAGGGAGACATTTTGGGCGGCACAATAGCGCATGATCTCCGAAAAATCGCGAAATATGTACACGTTTTTGGGCTCAGCTGTGGGTTCGCCGACGACGCGGATGGTTCCCCCGCCCACCGAGAGATAGGTGACGGAGAGAATGGTGACGCCGTCAGCTTTCAAGCCTGCAAGGGTCATCGTATTGGGGTGTTCGAGAGGCTTGTCCGAGGGGTCGAACACGACCTCGATCTTCTTGCCTGCAGCCTCAAAGACATCGATGATCGCCCTGTCGGTGAGGTGGCCCTTTCCCGTCAGCGCGAGGGAGCCATAGAGAGTGGCTCGGTAGCTCTCCGCATCGGGACAGCGGGACAAAAAGTCCCTTGCGGCACGTTCGGGACCCATGGTGTGGGAACTTGAGGGGCCGCGGCCGATTTTATAAAGTTCTCTTAATGACTGCATATCTTCCTCCAAATGAAAAAATGGTGTGTCGATGCGCTCTTTTTCGGAAAAGGGGCAATACTGTAAATGACCCTATGACGATTTTATATGTTTGCTTCGGCGTATATATTCTCGCCGTGAATTTTTATGCGTTCCGCTTTCTCAAATCGCAGAAGGAAGGGTATGAGGCGGACGGGACGATCAAGGGGGACGGAAAACTGCTGCTCGCGGCCTTTTTGGGCGGCGCGATCGCCGTGTACGCCTCCATGTTCATCATGCGGTTCCGCCTCGGGAACTTGTTTCTGATGATTTTTATGCCCCTCTTGGCCGTCTTGAACGTCTACTGCTTCGTGCTCGCCTTCCGCGGGATCTATCTGTTTTTGTGATGGGAGCTCTGTCGGCAAAGTTCAGAAAATAACATATGTTATATAACATTTGTTATTTTGTTTTGGGGACTGGGCAAGATGAGCGGGAGAGACGGGATGACGCACTCGGCCGTTCATTCAGAGCGCAGCGATGAATCCCGCTAAACGAGATAAGCTCCGTTGGTTTCATGGGATCCTTCGCTACGCTCAGGATGAGCGCGTGGGGGCATGGAGTCCATCCTCATCCCGAGCGTAGCGAGGGGATCTCGTAGACCGACGGACTTCGTTTAAGGGCGTACCCCCACCCCTACCCCGCCCCCTTACGCAGGGGGCGGGCAAGAGGAAGCTCAGGATGAGCGCGGACTTCGTTTAAGGGCGCACCCCCACCCCTACCCCGCCCCCTTACGCAGGGGGCGGGCAAGAGGAAGGCTCAGGATGAGCGCGGACTTCGTTTAAGGGCGTACCCCCACCCCTACCCCGCCCCCTTACGCAGGGGGCGGGCAAG
>CANRDK010000074.1 GCA_947629345.1 uncultured Clostridia bacterium
GACGCACCGACCGCTCATTCTGAGGGAGGCGTAGCCGACCGAAGAATCCCATTAGACCAACGGACCTCCGTGCGTTTAACGGGATCCTTCGCTGCGCTCAGGATGAGCAGTTGCCTCCGTGCGTTTCACGGGATCACTTCGACTACGCTCAGGGTCAGGATGAGCGAGACGGGGTGATTTTTACTACGCGGGCGGGGATGCCGACGACGGTGGCGTAGGGCGGGACTTCGTGCAGAACGACCGCGCCCGCGCCGATCTTGGCCCCCTCGCCGACCTCAAACCCGCCGAGCACCTTCGCCCCGCAGGAGATGACGGCGTTCTTTCTCACCGTGGGGTGGCGTTTCCCCCTCTCCTTGCCCGTTCCGCCGAGCGTGACGCCCTGATAGATGACGACGCCCGTCTCCACCTCCGCCGTCTCGCCGATGACGACGCCTGCGCCGTGGTCGATGAACACGCCCGCCGCGATCTTGGCCGCGGGGTGGATCTCTATCCCCGTCTTCCGCCTTGCCCTCTCGGCAATGAGCCGCGCGAGGAGCCTCAGATGGATCTTGTGGAAGAATGCCGCCACGCGGTGCGCCCGCAGGGCCTTGACCCCCGCATAGGTGAGAAATACTTCGAGACGGCTGCGCGCCGCAGGGTCGTTTTTCATGGCGGCGTCGATGTCTGCTTTCAACTTCCGAAACACCCTTCATTGTATGAAAAAGCGGCGCATATGGTTGATTATTTTATGGGCAGACTTGTGATCTTGTATTCCCCGAGGCACTCTGCGATGAGGTCGGGGGAGAACACCCTCTGTTCGAGCAGGAACCGCACAACGACGTCGCGCACGCTCTTTTCGTCGAACTCGTACCCGCAGGCGTTAAAGATATTTTCGGTGTCCGCCGCCGTGAATCCGCACACGAGCGCAAGGGCCAAAACGGTGTTCTTTTCGGGAAACAGGGAGCCCTTTACGATTTTTTTCCAGAAGCGCGGCTCGATTTTAAGCCTCTCCCCCGCCTCCTCCGCCGTGATCTTGTGCCCAGCAAGGATCTTGGGAAGGACCTTGGAAAAGGAGTACTTTTCAAAGGGGCGGCGGAACTTTTCCGAAACCGTCAGAAAGCGGAAGCTGAAAGAATAGTCGGTGTCCGCCTGCTCCTCCTTGAGAAGGGACAAAAGCTCCTCTCTGTTCCTCTGGAAGGAAAGACGCATGACGGAGGGGTCCCTCTTTGTCACGGTGCCGTCTCTGCCGATGACGAGCGTATCGGGCATTTCGTACCCCTGAAGGGCGGCGAGGCGGGTATAGTCGCTGTAATGCGCCATGAAATAGTCGTCAAGCGCAGAGATCGTATAGCTCATACACGGTAATTGTACCATTCCGAAGCGAAAAAAGCAACCGTTTTTTTAGGGGAAGAAGGCCCCATTTCAGACGTCCTTTCAAACCTTTTGGGGGGAGAAAAAATGTTTGTTTCGGACATTTTGAATTTTGTGATGAAAATTATCAAAAAATTTATCATAAAAAATTATAAATTCTTATAATATAGTTAAAATTTCAAGAAAAAATGCAAAAAAATATAATACAATTTTGTGAATTTGCTTGCAAATTGTAAAACAATATGATAGTATCTTATAAGGAAAATTCCATTAAGGAGAGTTACTATGAAACGGGAACGAATTGAAGAGATTGCAGATCTCTTAGACAAGCGCGGAAGACTCACGCTTGAGCAACTCGACGGCTTCTTCCCCGGCGTATCGCAGATGACTCTGCGGCGTGACCTTCTTCAATTAGAACAGCAGGGGCGTATCATCCGCGTGCGCGGTGGCGCAATGTCCGTGAAAGAAGTGCAGAAGGTCTCGGGGGAGCCCTATGCCAAGAAAACTGCCGCCAATGCAGACGCAAAGCTGCGCATCGCCCAAAAGGCGTCCACCCTCATCGACGAGAACACCTCGCTCTTTATGGACGGGGGGACCACGGCAATGTGTCTCGCAAAGGAAATGCCGGACATCAACGTCCATGTATTCACAAACGGCCTCGCCGTTGCGATCGAACTTGCGCAGAAGAAGAATCTGAGCGTCACCGTCCTCGGCGGGCAGGTCATCAAGGACAATCTTTCCACCGCCTCGCCCGTTGCGAAGGATTACTTTGAGAACACGAACTTTGAACTCGCCATCATCTCCGCCTCGGCATTCACGCCCGAGATCGGCTTCTCGTGCGGGTCCATGGTGGAAGCGGACCTTCTCAAAATGGCCCGCCGCAAGGCAAAAACAATGTATATGATGCTCGACAGCTCCAAGATCGGCAAGATCATGCCGCACACGTTTGCGCGGCTCGAGGACATCGACGTGCTCATCACCGACGATGAATTCCCCGCCGACATGAAAGAACTGTTCCGCCAGAAAAATATCGTAGTTATGTAACGAAAAAGGGCTCTGTCCAAACATGGACAGAGCCTTTTTTGAATTAAAAATTAAAAATTTAAAATGAAAAATTGTGGCGGGGGAGATTGGAATGACACCCCCTCAGTCACTGCGTGACAGCTCCCCCTCCAAGGGGGCGCCGAGGGTTCTCTCTCAGCATGACGCCGCACCGACCGCTCATTCTGAGGGAGGCGTAGCCGACCGAAGAATCCCATTGAACCAACGGACTCACGTGCGTTTAACGGGATCCTTCGCTACGCTCAGGATGAGCGCGGGGGCGGACTGCGTTCACCCCTCTTCTACCGTCACATAGGCGCCGGTGTCGGCGTCCTGAAAGACGACGTAAAATCCCTGCCCGTCCGAATAGGGCGAGGCGGGAACAAACACGCTCTTTTCCTTCAGAGCGGGGTCGGGCTCCTCCGATGCGACGCACAGATACCGCGGGATCCCCTCTTCGTACACGATCCCGATGAGCGACTTTTCGCTCCGTGCCCATTCAGACTGCGGAAAGGCCCACTTCAGCCTCGTATCGGCGGGATACTTTTTGAGCACCGCCTCTATTTCGTCGCGGACCTCTTTGTAGTATGTAAGCGTGCCTCTTGTGCGGAGGAAAGGAGTTTCATCCTCTGCAGAATCGCCATTGCCCGCCGCTTTTTCTCCTTCTGTTTGCACTTGATCATCCCCGCCCTCATCTGCATGAAGCGGCTCATAGTAGTCGCTTTCTGCGATCGCTTCATCGTCGTAGGCGGTTTTGCGAAAGGGACGTTCCTCCTCCGCGGGCTTTTCGGGAAGGGGCACCCCGGGTGCAAAGGGCACGTTGGGCTCCAAGGGCGCAGGGGGAGCATAGGGAGGCATGGGGGTGGGAATGGGCTTCTTTCTGCCTGCCTCGGTGAGAGATTTCAGGAGCGCCGACACTTCCGCCCTCTCGCTGCCGCAGCTGCCGAATGCGACGGCTTCGGCGTCCGAACGGACAAAGCACAGGAGAGCGGCGAAACCGCCCTTGACGGACGGGGCATGTTCGATGCGCATCTCATCCTCAACGGAGAGGCAGAATTTTTTGCCTCCGACCTGCAAAACCAGCACATATCTGCCCTCTTTCAGGGCGGAGAGGCCGGGGATGCGGAGGGTGACGGTGAGTTCTTCCCCCACCCGTTCCGCATAGACGACGCCCGAGAGTGCGTTGCCGTCTGCGGAAAATCCCTTTTTGAGCTGTTTTAAAATACAGATACGTTTTTCGTAAGCCATGTTTACAGTATAAAAGAAATTTCCCCCACGAAACCTGTCTTTTTTGCGCGATATGTGGGAGATTTTGGGGAATAGGATGGGGATCGTTGCCCACCCCCCTACCCCCCTCCTCGGGAGGGGGCATGGACTCCGTTCGGGCCGACCGCTCATTCTGAGGGAGGCGAAGCCGACCGAAGAATCCCATTGAACCAACGGACTCCCGTGCGTTTAACGGGATCCTTCCCCTTCGACTACGCTCAGGGTCAGGATGAGCGCGGGGGCACGGGAACTTCCCCTAAGAAGGTGAACAAGCATGACTCCGTTCAGGCCATAAAAAAAGAGTCGATGCTCCGTGAGGAGGGACTCCGTTCAGAATTCGGCAATGCGTATTTCTCTGCCCAACTTTTTGGCATAGCGCAGCGTGTAGGCGGTGCCGCCCTTGTCCCGCGTGCAATAGGCAATGACAAGGCTCGCGTTCTCCACCATATAGCGGTCCCGCGCGTGGTAACAGCCGTTGCAATAGGAGGGGAAGAACACCACCTGTTCGTCGCACCATTCGAGAAGACGGTGATACATCTCCTTCATCTTTTCGTCGTAGCTCCGCTCCTGCCCCACATAGGGAATGCAGGCGATGAGTTTGAGGGGGTATTTGCGTGCAAGGGAGACGAGGCAGTCGAGGGCGATGAGGTCGAACCCCCGCGCCATACCGCAGTAAAACGTGTCATAACCCTCGGAAATTGCCGCCTCGAGCATGTCATAGAGGCGGTTGACGTCGATTTTTGCGGGCAGATCTCTGTGGCCCGTCAGTGCACATTTCATACGATGGGACTCCTTCTCTCCAGCCCTCTGCCGCGGGGATATTTCTTGGGCGTGGGCTTGATTTTTTCGCAATACATCAACATTCTTGCGCCGTAGCCGTTTGGCAGTTCATAGCGCATAAAGCCGCAGTTGTCTCCCCCCAACATGCGCATAGCGGGGAGCGCTTCGCGGAACTCCTCCTCGCTGTCCGACTTATAGGCGAGGAATTTTCCGCCCACCTTCACGAGGGGCATGCAGTACTCGGAGAGGGTGTTCATTCTCGCGACCGCCCTTGCAAAGCAGACGTCGAAACTTTCACGGTACCCCTCCTTTGCAACGTCCTCGGCACGGGCATGCAGAACTTCCACATTTTTAAGATCAAGCTCCCGCACGGCGGCGCGGAGAAAGTCACACTTTTTTCCCGTGCTCTCGATGAGGGTGAGGCTGAGGTCCTCCCGCACGATCTTGAGGGGGATGGACGGGAACCCCGCCCCCGAGCCGACCTCGGCGCAGCGGGCATGTTCGGGAAGGAGCCTCTCCCCCGCGAGGGAATCGAGGAAATGTTTGTGGAAAACTTCTTCCTCCTCCGTGACGGCGGTGAGATTGAACTTTGCATTATATGCAAGGAGCAGCGCATAGAACGCGCGGAATTGCTCCCCCTTTTCGGCGATTTTCCGCTTGCATGCCTCAAAATCTATCTCTTCCGTCCGCATACACGAATTATAGCATACTTTTTTTTGAATATCAACTGTTTGTGAAAAACCTTCTCCCATTTTTTCCACAATGTGGAAAGCTCCGTTGATAACTTCATGCCGACAGGCCGATATTCTCACTCCCTCCCGACAGGCCCAAAATTTCTTTCCACAGGGGCAAAGTTGTCCACAGCCTGTCCACAGAGTTTTTCACCTGTTTTCCACACCTCTTTCAGCGGAAGTTTTTTTGAAATCCTTCCGTTTTACTTGCAATATCTCTCCGTTTTTGCTATAATAGAGGAAGCAAAAAGGGACAGGCGGAGACTTGTCCACTTTTCCACAGGCCTTATTATTATTGATATTATTTTTTTATTGATAGAAATATAACATCACACGGAGGGAAACGATGAAATTTGTCTGCAACGGAGCGACGCTTGCCGAAGCGGTCATGAAGGTCAGCAAGGCATGTGCAGTCAGAACGACTGCTCCCGTCATGGAATGTATCAAGCTTGAAGCGAGCGGGGAGGAGATCACCCTCCTTGCAACGGACGGAGAGCTTGCCATTTCCAAGACGATCAAGGCCGAGATCTTTGAGGAGGGTGCGGTGTGCGTGCCCGGGAAGATCTTTGCCGACTATATCGGCAAGCTCACCGAGGAGGAAGTCTCCGTCGGTCTGACGGACAAGGGGCTGGAGATCCGCTATAAGGACGCCTCATCCTGCCTTCAGACGATCTCTGCGGCGGAGTTCCCCAAGCTCAACCTCGAGATCGGGGAAAACAGCGTTGCCTTAAAGCAGGGCGACCTCAAGAGGATCATCGCGGAGACGGTGTTCTGCTGCGCGCAGGACGATTCCCGTCCCATTCTGAAGGGCTGCCTGCTCGAATTTAAAGATAGGCTCACGGCCTTTGCGCTCGACGGCTACAGGCTTGCCCTTGCCGACACGGCCATCCTCTCCAAGAGCACGGAGATGACGGTCATCTGCCCCGCGAGAACGCTCACGGAGATCTCGAGAATGCTCTATTCTGACGATGAGGAGATCACCATCTTCACGGAGGGGGGCATGCTCCTCGTCCGCACGGAGGATATGACCATCCTCTCCCGTCTCTATAGCGGGGACTTCATCAAGCGGGAGAACGTCATTCCCACCCGCTTCACCACGGTGGCCACCCTTTCGCGGCAGGAGCTCATCTCGGGTGTGGAGCGTGCCGCCATCCTCATCCGCGGCGACAAGAACAATCTCATCACCTTCGAGATCGGCAACGGGCTCGTAAAGGTCTCCTCCGTGTCTGACCTCGGCAACATGACGGAGTGCGTGAATGCAAGCATCGAGGGTGTGGATACCACCATCTCCATGAATGCGAAGTATCTGCTCGACGCCTTGAAAGCGCTCGGCGAGGAGAGCGTGACGATCTCCTTCAACGGCCCCGTTTCCCCCTTCGTTTTGCAGAATACCGAGCAAAAAGGAGCTCTGTATTTGATTTTGCCCGTCAGAAACGCACAATAATCGCTTGACGGAATGCAGGAAAAACTTTATAATCTTAAGAAAGAAATCTGAATGATCAAGGAGTTACAGGTATGAAGAGAACATATCAGCCCAAGAAGAGAGCGAGAAAGAAGGTCCACGGCTTCCGCGAGAGAATGAAGACGCAGGGCGGAAGGAACACGCTCAAGAGAAGAAGAAACAAGGGCAGAAAGCACATTTCCGCGTAAGAAAATTTATGCGCTGTCTGAGGCTGAAGAAGCAGAAGGAGATCACAGCCCTTCACAGAAGCGGAAAAAGGGTGTACGCCCCCACGCTCACAGTCATCTATCTCCCCTCCGACCGTCTGAAAATGGCGGTATGCGTGGGGAAGAAGTATGGCAAGAGCGTGCGGCGGAACCGCATCAAGCGGCTGCTTCGGGCGGCCTTTTCGCGGTATACGGCGTTTCTTTCTCCCTGCTCCGTGCTCCTCATTCCGCATGTGAGCGAGGAATATTCCTATGCAGCCTTCAGCCGTGACATCGAAAAAATATTCGAAAGAGAATCGCTCCTTACGCGTACCTCTTAAGAGCCTTGCCGCGGAAAATTTCAGATATCTGCGGCGGAAAATGTACAGGCCGATCCTGCGGGGCCTCTGCATCCGCATGATCTGCTTCTATCAGAAGTATTTCTCGAAACACACCTGCCTCTACTCCCCTACCTGTTCGGAATACACCAAGCGGTGTATCAACAACTGGGGCGTCGTCGTGGGAATTTTGCTTGGGATATGGAGGATCTTGCGCTGCAATCCCCTCTCGAAGGGCGGGATCGACCCCGCGCCTGAGGTGTTTTGGAAGCGCAAATGGCTCCTGTGACGGAGAATTTATGCAGTTATTATCTTTGTTGGGCGCAGTGACCGGCGTCATGGTCCTTCCCACAGGGTACGAGATCGGGCTCGATTGGCTCGGTCATTTTGCCCGTATCATCATCGAGGGAGTTGGGATCGTCGGCCTCGGGATCATTGTGTTCAACCTCGTTTTAAAGGCGATCACCCTCCCCTTTGACATTTACCAGAGGGTCATGTCGCGCAAGCAGAACCTCATCATGAAGGAGATGCAGCCCGAACTTGAAAAGCTGCAGAAGCAGTATGCGAACGACAAGCAGATGTACAACCAAAAGATGTTCGAACTGCAAAAGAAGAGCGGCTACAGCATGCTCGGCGCCTGCCTTCCCATGATCGTCTCCTTTGTCATCATCATCGTCGCATGGCAGGGCTTCCGCGCCTACTCGCAGTATGCCAACCTCAACTATTTCGAGCACATGTCCGAGAGCTACAATGCGGCCGTGCTCGCAGGCAGTGTCGACGGCGACGAGAACATTGTCGATTTCCATATGGAGGAGAAGGACGGCAAGTTCGACTTCTTCCGCACCGTGGACGAGGTTGAAGAGAGATATACTGTAGAATGGAGCGTGGGCGGGACCCTTCCCGCAGAGGACGCTGTCTACACCATGGAGGAAGTGGACAGCGAAAAATACCTCACCGTCAAGAGCAAGGACGAGAGCAAGTATATCTTCTATCGCTACAATCTGATGACGAGCGACATTTCGCGCGACTATTTCCTCGACCACGATCGTTTCGCCGCCGTCATGAAGGGGCTCACCCCCGCCGAGGGAGAGGAGGCAAAGAATGCTGCCATTGCCGCGGCGCAGGCCTACGATCCCGCAAACGAGAGCACGGTGAATGCCCTCTCCTCCGCCGCAACGGACTATCTCAGGGAGATCGGCTCCGTTGCCGCTGCCGAACGCTTCCGCGAGGACGACCCGAGCTTTTTATGGATCAAAAACGTCTGGTATCCCGACGTCTCCTATAACCATCCCATTCCCGCCTACGCGGACTTCACCTCCCTCTTCAGCAGGGAGAAGGTCGTCACCGCAGAGGGCGAGGAGAAGAACCTGACTGCCCTTTTGACGGAGGACAAGTACGAGGCGCTCACCTATGCGCTCAGCGAGGAGAAGGAGACGCCGAACGGCTATTTCATCCTCATCGTGCTCTCCATCGGCTTCATGCTCCTCTCGCAGATCATTGCGATGAAGAGCAACAAGACGGCCAACCAGTACCAGACGGTGGACGGGCAGGGCGCCACGACGCAGAAGGTCATGCTCGTTGTCATGCCCATCATCTACGCGATTTTTGCGTTCCAGTACAGTGCGGCGTTCTCCATCTATATGACCATGAGCAGCATCGTCACGATCATCGTGTCCCTGCTCACCAATCTCATCATCGGCAGGATATTCAAGAAGAAGGAAGAAAAGGCATTTGTCGAGGAACAGACCCGCAAACTGCCTTGGATGAAATAAAAAATACGGGCATTGCCCTAAAATAAAGTTCGCAAGAGGAGCATTATGGAAAAGACATTCAGCGGTAAAACAGTTGAAGAGGCCGTGGAAACGGGTCTCAAGGAGCTGGAACTTTCACGCGAGGACGTGGAAGTAGAGGTCATCGAAGAGGGCAAAAAGGGTCTGTTCAGGTCCATCCCTGCGCAGGTCAAGCTCACAGTCAAGGAAAAACTCACAGACGGTCAGAGGGCGGTGAAGTTCCTCGAGGGGCTTCTCCCTCTCATCGGCAACCATGCCACCCCCACCCTTCTGAGCGAGGACGAGAAGATCGTCATCCAGCTGCAGACGGAGGAGGGCACAAAGAGCATCATCGGCCGCCGCGGCGAGATCATCGATGCCGTTCAGGTCCTCGCAGGCGCCGTTGCCAACACGGGCAGACGGGAGTACCGCCGCGTCGTTGTGGACTGCGCCAACTACCGTGAGGAGCGCGAGGAGACCTTAAAGAGGGTCGCAGAGAAGCTGGCTGCCAAGGCCGTGCGGCAGAGAAAGAAGATCCGCCTCGAGCCCATGAATCCCTACGAGCGCCGCATCATTCACGCTGCGCTGGCCGATTCCGAAGAGGTGACCACAAAGAGCGAAGGGAAGGAGCCCAACCGCTTCGTCGTCATCACACCCAAGAACCTCAGGACGGAAGAGAAAAAGTTCAAAAAGGGCGACCGCAAGAAGGGCAACAACCGCGAGAGAGGCAATAAATACGGCAGCGAGCGGAAGAAGGTGTACGAGCACAGGGATCTCCCCACCGAGGCGACGCCCGAGTCCTCAGGCACGAGCTTCCGCAGCGACATGACCACGCCGGGGTACAGAAAGGGAAGCTTTTCGGGCTTCTTCGGCACCTTCCTCGGCAACGCCGACGACGAAACCCCCAAGACCCCCGAAAACAAAGAGGAAGAGTAAATTCCCGCGCTCATCCTGAGCGTAGCGAAGGATCCCATTAAACGCACGGAGCAAGGTTCAATGGGATTCTTCGGTCGCTGGCGCTCCCTCTGAAAGACGCGGCGTTCTAATCACGTCATGGTGCCCCGCGCGCATTCTTGTTGCACTAAGCGCGGCACGAGCGCGTAGCGCGAAGTAGCGTAGTCGAACCATCACCGCATTCTTGGCTCCCCTCTTAGGGGAGCTGTCACGCCGCCCTTGGCGTGACTGAGGGGTTCTCGGCTCCCCTCTCAGGGGAGCTGTCACGCCGCCCT
>CANRDK010000075.1 GCA_947629345.1 uncultured Clostridia bacterium
CTCGACAAGGACACCGTGTCCTTGTCGCTGAACTTCGACGACTCCTTGAAGGAGCCCGACATGCTCCCCGGGAGGTTCCCCAATCTCCTCGTCAACGGGGCCTCGGGCATCGCCGTCGGCCTTGCAACGAACATTCCGCCCCACAATTTGGGGGAAGTGATACGGGGCGTCGTTGCCTATATCGACAACCCCAATATCTCTCTCGACAAGATGATGAAGTTCATTCCCGCCCCCGATTTTCCCACGGGCGGCAAGATCATCGGGAAGGAGCTCAAACAGGCGTATGAGACGGGCAAGGGCAAGATCGCAGTGCGCGCCAAGGTCTTTGTGGAACTTGCGGAGGGGGAACGCCCCACGAGCGGCGAGGACCCCAACGTCAGACGCAATATCGTCATCACCGAGCTTCCCTATCAGGTCAATAAGGCAAATCTTCTGCGGAAGATCGCAGAGCTCAGGGAGCAGAAGAGCGAGCTTGCTCCCATCACCAAGGTCGTGGACGAGAGCGACAGGAGCGGCATGCGTGCCGTCATCGAGATGCGCGGCACCGAGAAGGATGCGGAGGACGTGCTCGCCGCCCTCTATAAATACACCGACCTCGAGATCAGTTTCGGCATCAACATGGTGGCCATCGCCAAGGGCAAACCCATGCTCATGGGGCTCATGGACATCATCCGCTACTATGTGGAATACCAGCGCGAGGTCGTCCTCCGCAGGACCAAGTTCGACCTCAATCAGGCCAAGGAACGCTGCCATATCTTGGAAGGGCTCATCATTGCCGTCCGCAATATCGATGAGGTCATCAAGATCATCAAATCGGCGGACAGCACGCCTGACGCGAGGGAAAAGCTCAAAAAACGCTTTGAACTTTCAGACAAGCAGGCGCAGGCCATTCTCGATCTCAGGCTCGCCCGCCTCACCAAACTCGAAGTGTTCAAACTCGAGGAGGAATTGAAACAGCTCAAGGCCCTCATCGAGAAGCTGACGGCCATCGTTGGGAGCAAGAAATTGCAGCTCGACGTCGTCAAGACAGAGATCACCGAGCTCGGCAAAAAGTATGCCGTGCCGAGAAAGTCTGCCCTCCCCGAGAGCGAAGAGGACGCCTTTGCGGAGCGGCTCGACTTCTTTGTCCCCGGCGAGCCCGCTTCCCTCTTCCTGACGGCAGACGGCAAGCTCAAGTGCGTGGAGGAGAAGAAGCTCAAGGGGTTCTCGCAGGAGATCACACCCTCGCTGAAGAAGAGCGGGATCGTCATCAAGAGAGTTTCCCTCCTCTCCAATGCCGACGCCATCGTCATCACCGACAGGGCCCGTGCCCTCCGCTTCAACATGAAGGCATGCATGCGCAAGTGGACAGATGCGGGGCTGAAACTTTCGGACGTTGCCGAGGCAGAGAAAGACGAAAGGGCAGTTGCCATCTTCTCCGAGGAGGAGAAGGGGACGTACATATTCATCACCGAAAAGGGCGAGATCATGGGCCGCGACCTCGAGGACATCGTTGCAGGCAAGGGGGACGTCGTCAAGATGGAGCAGGGCGATAGGCTCGTTGCCGTCGAGAAGTTTGCACCCGAGGACAAGACCCTCTACTTCATCACGCGGAACGGCATGTGCCTCAACATGAAGATGGACGAAGTTCCCGTGAGAAAGACAGCCGCCACCTGCGTCAAGGGCATGGGAGTGAAGAAGGACGACGCCGTCATCTGGGCGAGCCAGCTTGAGGACTACGGAGAACTCGTCCTCGCGACCTCGGGCGGCAGATTCAAGCGGGTGATCGTCTCGCAGATCGAGCCCCTGAACCGCGGGGCCATGGGCGTGAGAGTTGCAGATATGAAGGAAGATAAGGTCATCTTTGCAGACTATGTCACGGAGCCTTACGACCTTGCCGTGTTCACCGAAGAGGGGAGTGTGGAAAAGCTCTCCACCGAGGACATCCCCATCGACGCGACCTACACCCGCGGCAGACCCTTAAAGGGCGTCACATGGAAAGCAAAGGAGATCTTCTCCATGAAGCAATAAAAAAATCCCCCTCGGGGGATTTTTTATGTTCTCTGTGCGCTCATTCTGAGCGCAGCGAAGAATCTCATTAGACCAACGGAGCAGGGTTTAACGGGATGCTTCGCTTACGCTCAGCATGAGCGACCTGCTCCCGCCCGTGCGCTCATTCTGAGCGCAGCGAAGAATCTCATAAAACGCACGGGAGTCCGTGTGTGCGGCGTCAATAATCCGTCCGACCGACGAGATAATCGAGGGAAACTTCGAGGCGATCCGCCAGCTTTATCACGGTGATGAGGTCGGGCTTTGCGCCTTTCCGCCACTTTGTAAAGTACAAGTCGCGAATGTCGGTGTCGCGGACGATACGGTACCGCGTGACCTGCTTTTCCGCCATGACCTTGCGCAGGTTCTCATAAAAGGGCGGAAGCGGCCGCGGCAAGACCTCTTCGTCCTGCTCCTTTCGCCCCGAGAGATAATCGAGACTGCACAGGAAGAAATTTGCAAGCTTTATCGCATTTTCAAGCGTGATGAGAGAGGTCCCGTTCAGCCATGCGCGCACGTTCGTCCCGTGAACGCCGATCGCCGCGCCCAATTCTTCCGATTTCATCTCTCCGCGGTCAAACATGAGCTCCCTGAGCCGCTCAGGGAAATTCGACAAATACTCCATAAATTTCTCCTTTTTCGACAGCATTTTATCCTACTCAGGCACTTATTTTCCTTGCATTATGCGTGAAAGTAGGTTACACTGTTTCCATGAAATGCTTAGGAGGCAAACTATGGAAGAGGATAAAATTTTGACGGCAGAAGAAATGGTAGATGAAATTTCCCCGCTGATGAAGGAATATTTTGTTGCATCGTGTAAAAAATGCGGGGATATGATTGAAATGCGGCTATTGAGCGGTCAGCTGATCGTGATCCATGTGATCGTCCAGAAGTAAGTTTTCATTCCGCCCTTCCTCTTGCCTGCCCCCTGCGTCAGGGGGCGGGGTAGGGGTGGGGGTCCGCCCTCAAACGAAGTCCGTCGGTCTACGAGATCCGCTCGGCTGCGCCTCGGGATGAGGACGAGAGCCCGAACGGAGTCCCCCTTGCTTCCCCTTGTAGGGGAAGTACCCGCGCAGCGGGGGATAGGGTTAAACCCCTCAGTCGTCTGCGACGACAGCTCCCCTGAGAGGGGAGCCGAGGAGCCCCCTCTTGGGATGAGGGTGGGGGAGGAAAATCCTTGACAATATGGCAAAAATTTGATACAATCCCCTGTATGAAAACAAAAGAATTTTTCAGGCGGTTTCATTGGGGGACGGTGGTCCCCGCAGTTCTGACGTTTGCGGCGGGAATTGCCGTGGCGGCCGCACCCGCGGGGAGCAACCTCGCCCGTTCGGTGACGGTGGGGATCTTCTTCGCCCTCTCGGGGATCCTGTGTGCGCTCAACTTCTTCCTCGACCGTGAGGAAAACCCCGTGCGGCTCCTTTCGGGCACTGCGCAGGCCGCGGCGGCGCTCTGGATGTTCGTGATGATCTCTGCGCCGCTCTACATTTTCTGCATTGCAATGGCGGTGATCATTGCCCTCCGTGCGGGGAGCGATATCTTCGGCGCCATCAAAAATGACGTCGGAAAGCGGCGGATCGTCCGTATCGTCCTCTCGGCGCTCTTCATTGCCGCCTGCATCGTCATTCCCTGCAACCCCTTTGAAATCGGTGGGCTGCTCATCTATACGGGCGTTCTCATGGCCGCGGAGGCGGTATATGGCTTCGTCATTGCCTGTCTTGAGGGATTCTTTGAGGAAGAGGAGACCCTGCATTTTCGCACCGTCAAAAAATGATTTTCAAAATCCATTGCTATTTTTACGGAAATATGCTACAATCTCTCTTGTCGTAAAAATTCAGGGTACATAAGCTGCTATGAAATCAGACATTTGGAAGAAAATCGGCTTTTTTATGACGGCGTTTGCGCTCCCCGTGCTCATTTCGGGCGTCGTGCGGGCGCTCGGCATCTATATCTTCGTCACGCCGAACAAATTTGCGCCCGGGGGCGTCAACGGTGCGGCCGTTCTGCTGGAAGAGGCGATCGGGTGGAACTCGGGTTGGTTCCTGCTCATGCTGAATATTCCGCTCTTCTTCCTCGCGTTCTTTCTCTTGGGGAAGAAGGAGGCGATCCTCTCCACCCTCTCCATGCTGTTGACGTCGGGGCTCCTTATTCTCTTCGGCTGGATCGAGAATTTCCCCAAATTCGACGGATTCGTCACTGAGGAACCCATCGCCTACGGGCTGTTGGGGGCAGTTGCGGGAGGCATCTTTCTCGGGATCGCGCTTGCCGTCATGCTCCGCTGCTGCGGCACGGCGGGCGGAACGGCCATTCTCGCCTCCATCGTCAACAAAAAGTGGAAATTCATCTCGGTGAGCTGGCTGACTTCCTTCTTCGACGCCGTGGTGGTGTTTGCATCCATCTTTGTGTACTATTCCCCCGCGGCGGGCTTTGCGGCAAATCTCGTGCCCGTGCTCCTCGCCCTCGTCTCCCTCTTTGTGACGAGCAAGACGTGCGACGTCATCATCAACGGCTTTAAAGTCGCATATAAGTTTGAAATTATTACGAAGGAACCCGAGGCGATCGCCCGCGAGATCATGGAAAAGACCCACCACGGCGCGACCATGATGCGCGCGACGGGCATGTACACACACGAGGAACACGACGTCCTCGTCTGCATCATCCGCAAGCGGCAGATCGCAGAGGTCCAGCGCATCATCAAGCGGTATCCCGACACCTTTGCATTCTTCTCGCCCACGACGGAAGTGTATGGAAAGTTTCTGAAGTGAGCGGAATATACTTTTTTATCGGGGGCCCATACTGAAGCTATGGAACACATCTATGACGTTGCCGTTGTCGGCGGGGGGATTGCGGGATTTTCGGCCGCGCTCTCCCTCAAGAGCCTCAGGCTCGACTACCTCTGGCTCGGCGATGCGGAGTTCGGCGAAAAGGTGAAAAACAGCGAATATGTGCGAAATTTTCCCTCTTTCGTCGGGGACGGCAAGCAGTTTTTTGAGGCACTGATGCGGCAAAAGGAGAGGGAGGAGATCGCCTTCACCCACGGCCGCGCGGACGGCATTTTCCGCACGAAGGATCTCTTTGCCATCTCCGTTTTGCCCGACATGTATTCGGCCCGCGCCGTCATTCTCTGCACGGGGGTGGACCTCAGGGGGAAACTGCAGGGCGAGAGGGAATTTTCGGGCCGCGGCGTGAGCTACTGTGCCGTGTGCGATGGGGCGCTCTACCGCGGCAAGAGGATCGCCGCCGTGCTCTCCTCGCCCGACTTCATCGGGGAGGCGGAGTATCTTGCGGACTTTGCCGAAAAGGTGTACGCCTTTGCCCCGTTCGAGGCGGCGTTTGAACACAAAAATATCGACTTATGTCACGATTTACCGCGTTCCATCGAGGGAAACATGCGCGTTGAACGCCTCCTTTCCGACCGTGGAACGTATGACGTGGACGGAGTGTTTTTGCTCCGCAAAGCCGTCCCGCCCGAGGCCCTTGTCGGGGGACTCAGGACGGAGGGTGCGCACGCCATAGTCGGCAGGGACATGGCGACGAATCTCAAGGGCCTGTTTGCGGCGGGGGACATCACGGGGCTTCCCTACCAATACGCCAAGGCGGCGGGGGAAGGGCTCGTTGCGGCTCATTCGGCCAAGCGGTACCTGAGCGAAATTTCAAAGATATAGCCGCGTTTTGAAACTTTCAGACGCGTTTATATAAAAAATATCATAGGCGTCATCGGGACGCAACGGAGGTTTTTTGATTTTATGGACGGCGACCCAAGTAGTTACTTAGGCGGCATCGGTTCCCTTTTGAGCGTGCACAGCAACGGCGTATTCGTCGGGCTCATCATCGCGCTCATCGTACTCGTCTTTCTCTCGGGGTGCTTCAGCGCAACGGAGACGGCGTATACGAGCTTCAGCACGGTAAGAATGCGCAGATATGCGACGAAAAAGCGCTCTGCACGGCAGGTCTTAAAGCTCAGCGACGACTACAACAGGGTGCTCACGACCCTTCTCATCGGCAACAATATCGTGAATATCGCGGCGGCGACCATTTCGACCCTCGTCTTCACGCAGCTGGTGAACGAGGAGATCGGCCCCACGATCTCTACGATCGTCCTCACGGCCGTCGTGCTCATCTTCGGCGAGGTCACGCCCAAGACGCTTGCCCGCGAGGCGCCCGAAAAATTCGCCTGCGCCATGGTGTATCCGCTCACCTTTTTTACCTATCTGTTCCTGCCCCTCAACTGGATCTTCGGGGGATGGAAGAAACTTCTCTTCCTCATCTTCGGATTCAACAAGAAGAAGCCGAAATACACCGAAGAAGAATTCAAGATGATCGTCACCGACATCACGAACGAGGGGGTCTTGAACAACACGGAGCATGACCTCATCAAGCGCACTCTCCGCTATGACGAACTGCACGTCGGGAGCTGTATGATCCCGCTCGAGCGGGTCGTGATGGTGGACGCGCGTGAAAATATCCAGCTCGTCTATAAGATCTTCCGCGAGACAAATTTCTCCCGCATCCCCGTATACAAGGGAAGCAAGGAAAATATCATCGGCATTCTGTACCGCGCCGATTTCTATGAGAATATGCTCGCGGGCAGGCGGGATTTCCAAAATATCATCCGTCCCGTCTCCTACACGACCCCCGACGAAAAGGTCTCCGCCCTCATGAAGCGCATGCAGTCCATGCGGGAACACATGGCGATCGTCGGCGCGGAGGGGAACGCCTTGGGCCTCATTACGCGGGAGGACATGGTGGAGGAACTCTTGGGCGCGGATATCGACGATAAGTACGATTTAACGCCCGTCACCTCTCCCCTGCAGCCCTTTATCCCCGAACCCGAGCCTGCCGAATCGGTGGACGAAACGGAGGAATGACCTTAAATTTATCCCAAAAACGATACGCTCCGCAAGAGGGGCGTATTACTCTTGTGCGGATTGTGGCCGATTTGTGAAATTATTGTAAATACGGATGAATTTCTCAGCGAAACGATTGACAAAAGAGAGATATATTGTGTATAATACCAATGCTTAGCATAAGAAAAAAATATGGAGGTACGTTATGGAACTCAACGATTATGTATTGCGTCTTTTCGGGTTTGTGCAGGAGGTAGAAGACCTCAAATTTTTCGGTGACCCCGCCAAGTTTTCAAAGACGGAGGGCAGACTTTTGAGAGAGGTCATCACCGAGTATGCAAAGGGCAGGGATATCATCTCCTCCGAGCTTTCGAGGCGTCTCGGTGTCACCCGCTCGGCGGTTTCCCAGCTCGTGACCAAGCTCGAAGAAGAGGGCTATTTGCAGCGTGCGGCCGCTCCCGACGACAAGAAGATCGCCTACGTCCGTCTTTCGGACAGCGCAATGGAGACCTTTGAGGCCAAGTGCAGGGAGGTGAATGCCCTTCTCGACGCATGCGCCGCAAAATTCGGAAAGGACAGAATGCAGAGGCTGTCTGTAGACTCTGCCGACTTTATCGCTCTCGTCAGGGAGGCACGCGAACAGGCCTCCGCACCCGAGGGTGAAAAAGCGTAAAATTTTCTTATAGATCTTTGTTGCGGAGGGCAGTCGTAAGGGCCTTATGTTGAAGTTAAAGGAAATTACAAAGGACTATAAAGTTGCACAGGGATATGTGCATGCGTTGAAGGGGATCACCCTCGCTTTCAGAAAAAACGAATTCGTCTCCGTGCTCGGACCGTCCGGCTGCGGCAAGACGACACTCCTTAACATCATCGGCGGACTCGACCACTACACCTCGGGCGACCTCGTGATCCAAGGCAAGTCCACAAAGGATTTCAAAGACCGCGACTGGGACGTCTACCGCAACCACAGGATCGGCTTCATCTTTCAGTCCTATAATCTCATACCGCACCAAACGGTGCTCTCCAACGTCGAGCTCGCGCTGACCATCGCGGGCGTGGGGAAGGAGGAACGGAGGCAGCGTGCTACAAAGGCGCTCGAACGGGTCGGCCTCGGGGAGGAGCTCAACAAGCACCCCAACCAGCTCTCGGGCGGGCAGATGCAGCGCGTTGCCATTGCGCGCGCTCTCGTCAACAATCCCGACATTCTTCTCGCCGATGAACCGACAGGCGCCCTCGACAGCAAGACGAGCGTCGAGGTCATGGAGCTCATCAAGGAGATCTCCTCGGAACGTCTCGTCATCATGGTGACCCACAACCCTGAGCTCGCCGAGAAGTATTCCTCCCGCATCGTCCGCCTCAAGGACGGGCAGGTGGAATCGGACAGCGCACCCTACTCCGACGAAGAGGAGGAGAGGGAGAACAGGGAAGAGCTCGCAAGGGCGGCGGCTGAGGAAGCGGAAGAGGAGGAAAAGGCAGAGAAGAGCGGAAAGAAGGGGAAGAAGCCCCGCGCCAAGATGAGCTTTTTGACCTCGCTCGCGCTCTCGGCAAAGAACCTTCTCACCAAGAAGGGCCGCACCATCATCACGTCGGTGGCGGGTTCCATCGGCATCATCTCCGTGTGTCTCGTTCTCGCGCTCTCCTCGGGGTTCAACAACTATATCCGCAGGACGGAGGAGGATATGCTCTCCTACTATCCCGTGGAGATCACCGAGAATACCATCAATCTCGACGCCGTCATGAGCAATGCGGGTTCCATGGATAACTTGCCCGACATGGAGAAACTCTCCGACAAGGTGTACGTCAACTCCTTCCTGACCCAGCTTGCAAAGGATATCGCGGTCGTCAACAATATTTCGCCCGAATATCTCTCCTACCTGCAACAGGGGAAGGAGGAGCACCCCGACTGGTTCTCGGAGATCAAATATTCGTACGGCGTCACGCTCACGAACAATCTGTTCACCTCCGTCCAGACGGGCGGCGTGCTCGACCGTGAACACAATGTCACCACTGCGGAGGAGGAGCGCTTCTTCTCGCTTTACCAACTCCGTGATTTCTACACCAAAGAACTCTTGTCTCTCGCGAGCGAGTATGCCGGCCTTTTGGGCTATGTCGATTTCTTTACCAACGTGCTCGGCGTCATGCCGGGGACGGATGAGAATGTAACAAATTACGGTGAATATGTGCTCTCGCAGTACGATATCCTCGCGGCAGACATGGAGTTTGAGGGGCTCAAGGATGGAAAACACAACGGGAAGCCCCATTTCCCCGAAAACGAGAATGAGGCGGTGCTCGTGATCGGCGAAAACAATGATTCGACCGACCTCACCCTCGCCCAGCTCGGCTTTCTTCCCGAAAAGAACTTTATGGATCTCTTCGATATGGGAGAGGCGGGCAACGACAAGGAGGGGGGATACCAGACCATTCCGTACGAGGATATTTTCTCCAAACAATATGTCCTCTACTACAACGACGCCGTCTATGAACAGCGGTCGACCGATAAGGTGACCGAACAGCCCTTCTCGTACATCGATGACGGCGAGCGCGACGATCTTGCGACCGAAGAGAACGGCAAACAGCTCGGGATCCCTGTCAAGATCACGGCGATCCTCCGTCTCAAGGAGGGCCGCACCTATGGATGCCTCACCGATGGGCTCAATCTCACTGAGGCGACCGTCCGGCACTATATCGCCGCGAACAAGGAGAGTGCGATCGTCAAGTGGGCGCAGAGCGAGAAGGCAAAACTTCCCGCTGCGCTCGTGGGGCTCATGGGCGCCCAGAATATGGACGGCTATCGCATGCCCTCCGCCAATCTCAGCAGCCAATATACCTCCGTCGACCTCGGTGCGATCAAGACGGCTCTCTCCTCCATTTTCGGCGAGATGGTCCTTACGGGAATGGACAGAATGGGCGGCCTGCTTCCCAATTATCCGCTCTCGGGCGACGCGATCGACCATGCGGCGGCGCGAACTTTCTTTGAGACATTCAAGTCCATGATCGGCAGCAGCAATTTCGGTACCGAGGAAGTGAACGCCGCCATTGACAAAATCAACGAATCGTCGCGCCTGATCATTCCCCATATCGACGAAGCGCCCATCGGGACGGACAGCGTGGACGGAATGATCGAACAGATCGATAAACTCGGGACGACGTTCACCCATGCCGAACTCGCCAAGGCGGTAGGGTTCCCCATCGTTACCAAATATGTGGAGCCGAAACTCGACGGTA
>CANRDK010000076.1 GCA_947629345.1 uncultured Clostridia bacterium
GAGCGCATATTACGATTTACAAACAAACATACTATTACAGGCAGATGATTTTGTTGAGGCGTATCAGCGGTGTATTACCAGGAATTACGGAGGATTAGTTGGTATAAATAATGGTGTAATTGAGAATGTATCAGTCAATGCCGATATACAAATGTTGGATTTGGGTACTTGTTATAATAAAAATCACAATACAAATACAGGATTGATTGCCGCATACAATACCGGAACCATCAATAATTGTTGTTCAAAAGGACTACTTTCTTCTCAATTGGACCTTTATTACGCAGGCGTCCGATATTCGGGTACCCATACCGTAAGCGGAATTTGCGGAGTCAATGAAGGCTCTTTGACGAATTGTATGTCGTCGGCTACTGTAATCTCCAACAATGATACAACACAAGGAACGTGTATTACCGCAGGCATCGTCGGTATCAACAATAAAACGGTAGAAAATTGCCTCTTTATCGGCTCTATAAGCGGAACCAATACGACTGCTCAAAATGCCATTTGCGGATCTTCGGCAAAGGACGCCACGCAGGAAAATTGCTATAAGGCGTATGGTATCGTTACGGCCGGCGGCAGTACCGCCACGCTTGACTACCTCAACAGCGATTTCTTCTACACGAATACGCTCGGCTGGGACAGCACTGTTTGGAATGTTTACGGCTTGGACTACGAACGCGGCCTCTATCCGAAATTGAAATAACAGATCGGCGGTTTCGGCAAACCCAAACGCTCGGTTTAGGAACTCTCTCCCCCACGCAAAAAAGGACGGCTATGCCGTCCTTTTTTGCGTGGAACAGGGTGACATAATTGGGAAAAGCGGGACGAGAACGTCCCCGCGGGTAGCGGCGTCATGCTGAGAACGGAAGTATACCGCAGTCATTCCCCCTCCCGAGGAGGGGGTAGGGGGTGGGCAACGACCGCAATTTAGTCCGTATACGCCCCGCGAGATTCTAACTTCGCGCCAAGGGTCTCGTGCCGCGCTTAGACACAAATAGAACGCGCGCGGGGCGAGTTAAGTTGTCGGACTTCGTTTCTACTCCGTTTCTCAGAATGACGCGGGGCTGGGTCCGTCGGTCTACGAGATCCGCTCGCTGCGCTCGGGATGAGGGCATGGACTTCGTTTGAGGGCGGACCCCCACCCCTACCCCGCCCCCTTACGCAGGGGGCAGGCAAGAGGGAAGACGGGATGGCAGGGGGCGTTCATTCAGAGCGAAGCGATGAATCCCGTTAAACCCTGCTCCGTAAGTCTAATGGGATCCTTCGCTACGCTACTTCGCGCTACGCGCTCGTGCCGCGCTTAGACACAAATAGAATGCGCGCGGGGCAGGATGAGCGGGTGGGCGGGATGACGCGGGGCCTCGCTTCCCCTCTTAGGGGAAGTACCCCGAAGGGGGGATAGGGTTTTGGAACCCCTCAGTCACTGCGTGACAGCTCCCCTGAGAGGGGAGCCGAGGGGTTAAAACCAATATGCGATCAAATTGTACAAATATGCCAAGCAGGTTTTGAATTTATGCTTGGATAGGCGATTCGTGTCGTCTGCGATGATACAATCTTCCTCCAAACGGGTAAAGTCCTCGCTGATCTCCCCTAAAAACGTCCCATCGCTACTCACAATGCCGCATTCTTGCTGCATATAGAGGCTTCTGTAATCGAAATTTGCCGTGCATATGCAGACGGTATCGTCACACAGCACCACTTTGGAATGTAAAAACCCGCTGTGCATATATTTGACCTTGATGCCGTATTTGAGGCATTTCTCCGCATTCAACCGCGTGACAAGATGGACATAGAATCTATCGGGGACATAGGGCAGGCAGAGGGTCACTTCAACGCCCCTCCCCGCCGCCTCCGCCAGCGCTTTTACGATCTGTCTGCCCGGCATAAAATACGGGGTCATGATCTTGAGCCGTTGCTGTGCACCACGGATCAAATTCAGATAGACCTCTTTGCATACGTTCTTCCGATACTCCAATCCGTCGCCGAATGTGATACACGGAGCATCATCCTGCACTTTGGGCAGGCGGAAGCTGAGTTTCTCCCCTGTGAGTGCAAACCATGTCCTTTCAAACAAATAAGCCATGTCCTCTGCGCCATGCTCCAGCCTCACCCCGCAATCCTTCCAAGCGCCGCGAACGTGCTGCGGAGCCGCATATTCGTCGGCGAGGTTGATCCCGCCCGTATAGGCCGTTTTTCCGTCGATGACGACGATCTTGCGATGATCTCGGAAATTCATGTTCGGATTCAGAAAGGGCGTCAGGGGGTTGAATGCGCAGAGACGGACGCCTGCCCGTGCGGACGCCGCAAATCTCTTGCTGTTCAGGCACTCGATGCCGCCCAGCTCATCATAGATGACATAGACGTCAACGCCCTCCGCCGCTTTCCCGTCCAGAATACCAAAGAGCTTGTCTGTCAGCTCCCCCTCGCCATAGATGAAAAATTCAAGATAGATGAACTTTTCCGCCGCCTGCAACTTCTGCAACACGTCCTCGAAGAGCGCAGCGCCCGTGCAGAAATACTGAGGGCATGAAAGGGGCTCGCGGGAGGGTTCGGGAGGCTGTAAAAGCGCAGAAATCTCCTCCGTACAGGCGGTTTCCCCATCCTTCAGGAGGTTCCCGTTCTCCCTGTCGAATCTCCTGCACCGCGCTCTGAAGGTAAAAAAATAGATCCCCCTGCATGAAAACAGATAGAGCAACATGCCCGTCCCCGGCAGGGCAAAGATGAGGATGATCCAAAATATCTTGCCGTGTACATCCCTCTTCCGAAGGAGGATCGCAAGCGTCAAAATGCCGTTGGCGACGGAGAGCCATGCGAAAAAGCGGAGATGAAGACAGAGCCATACGTCCATCAGGCCGCATACAAGAAGGGCATACACGCCCAACAGCACCTTCATGGCGACGGAGCGCGATATGATATTTTTCCTCTCCGCCAAAACGATAAATTGTAAGAAAAAGGGAAACCAACAGCTGAAAGCGCACAGGATGAGGTACAGGGGATGGCTCTTCCCGAGCGGGGCAGCATTGGAAAAGATGACCGACAGACACATTTGCGCCGCGATCCACGACAAAAAAATAAATCCGTAAATTTCAGGCAGAAGCGCAAAGAGCGTCAACAAGACAGCCACTTGCAACACCATGCTTACCCAAAATAACGGATGATCGATTTTTCTTTTCTTTGAAGAGTTCACGGTAATTCTACGGTCGGGTCTACGAAATCAAGCCGAATCTTCTCTGTCTGCTTTGGTACCATGCCAATGCTTCATCGAGATCTTCTTCTGTGAATGCGGGAAAGAGTTTGGGAGAAAAGTACAGCTCCGAATAGGAAGCCTGATAAAGCAAGAAGTTGGAAAGCCGCTGTTCCCCGCCCGTGCGGATGATGAGTTCGGGCTCGAGAGGCATGCTGAGCGACGCCAAAAAGCTCTCCTCCGTGACACTCTCTCCCCTTTGGATCGCCGCGTTGATCGCATCTATGATCTCGTGGCGGCTCCCGTAGGCAACCCCTATATAGATGGTTTTCCCCGAAGATGCAAACTTGCGCAGGGCATCCTCCGACCTGAGCATGGAGTTGCGCACAAACTCAGGCAGGGCGTTTAGCTTTCCGATATACTTTACGGAGGCTTGGATCTCGGAAAAGGTGGTCACAAACAGATCAAACACATCGATCATCAGTTGATAGATATGCTCGATCTCCTCCTTGGGACGCTCTAAATTTTCGGTGGAAAGCCCGTAGCAGATCACATTTTTGACGCCGCGTGAAAACATATGGGCAACGAGAGAGATCATGTGGTAGATCCCCTTCGTATGCCCATCCGTACGGCTCAAGTCATGCTGTTTTGCCCAGCGTCCGTTTCCGTCCATGATCAGCCCCACCGAACGGGGGACAATTTGTAGCGTGTTTTCCATCTTCGGCTCCCGATCAGATTTTTCCCGTTTCATCGACCGACAGCGTCTGCAAAAAAGATCTCGTAAAATAGGGATCCAACGTTCCGAGATCGACCTGAGCAGAGGTGATCTCGTCGATCTTCTGTTTGACATGCGTGAACACCGCACGGAAATACTCGCAGTATGCCCTGTCGGGCTCGCTGATATCCCCGTTGTTGATCGCATTGTCGTTACAGCCGCCCTTGCAATATTCAAAGAACGAACAGGTGGCAGCGCATTTTTTGCGACGTTCGATCGCGCCCTTCACATAGCTCTTAAAGGTGTCGGAATTGATCACATCGTGGAAGGTTTGGAACTCGCTCACATTCCCGAAGCAATATTTCTTGGCGGACTCCATGCTGCAACCGTAGACACTGCCGTCAACGTCGATACAGAAGAAGTTGCCGACGCAGCTCCCGTTGCTGCAGTATTCATAGTTGCATTTCAGCACCTTTTTTACCATAAATTCGAGGTTCCTGACGCTGATGCCATCCTTCTCATACATCCAGCGGTCGAACAAGCGGATCAGCTGGTCGGTGTAATTTTCGCACGGCAGAACGGTTTGGATCTCTCTCGCGTTGCCCTCCACGGCAACATAGCTGAAATCGACGGAGAGGCGGAGCGATTTAAAATATTCATAGTTCTTAATAAGATCGTAGTGCGGATCGGCGACGACGGCCATACAGCCAAAGGAGAGCCCGTGCTTTTTGAGGAGATCGATGCCATCAAGGACCTTTTGCGTCTCTCCCCGATATGCGTCATTGTAGATCCCGTCGAAGGAGAGCCCGACCGCGATCTTATGTTTTTTGAAAAAGGAAAGCCAGCGGTCATTGATCAATGTGCCGTTTGTCTGTATTTCATTTTCAAAGGTCACGCCGCTCGCAAAGGTAAAACGCTCCTCGAGCTCCATGACCTCCTCATAAAATTTGATGCCCGCGAGCATGGGTTCTCCCCCATGGAAGATGACCTGTATACAGTCAAATTCCGAAAAGAGAGAGAAGAACTGCTCAAGTTTCTCAAGCGAGATGATCTCGCTCTTGAAGCCCTTCGCGGCATTATAGCAATAACTGCATCTTAAATTACAGCCGTTGGTTACTTTGATGATACACTGTATCTTTCTCATATTTCTTTCGGGTCTTCCTGTTATCCTGTCTTTTTTTCCAGCTTGAGATCATGTCTCTGAAATAGTGATACCGAACGTCCTTTCCGTCCAGAATATCGGGGATGAGCGTGGCAAGGGAATGGCCTATGATCTTGTTTAAAATGATCCACTCCGTCTCTTCGCACGCAATGTCCCGCACGGCCCTCTTCAGCTCCTCCATCACATTCCTCACAATGGGAACAAGCTCGCAATAGTGCTTCTTGAAGAGGACATCGACCGTGGGAGAATCCTCCCGAAACAGTGAATTGACAGCGTGGTTCTTCACGTCGTCGTTGTAGTCGTCGATCATGTCGATCAAAAAGCTCCAGCGTGCAAGCATGTTGATCGCGCGCAGATACCTCTCCTCCAAATCGAAGAAATAGTGGAAGGAATCCTCCATCGTCTGCCCGTAAAGACGGAGCGCATCCTCGATCGGGGCATGGTTCCGCTGGAGCTCGTCCAATGCCATGATGGAGGCATAGGACTTATCGTAGAGGTCGCGATACTTCTCCGAAGTTCTCTTGATGAGTTTTTTAAAAAACAAATTGGCGACGAATGCCCGCTTCCCCTCGCCGTCCGTCTCGTCGTCCTTCACCTTCACGGCGAATCCGATGATGGCTAAATCGGCGATCAGGTTCCCCATTATATCGTCCCGAAAGCGCTTTTTATTGTTTGTTTTTACCCTTTCGCACGATAAATAGGGCGGACGGGTATCTACCCCCGCCAATGTCAGGATCAAGTTGTACAGCGTTGCGTCGTACGTCGTAAGATATCTTGCCTTTTGACCGCCCTTATTCCATAAGCAATAACATAAACGGCAGTAGTAACAAGTAAATACTGCGCGTTCATTGTTTCTCAAATAGGCCTTTTTGAAGTCAAAATATCCATACATAACGAATCAGCAGCAACAGCCGTCGCCTTCCGTTCTCGTATAGACGCTGTAGCCCATGAAATGCTTATCGTCTGTGTCCTGCTCAAAGTACTCCTGAAGCAGCTCTTCCCCCGAAAGTTTCTCTTTCTCGGCGGTCTTTTCGCTTTGTTTTTCCATGATCAACCTCACTTATGATTTTTTGATTTGTTCACTGACCGATCCATACAGGAGCGTCAACAGCAGCACCCGTCGTTTGCCGTCTGGCCATAGACGCTGTAGCCCATATTGTGCTTATCGTCTTTGTCCTGCTCGAAGTATGTCTGCAACAGCTCCTCTCCCTGCAGTTCCTTTTGGGATTCGCCCGTGCCTTGATCTTGCTTTTGCATATCATCACCTCTCGTAAAAAATTTTTATTCTCATTCTCCCGCATCGGGCGTTCCTGCCCGAATCGCAGAGCTTGTTTCCCTCAGCTGTTCTTCAAAGCGCTCCATACACCAGACGGCGACGTCCCGTGTGCGCTGATCCTTTGCGGCGGAGACACACCTTTCAAAGAGCGTCATCATGATCCTGTTTGCGCAGAATTCGATGGGAGAGCGCAGCGCCCCGTCCCCTTCGCACGGAGGGTACTCCCGCTCGAGCGTCTTTAAAAGGGGGTAATCCTCATCGCACATCAGGAGGAAATGCGCCGTCTCATGCGCCACCGCAAAGAACAAGTAACGCTGTCTCTGAAAATCCTTGCGGCACAGTCCCACCGTGCCGTTTTCGCGCATATACGGCGTATGGGAGGAGAAAGAGACCTTCAGCCTGATTTTTTTGTCACACACCCGTCCGACCTCTTTCAGCCATCTCTTCACCGCAAGAAAGCGGCCCCACGGCGTCTTTGCGAGCACGGAGAGGAGCTTCCCGAGGTCCATTTTCCCCATGGATGCCTCGAGCCGCGGAAAGGAGAGCTCCCCCTCTCTCATCTCCGTAAATTCCTGCAGGGTGCGAAACGGGACGCTCATAACAGCAGCAACAGGGTGCCCAACGCACAGGTCAGGATGCCCGCAAAAAGATTGACCGACGTGTTGTCCATCCACTTGAATCCCTTTACGATCCGCGTCTCATGCCCGCAATGCACCGCATTTTCCGTCTTTTGGCCGCAGACTTCGCAGACGTACAGCGCCTGAAAGAGGGAGCCGAGCACGGAATCGATCAAAGTCCCGACGAATGCGATCGCCGCGACCGCAAAAAAGACCGTCAGGCTGATCGTACGGAAGAGAAGGGGAACAAAGGGCAGGAGCATGCAGGAGATCAGGGCACAGATCGTGCCGAGGAGGGACACGCCCCCGCTGATCCCCTTTTCGATGGGTCTCAGCCGAATGATATCAATATTCTTCCCCCGCGTGAGCCTGCCGATATCGGACGCCATGGAATCGGCAAACTGCTCCGTCAGGGACAAAAAGTAAAATACAAGAAAGATATTCTGCCCCGTGAAGTAGTAAACGATGAGGCAAATGACGGCCACAAAGCCCACGGCGAATAGCTGTTTGCCCGTCCGTGCATATTTTACGGTCCCGCCCGCATTCCGCTGTTGCAACACTTTCTGCGTGATGAAGGAGACGGCCGTTGCAACGACGAACAGGATGGTGACGGCGAGAACGGGGATATGGTCCCTCCCGAAAAATGCCACGGAATAGAACAATATCATGCCGCAGATCCCGCCCGAGACGGTCAGCCCCTTCAATCCTATCGCAAGGAATGCGATGAACGGGGAGACGAGGATTACGATCTCCAAAACGGGCGTAACATACCCGAAATGGTAGAGCAGCAGATAGCCGAATACGCTGAACTCAATGAGGAGATTGTCGATCCCCTTGAGCCCGTAAAATTCCATGATACAGCACAGCGACGCGATTGAGAAAATGAACAGCAGGCCGAGGTGCATATCAAAGATAAGGGAAAATACCAACGTTGACAGAAAGGATACAAGGAAGACCGTCAGAGAGCCGAACAGCGTTTTCCCCGTCATGATCTCCACGTTGAACTTTTTGAGAAGTTTTGCCACGATCGGCGCAAATCCGTCGCCGAGCGCCAGACAGTAATAGGCGATCCCCGTGTACAGGTAAACTTCTTCGCCGATCAGATAGCATATCAATGCGACGATGAAGGTGGAAAGGCTGAAGTAAAATATCCCGTAGCTCTTTTTGGCGTCTTCGCCGTAAAAGGCCGTCATGCGGTTGCTGAACGTGATGATGCCCAAGATGAGAGCCCCTATGCCGTTGAGCACGATCCAGTGGATGGAGCAACCGAAAAAATACCAACAGATGATCCAGAGGAGGGAGGATACGATATGGACGAGTTTTCGGCTGATGACCTTATCGGGTCCGCTCTTCTTCTCCGCGATCGCTCCCACGACCATGATCCCGCATGTGAAGACAATAAAAGAAATATATCCGAGAGTTAAAAACAAAGTATCACTCATCTGTAATTCACACCAAAATCATCAACATATGTCGTACGGATGCGCCCCGCCGTGATAGTAACAATCGGATAAAAAGGACTGTAGATACGTCTTTCCGAACCTGCCGCTCAGCTCCTCTTGTATCTGCTCTTCCGTCCATTCGTCCAAGAGAAATGCCGCATTTGCCCTTTGGGTCCTTATAATTGCCTTCTGCATCTTTCGGATGCGCCGCCACAGGCACATCCGCTGCGACAGCGTGAGATATGCTGCAAGCGCACCGACTGCGCTGCGGTCGAGCTTTAAGAGGGACTCCGCAAGCCCCCTGTCGAGGTGCGGACGGGCCACAAGGCCGTGTCTCCCGATGAATGCGGAACAGAGCCCATTCCCGAAACGTATGCTTACAGAGGGAAGAAAGACATTCGGCCCGTCGTTATCGTAGGATACAACGCCGACATACTCCCCTCTTTCATTGGCAACCGTGTGAAAATTGTTTGCCCGATGATCGTCGTCATGGCACAAGACGTCCAGCACGTTGAGATTAGTAAGTTCACGGAGAAATTGCGGCGTGATATGCTTTTTTCTCTCCTCGGGCGGGACGCCTGCCACGTTGAAGCCCGCGGCCTCCCATTCGAGCGTGCCGTATCGTTCACGGTCCCCCAAGCAAAGTTTTACATAACGCGTCTCGGGGACCAGATGGCCTATTCCCAAGATATCGGCAAGTTTTTTAACGGCGACTGCCCTCACCGCAAGGAATGTCTGCCTGTTTCCCTTCCTCACCCCATAATTGAGGGCATAGTTGTTCAATTCGCCGTAGATATAGAAGACAAACTGCCTCCCGACGCCCTGATGCCTGTCCGAGAAGGGGGGCAATCCCAAAACCTGCGCATCCCCCTCCGTCAGATACCTGTGAAGCGGCGAACGAACGTCGTCTTTCTCGCCCATACGGATGAGCTTTTTGAGATTTTTTTTGTGTTTGAGGCTTTCGGAGATCTGCCGCTCCAAATCGGCATCCGCACACACTTCCGAAAAGAAATTTATGACACTTTTATCGATATAGTCTCGCAAACCAAGCCGCTCACGGGCTTCCTTAAAGTAATACCGCTCCCCGTTTTTGGTGAGTTTGATGAGATTGTTTGTGTAGTTCAAAACATATTCTGCCCCTGCGTCTGAAAATTCACCGCTCATATCGGAGGCAGATAGCTGTTTCGGAATGTAGAATACATGTTGCAGTCTTACACAAAACGATCGAACTTTATTCACAAAAATCCTCTCTGCGGATCGGTTTGCTTCTCTCTGCAACGTTTCCGTCCTATCGCACGGCCGAACGCTTTTTCGGCCTTTTGAACCGTAATTAACTATTTATTGAAATAAATAATAAATACTTATTTTACATTATATCACAAACACAGAAACTTGGCAAGCATTTTGAATAAACTGTCGAAGAAAGTTGAAAAATGTTCTCCCCCTTGCTTCCCCTCTCAGGGTTCCCCTTGCTTCCCCTCTTAGGGTCCCCCTTGCTTCCCCTCTTAGGGGAAGTGGCCCAAAGGGCCGATAGGGTTCCGTGCTCCC
>CANRDK010000077.1 GCA_947629345.1 uncultured Clostridia bacterium
ATGAGCGACCCTGCTCCCGTGCGTTCAACGGGATGCTTCGCTGACGCTCAGCATGAGCGACCCTGCTCCCGTGCGTTTGCGGGATCCGCTCGCTACGCTCGGGATGAGGGCGGTTGCTCCCGTCGGGGTGCCAAGCTGTGTTTTTCGCACATTTGCGGAATTGCGGAGAAGTGCTTGATTTTTCCGTGCGGATATACTATAATGATGGCATGTTTCACGTTGTGTTGGTAGAGCCCGAGATCCCGCAGAATACAGGCAACATTGCCCGCACCTGCGCGGCCACGGGCTGTGAACTTCATCTCATCGAGCCGCTTGGGTTCGACATTTCCGAGAAAGCGCTGCGGCGGGCGGGGCTCGACTATTGGCATCTCGTCAAGGTGCACGTCCATGGAAGCTTTGCGGCCCTCAAAGAGGCCTATCCCGCGGCAAAATTTCACTATTATACGACGAAATCGCGCACGGTCTACACCGACGCGGCCATTCATGACGGCGATTTTCTCGTCTTTGGCAAGGAGACGAAGGGGCTTCCAGAGGAGCTTCTCGTGGAGAATCGGGAAAGCTGCGTCCGCATTCCCATGATCGACGAGAGCAGGTCGCTCAACCTCTCCAACGCCGTTGCGATCGCCGTGTATGAGGGACTGCGGCAGAACGGCTTCCGCGGCCTGCAGACGGAGGGGAACCTTCACAGACTGTCATGGGATTGAGCACGAAAAATCGCAGATATGTGACGTTTTTTGCCGCCCTGCTCTTCGGCGTGGCGTTTGCGCTCGTCCTGTTTTTGCCCTATCCGAAGAATATCGGACTGCGGACGGATACCTACACGGTGCATTGGTCGGACGGGAGCAGGACGGAGGAGAGCTTTGCAGACGCCCTCTCCTGCGTCATCGGCGTCACCGAAGACGGGGAGATCTTACTGCAGCGGGGTGCACTTTTCGGCACATATGTGGGCGAAAATTATCTGAAGGAGGCCGTCCGTATCCTCGAGGAGGGGGAACTTGCGCCCATGCTCGCGATGGACTTTCCGTTCAACCGCCTCGAGAGCGCCGCGCTCTTCCGCGCCTATGGCGACAGGCTCTATTTTGACACGGGCGAGTGGCTCCGCTTCAACGGGGAGAAGGTCGTCTTGACCGAGATCGGCAGGGCGGGGACGGTATTTTTTACGGGCGGAACGCTCACGGCGTCCCTTCTCATTCCCACGGGAGCGGAGCGGCTGATCCTCGGGGATCTCGCGGAATTCTCCTATCAGACGGTGTACGGCACGTCCGTGCGGATCGAGGGAAAATCGCGATATATTGTCGAAAACGGCGCAGTCATCGACACTTCTCTCGGCAAAATTTTTGCGGCGGGAGAACCGCTCGCAACGGACATTGTCGTCCCCGATGTCGCCGTTGCCGCACAGGGAGCCCTTCTGCCCGCGCGGGAGCTCGTCTCCGTCAGCCTGCCCTTTGTGGGAAGCGGGCCCGTTGCCGCAGGGGAGAGGTTCTACGGGGAACTCGGGTATCTCTTCTCGGAGGGAGAGGAGTACTTTGTTCCCGCAACGCTCAAAAGAGTCAGGGTGCGGGGCGGCGCGCTCATCTCCTTTGCCTTTTACCACTGCCCCGATTTAGAGGAGATCGACGCCTGCGGGGTGGACCCTTTGGACATTGAATCTGAGGCGTTCGAGGGGCTTCCCTCGCTCAGATATCTGCATACGCCGCGGGCGGACGTCAAGCTCACGGATCCCGAAAAATTTACAACTTATGTCGCGGAATGCGGCTGTACGATCTATGAAAGAAAGGAGGTGACAGATGAAAAATTTCTTTAAAAAAGTTTTCAGCAGGTTCCCGCTCGTCGCTCTCACCATTGTGGCCCTCATCCTTGTTTTTTTCGCCGTCCTCTTCGGGGGATGGTATTTGGGTGCATATGTCTTGGCCGAGGTCTATCCCGTCTCCGAGACCATTGTCACGGTCGTTGTGACCATTCTCGACGATCTCATCATCATTATCGCCGTCGTCAACGTCGTCAGCCGTGACCTCGTGCCCGAGACCAAGATCCCGTGGATCCTCTGCATCATCGTTTTGAATGTCCTCGGCGTGTTTATCTATATCCTGTTCTCCTCCCACCGTCCCACGAGGAAACAGCGGAAACTCTATAAGGAACTCTACGCGCAGAATAAGCCCTATACAGTGCGTGCCGTTCCCAAGGAGACCATGCGGGAGGAGGTCGGCCACTGGGCGAGCGTCGGCGAGGCCCTTCTCGTCTCCGAGCCCTCCGCCGTCATCCGCGGGAACACCGCCGTGGAGTACTTTCCCTCAGGCGAGGCCTTTTTCGAGCGCGTCCAAGGGGACCTCGAACGGGCAGAAAAGTTCATCTTTCTCGAATATTTCATCATCGAAAAGGGCAAATTCTGGAACACGCTCCTCGAAATTCTCGTCAAAAAGGCGAATGAGGGGGTCGAAGTCAGGGTCATGTACGACGACATCGGCTCCATGGTCAAGGTGCGTGCGGGATACTATAAGGAACTGAGGAAGTTGGGGCTCAAGGCGGAGAAGTTCAATCACTTTGTGCCCGTCGTCACCACCCTTCACAACAACCGCGACCACAGAAAGATCCTCGTCATCGACGGAAAGGTCGGCTACACGGGCGGGCTCAACCTCGCAGACGAGTATATCAACGAGACCCATCCCCTCGGCTATTGGAAGGACAATGCCGTCCGTCTCGAGGGGGAGGGGGTGTTCAACCTCACGCGGATGTTCCTCGGCATGTATCAGCTTGCATCCAAGAAGGTGGAGGATATTTCCCCCTATCTCGTTAAGCATGAAGCGGAGGGGGAGGGATATGTCCAGCCCTACGGCGGCGGGCCCGTTCCCATGTACGAAAGGCACCTTGCCGAGGACGTCTATGTGAACATCATCGGCGCGGCGCATGACTATCTGTGGATCACCACGCCCTACCTCATCATCGATTACAGAATGCGGCAGGCGCTCATTCTCGCCGCCAAGCGGGGTGTGGACGTGCGCATCGTGACGCCGCACATTCCCGATAAGAAGATCGCGTTCGGGCTGACACGTTCCAACTATATGGCGCTCATCAAGGGCGGCGTGAAGATTTATGAATTTACGCCCGGGTTCGTGCACGCCAAGATGTTTTTGGCGGACGACAAGGTGGGCACGGTGGGGACGGTCAACCTCGACTATCGCTCCTTTTTGTACCACTTTGAGGACGGCGTTGTGCTGTATAACACGCCTGCGCTCAAGGATATCAAACAGGACTTTGAGGAGACCTTTACGGCCTCGCAGCTGCAGTCGGAAGAGGACGCAAAGAAGAGCCCCGTCTGGCGTTGGCTTTGCGAGATCGCCAAAATCTTCGCACCGTTGTTTTAGACTTGCGCGCTCATCCTGAGTACGGGGGCTCATCCTGCCCCGCCCGCTCATCCTGACCCTGAGCGTAGCGAAGGGGAAGGATCTCGTTAAACCAACGGAGTAATTAAAAATTGTGGTGGGGCATATTTAGAATGACACCCCCTCACCCGCTACGCGGGAGCTCCCCCTCGGAGGGGGAGCCGAGGGACGGGCATGGACGACACCCTCGAAGGGGGAGCCGAGGGACGGGCATGGACGACACCCTCGGAGGGGGAGCCGAGGGACGGCTGTACGGAGTCCCCTTGGCTCCCCTTGTAGGGGAGCTGTCACGGCTGCCCTTGCCGTGACTGAGGGGTTTTTGAACCCTATCCCCCGCTTACGCGGGTACTTCCCCTAAGAGGGGAAGCGAGGGGGACTTCGTTCGAGGGGATTCTTCGGTCGCTGGCGCTCCCTCAGAATGAGCGCGGAGCGCTCAATTTTCAATTCAGTATGATCCATTCTCTCTCCGGCGGGGTGATCGCCGATAACGAAATGTATACTTTTGCCAAAGTGCGCGTCGGCGGCGTGCCCTGTTGGTATCTCGCGCCCTTTAAAGTTGAGGCGGGGGATCACGTTCTCGTCCCGATATCGGGCGGAGAGGCAGAGGGAGAAGTTGAACGCGTGGAATTTTGCACGCCGCAGACTGCTCCCGTCTCTATGAGACGCGCGAGGGAAATTCTTGCTCTTTTGCCGAAAAATTCTTGACATGTCCGCATAGAATGTGGTACAATCGAGGCTGTCATAGGGGAGTAGTCGGTCCGTAAGGGCGGTGATATCCACAAGCGCGCGGACAACCGCGGGTATTTCATGAAACGACGAGACTTATGCGCGTTTTTTCGCGTATAAGTCTCATTTTTTCGCAGTTTCCACGGAGGCGGAAATGGCAATTTGGGAAGTGATCCTGATCGGGGTGGCCCTGTCGATGGACGCGTTCGCCGTCGGCATGACGGACGGCATGACGGAGCCGAAAATGAAGCCGTGGAAGGTGTTTGTTATCGCGGCCTTTTTCGGCGTGTTCCAGTTTCTGATGCCCGTTGCGGGGTATTACTTCGGCTCGATTTTCGCAGATATCGTGCAAAAAATTGCCCCGTGGCTCTCCTTTGCCATTCTCGCCTTTCTCGGCGGAAAGATGATTTTTGACTTTGCCATAGAGCAAAAAAAGCGTCGGGCGGGGGAGGAAGTCGCCGCTGAGAAGGTCACGGGGATTTTTAAGCTCATCGTGCAGGCGGTGGCCACTTCCGTCGATGCCCTCGCCGTCGGGGTGACCTTCCTTGCGGCGGAGACGGACGGCGGGCTTCCCTTTCACGTCCTGTTCTGCGCACTCATCATCGGGGCGATCACCTTTGGGTTGAGCGTCTCGGCCGTGTTCATCGGAAAGAAGGCGGGCAACAGGTTCGCAGACAAGGCAGAACTGTTGGGCGGCCTCATTCTCATCGCCATCGGCGTAAAGATCCTGATCGAGGGCCTCATCGGGTAGGGCCCAAATTCCATTCAGAGGAAGAAACTATGCTATATCTTTGGATTTTTCTCATGTTGCTCGGGTTCGTGCTCCTCGTCAAGGGGGCGGACTGGTTCGTGGACGGCGCGGCGGGGATCGCGGGAAAGTGCCGCGTTTCACCGCTCATCATCGGGCTGACGATCGTGGCGTTCGGAACGAGTGCACCCGAGCTCTGCGTCTCCATCACTTCCGCCATTCAGAAGTCCACAGACATCGCCATCGGCAACGTCGTCGGGAGCAATATCATCAACATATTGCTCATTTTAGGGCTCTCCGCCCTCTTCCACGCCCTGCCCGTACAGAGAAATTCCCTCGTCCTCGACCTGCCCGTTCTGCTCCTCGTCTCCGCCCTTCTCGTGGGGCTCGGCATCTGGGGGAACGCTTTAAATTGGTGGGACGGGCTCATCTTTCTCGCCGTATTCGGGGTGTACCTGTTCTTCCTCATCCGCGGCGCAGTGAAGGAGCAAAAATCGCAGGAAAAGACAGAACTTCCGCCTCCCGCCGAGGAGAAGCCGAAGGGGAAAGTCGGCGCATGGTTCGACAGAATGGAGCAAAAGACTTGGTTCCTCATCCTCCTGACGGTGGTGGGGCTCGGCATGGTCGTGGGCGGCGGAACGCTGCTTGTCGATAACGCAAAGGCCATTGCGCATGAGTTCAACGTGCCCGAGCGCATCATCGGGCTCACCGTCATCGCCCTCGGCACCTCTCTTCCCGAGCTTGTGACGTCCGTCGTCGCCGCCATCAAGGGGGAAACGGACATTGCCGTCGGGAACATTATAGGGAGCAATATCTTTAATATTTTGCTCGTTGCGGGGGTGAGTTCGCTCTTCTATCCGCTTGCATTTACGACGGCGGGGGCGACGAGCAACCTCATTGACGCCTGCGTTGCGTTGGGCGCGGCGGCGATCCTGTACGCGTTCGCCCTCTTCAAGGGCCACAAGCTCGGCAAGATCGCGGGAGCCTTTATGCTCGCCTGCTTTGCAGGGTACTATGTGTATTTGTTTTTGGTGTGATATTTCGATGGATTCTTTTTCAAGGGCGACCCGCTCATCCTGACCCTGAGCGCAGCCGAAGGGGAAGGATCCCATTAAACTGACGGAAGTAATTAAAAATTAAAAATTGTGGTGGGGCGTGATTGGAATGACACTTTGCCCACCCTACGGGAGCTGAACGGAGTCTCCATGGCTCCCCTTGTAGGGGAGCTGTCACGGCTGCCCTTGCCGTGACTGAGGGGTTTGAACCCTATCCCCCGCTGCGCGGGTACTTCCCCTAAGAGGGGAAGCAAGGCGGACTTCGTTTGAGGGGCATTTGGAAAGGAGGAAAGGTGAAACATCTTTGGCAAGCGTTGAAAACTTATAAAAAAGAGGCGATCCTGTCTCCTCTCTTCAAGTTGTTCGAGGCGTGCATGGAGCTCCTCGTCCCGCTTGTCATTTCCCATATCGTGGACAATGGCATAGCGAACGGGGACAAAATGTACATTGTCCACGGCGTGCTCCTCCTCGTCGCCTTTGGAGCGGCGGGGCTCTGCTTTGCGCTCATTGCCCAATACTTTGCGGCGAAAGCGGCCGTGGGAACCTCCGCGGAGATGCGTTCCCGCCTCTTCAAAAAGCTCCAATCGCTCAGCTATGAGGACATCGACGGCATCGGCACGTCCCGCATGATCACCCTCATGACGAGCGACATCACGCAGGTGCAGGCGGGGGTGAATCACACGCTGCGGCTCCTTCTGCGCTCTCCCATCATCGTGGTCGGGGCGGCGGTGATGGCATTTTTTGTGGACTTATACGCCGGTTTGGTGTTCCTCATCCTCATTCCGCTGCTCACGATCGTCATCGTTTCCGTCATGTATGCCACGACCCCGCTCTACAGAAAGGTGCAGGAAAAACTCGACGGCGTGAACCTCTCCGTGCGGGAAAATTTACAGGGCGTGCGGGTCATCCGTGCGTTCTGCCGCGAGGAAAAGGAACTTGCCGCCTTCGACAGCCGCAACGCCGACCTCTGCGCAGCGCAGAAACGGGCGGGCAGGATCTCCGCAATCACCAATCCCCTGACCTTCTGCTTCGTGAATCTTGCCGTCATCCTGCTTGTGTTCGTCGGCGGACTGCGGGTGAGCGGCGGGGCCCTCGAACAGGGGGACGTCATTGCCCTTTACTTCTATATCACGATCATTTTGACCGAGCTCGTCAAGCTCGCCAACTGTATCTATATCGTTTCCAAGGCGGTATCGGCCGACCGCAGGATCGAGAAGGTCCTCGATCTCCCCGCCGAGCCCGACTTCTACCCCGCCGAGAACGGGGAGGAGATCCATGACGAAAATGCCGTCTCCTTCGACCATGTGACGTTCACCTATCGGGACGGCGGCGCGCCCTCCCTTTCGGACATCGATTTCAAGGTGAAACGGGGGGAAACGGTCGGGATTTTGGGGGGAACGGGTGCGGGAAAGAGCACGCTCGTGAACCTCATTCCACGCTTCTATCGCGCGGGAACGGGCACGGTGAGGGTCAACGGCGTGAATGCAGACTTCATTCCCAAGGAAGAACTTCGCTCCATCGTTGCCGTCGTGCCCCAAAAGACGCTGATCTTTCAGGGCACCATCCGTTCCAATCTCCTCTGGGGGAACGGGGAAGCGACGGAGGAGGACCTGCTCCGCGCCCTCAAAATTGCACAGGCGGAGGACGTGTTGGCGGCGAAAGGGGGGCTGGACGGCGAGATCGCGCAGGAGGGGAAGAACCTCTCGGGCGGCCAACGCCAGCGGCTTGCCATTGCCCGCGCCCTCGTTCGAAACCCTCAAATTTTGATTTTGGATGACAGCTCGTCCGCCCTCGACTATGCCACAGACGCCCGCCTCCGCGCGGCCTTAAAATCGCTCGACTGCACGACGTTCATTGTTTCCCAGCGCACCGCCTCCGTCCGCCACGCCGATCAGATCGTGGTCCTCGAGGAGGGCAGGATCGCGGGGCGCGGAACGCATGACGAACTCCTCAAAAATTGCAACTTATATCGCGAAATCGACGCATCGCAGGGGGGTGATGAGGCATGAAACGTTCCACACTTTTTAAGATCTTCATTCGCCTCAGACCATACACCCCGTGGCTCATTCTCACGATGGCGGCGGCGATCCTCTCCGTCGCAGGGCAGATCATGGCGCCCTATTTCATCGGCAAGGCCATCGATGGGCTCGTGTACACCGTGAATGAAGCGGGCAAGCGCGTCATAGATTTTGGATTCCTCTACCAAAAGTTCATCATCATCGGCGTCTGCATTGCCGCGACCGTGCTCGGGCAGTTTGTGCTGTCCCTTTCAAACAACCGAATCGCCTATCACGTCCTCGCCGAGGTCCGCAGGGACGCATTCAAAAAAATTGAAGTCCTGCCCCTCAGCTATATCGATAACCGCGCCTATGGGGACGTCTCCTCCGTCATTTTGGCGGATGCGGAGCAGTTCTCTGACGGGCTCCTCCTCGGATTCACCCAGCTCTTTACGGGCGCGGCGACGATCGTGGGCGTGCTCGTCATCATGTTTGTGATGCGGTGGGAAGTTGCCCTCGTCGTGCTCTTCGTGACCCCGCTTTCCCTCCTCGCGGCAAGGTTCATTGCCTCGCGTACCTATAAAATGTTTAAGGAGCAGACGGAGGCGAGGGCGGAGCAGACTGCCTTTGCCGACGAGATGATCGCGGGGCTCAAGGTCGTGAAGGCGTACACCCACGAGGACGAAAACGAGGAGATATTCGACGGTTTGAATGAGACCCTCCGCAAAAAATCCCTCTCCGCCATCTTCTTCTCCTCGACGACGAATCCCGTCACGCGGTTTGTGAATTCGGTCGTCTACGCCCTCGTCGCCCTCGTCGGATCCCTGCTCGCCATCGCAACGGCGGGCACGGCGGCGGCCTTTACGGCGGGGAACCTCACGACCTTTTTGTCCTACTCCAACCAATACACCAAGCCGTTCAACGAGATCTCAGAGGTCATTGCGGAATTTCAGAACGCTCTCGCCTGCGCCGCGCGGCTGTTCGCCCTCATCGAGGAGCCCGAGGAGAGCTCGGATGAGGGACTTCCCGCCCTCGAAGACGTCAAGGGAGCGGTGGAAGTGCAGGACGTGGCATTCTCCTACGACAAGGAGAAAAAGCTCATTGAGCACATGAACATCTCCGTCGGGGCGGGCAAGCGCATCGCCATCGTCGGCCCCACGGGCTGCGGAAAGACGACGCTCATCAATCTCCTCATGCGCTTTTACGACGTGGACGAGGGGACGATTTATGTGGACGGGCAGGACATTCGCAGGGTCACGAGGAAGTCGCTGCGGGAGAATTTCGGCATGGTGCTGCAGGAAACGTGGCTCAAGACGGCCACCGTGCGTGAAAATCTCTGCATGGGAAACCCTGCGGCGACCGAGCAGGAGATGATCAACGCCGCCCTCGCCGCTCACGCGCACGGGTTCATTCTCCGCCTGCCCAACGGGTACGACACCGTTTTGGGCGAGGGGGGAAGCCTCTCCGAGGGACAGAAACAGCTCTTATGTATTGCAAGGGTCATGCTCTGCCGTCCGCCCATGCTGATCTTGGACGAGGCGACGAGCAATATCGACACCCGTACCGAGCGGGCGGTGCAGGACGCCTTTCAAAAGCTCATGGAGGGGAGAACGAGCTTTGTTGTGGCCCACAGGCTCTCGACCATCAAGAATGCCGACCTCATTTTGGTGATGAGGGCGGGGAATATCGTCGAGCAGGGCACGCACGAGGAGCTCCTCCAAAAAGGGGGCTTCTACCGCGACCTCTATGAAGCACAGTTTGAGGGGAAGTGAAAATTTAAAATTAAAAATTAAAAATTAAAAATTTAAAATTGTGGTGGGGGAATCAGAATGTCCCCGCCCCCTACCCCCTCCCCAAGGAGGGGGCCTGGACTCCGTTCCGCTCTCCCCAAGGAGGGGGCATGGACTTCGTTCGGGCCTCCCTCGGCTCCCCTCTTAGGGGAGCTGTCACGGCTGCCCTTGCCGTGACTGAG
>CANRDK010000078.1 GCA_947629345.1 uncultured Clostridia bacterium
ACCCTGAACGTAGTCGAAGGGTCACCGCATTATAATAAGGTGATGGTTCGACTGCGCTCACCATGACGTGATTTGGAAGCGGCGGGGCGTGCCCGAACGTCATGCCCCCTCCCGAGAGCCCGAACGTCATGCCCCCTCCCGAGAGCCCGAACGTCATGCCCCCTCCCGAGGAGGGGGGTAGGGGGGTGGGCAGCATTCTCTCCCAAAAACAACTGTGCCCGCGAGGATTTCCTTGCGGAAATCCCCGCGGGCACAGACAATATTATTCTCAATACAACCCGTGCACTTCCCTCATCTGTCTGGCCATCTTCTCAGCGAGGTCTAAGCTCGACACAGAGATCTTTTCAAGCAACGCTTGATTCATGGCCTGTGCGCTGACCTGCATGCTTATCTCGGCCGCCGCCTGTTCGCGGAGCCCGCGGAGCTCTCGGTTCTGCGCCTCGAACATCTCCCCCTGCGCCTCTGCTTGTTGCTCCATTCCCGCCATAAGCTCTGCATGCTGCTGTGCCATCTGCCTTGACAACACGCTGAACGACTGCGCCAATGCACTCCCCAACCGTCTCATGGAATCATCAAATGTCCGAGATATTTCTCTGGAAGCCATGGCAATGGCTTGAGCGATCTGATCGGTCTGCCGTTGCCGATCCACAAGCTGCAACGCCTCTTTCATATCATCCGCCCTGCCCGTTTCAAAGTAGTAGATAATCAAATCCACATTCTCCCAGTCGCGGAAATCAATGAGAGGATAGGCTTTTGTTGCACTCTCAATGATTCCTTGAGAACATATGGCAATTTCTTTGATGGCGTTTTTATGCGGCAGGATTTGATCTTCCAACCGTTTGATGATTGCCTGGTATATTTGCTCTTGTTCTGCCAGCTCCCCCTCGACCCGCCTTGCATCATCGGGCGTCATATAAACCTCACCGTTCAAAATAGCGGTTTTTGCCCTCTTAATTCCATCTTCAAGTTCATCTACTTCTTTTTGGCATTTTTCTAATTTATCTTTGCTTGGGTCATAATGTTTTCTTTTATAGCTCTCATATTCATAAACTTTTTCTCTCCGATAATATAAATACACGATGGGATGAATGATGAAAAGTACAATTGACGTAGGCAAGCCACACCACAATCCCCAATAAAGACCAGGATCAGATGGAGCCCAACAAAACCAAAAGATAAATAGTATCAACGCCCAAATTCCCGCATCTACACCACAATAAATTCCCCATACCTTTCCCGGGACGAAAGTGAAATAATGTTTGAAGGAATGCCTCGAATCCTTATATCTACGTTCTGTTTCTTTACGGTCCCGTTCAAAATATTCTTGTTCCCGTTTCAATTCTTTCTGCGCATTAGGTAGCTTCTCCTCTAATCTTTTAATATACGTGGCACACGATATATCATTTAATTTTGCCTCTGTACTATTTTTCTCAAGCGCAAACGAACTTTTTTCCCTCTCGATATCAATCTGTGTCTTCCCAATCTCATTTTGCTCCTCTTCTGCCTCATCATCATTCTTCGCCACGACCGACATGGTAGCGCGGATGGCGTAGAGGTCGCTTAAGATCTTAGTCTTGTCTTGTTCCATGTTTCTTCCTCCGTGATAAATTTGCGGGCAAAAAATAAGGACGCTCCACATTGGGAACGCCCGCAGTGAGTATCCCGAATGTGTTGCGCCACAACTTTTCCATAAAATTTGTCAAACGGAAAAAAGGATACAACAGTGCCTATTGTAACCATTTGACAAATTTCATATTCAATTGTGGCGCAGTTTCAGTATACCACAATGCCGTGCAATTTGCAAGACTTTTTTGAAAATTGAGTGAAATATGTTGCTCCGCTCATTCTGAGGGAGGCATAGCCGACCGAAGAATCCCATTAGACCAACGGGAGCCTGTTTCCTCATTCCGAGCCCCGAAGGGGCGAGAGAATCTCGCTCCAAGAACGGAAGTCCGTCAGTCTACGGGATTCTTCGCTGCGCTCAGAATGAGCGGTCGGGGCAAGTTCCTACCCAGCCGTATATTGTGTTATAAACCAAGGGACGGGGGAGCCGATAGGCTCCCCCGTCCCTTGGTCGAGGAGACGTGATTTGAACGCCACCTCGAGCGCACAAAAAAACTAAAAAAATGCAACATATATGAGCATTTTCAAAGGTTATTCTGCTTCACTGCCCAATTCTACCCCCGCAAAAAGCGTTCTCCGGGGAAACAGCGGGCCCGCGTCACCCGCAAAACGGGTCCCGACGCGGGGCCCCCTGTTTTTCCGTCCTCTTCCCGAGAACGCTGTTTCCGAGCTTTGGAGATCCGTCTTTTCCAGCTCCCTTCGTCGACGCCCCGCGAGCTTGCACAAAATTTGAACTCATCTTTCGGGCGGTCCTCGGTTTTTCCCGAAAGTTGCAAGGGCGCAACTGTCGCAAAAAACCGAGGGTTAAAACGTTGCTTAATGCGATTTCCATGCTTTGCGTTCGTTTTTCCAGCAAGAGCGGTCTTTCCCGCCGTCTGAATTTTTATTGATCCGCGATGGCGGAATCGATATCGTGTTGGAAATGAGAATGCTGGGCGGAACGTTCCTCCGCCGTGGCCATGACGTCGGCATACTCTCTGAGATCGTCAAGGCCAACTTCGTTGAGCTCTCCGTGTGCCTCAAAGATCGCGCTCATACAGTCCGAAGCATACCGCCGCGCATACACCTTCTTGCTCTGCCTGTACCATGTACAGTCGCGGAAATCTCCGTCCTTCGTGCCCCGCTCCACGCGCACCGTCACCTTTTGGCAGCCGTAGAGGTTATAAGTCCTCTCCCTATAATTGGACAGCTTCGCCGCAAGGCCGTGCACGAGATACATAAGCAGGGTGGAATCCCCGCGCACATGCCGATACTGCAGATAGAAATCATCATGCTTCCCGAGGACAAACCCCACAAAGAGGTCCGCAAGCCAATACGGAGCCCAAAAGGGCAGCACGGGAAGCATTTCGCCCTTCTCCCTCAACTCCACCGTGTCGCCGAGCTCGAGATAGTCGGCATTCAGAGAGCCCGTTCTCTGAAGGTCCCCGATGATATGGACAAAAACCTTGTTTGCCACGACACAGGCGTGCCGTGACATTTTCATACAGGTATTGAAGAGATCGTTGAGCTGGTTGCATTCCTTGGAGCTTGCCTTGGTTTCCTTGAGCGTCGGGGCGTTCTTCCGCTCCTTGTCGATCTCCGAAATGACGTACACCCCGAAGCCGTAGGCATAGCGGTTGGGATTCTCCTCGAGCATGCGTTTCCCCAAACGGAGCATGTCGAAGTCAAGGATATGAGCATAGCGCGAGCCCTCGAGCGTGCTCTCCCTTGCAAAGAAATCTGTGTCCCACAGGGGAAGATTCCCGAAGTCCTCGGCCTGCTTGTCCGAGCGGATAGAGTAATTTGCAATGAGGTAGGAGCTCTGCACCGTGTAGATGAAATACGCAAGGGCATGGTCCTCAATCGCCTGCCATATATCCGTGAGGCAAAGCTTATCGTCATAGGTCATGCCGTACCGTTCAAAGTCATAGCCGAAAAGTTTCTCCTTCGCGGGGCGCTTCTCAAAGCGTTTCCGCTTCATCGAGATCCACCGCCGCACGCTCCATACGTCATAGCACTTATGGTCGTAAACCGCCCGTCTGAGCCATGCCTCGAACGCGGCCCACGGGAAGTAGGGAAAATGGGAATCCGTTTCCATGAGAATGTCGAGGGCGTCGTCGAGGATCTGGACTTCATAGGAGAGGGCGGCGTCCGTGATCCAAAGCGTCTTTCCGACGCCCGGGGGCCCGAACGCCGAGAGGAATACTCCTCTCTCATTCAAAAAGCCTCTGTTCCGCCGTTCGTTGCAGTGCAGGACCTTCATCGCTCTCCGCCGCGAGAGCCAGCTGAGGAGAAGCACAACGACGATACACCACACCCAAAGCGGCAGAAAGGAGAACATGGGATAGAGGTCCATAAACAGCTTGCAGACCTGTCTGTACAGATTGACGATATCGAAGGAGAACACAAAGTAGAAGTAGTAGGCGAAGAACTCCATGAGGATCGTAAATCCGTTAAAGAAGTAGATCCACATGATGAGCCATGTGACCCAATACGCCCTGTGTTCCCCGATAAAGGCGAAGAAGCTCCTCAGCCATGCCTTGACGGGGCGGTATGTATGGTCCGAAATACGCTTGAATGCCTTGAGCGGGCGGGATTCCCTGCCATAGTCGTTGTTGACCGTCTTAAGGTATCTCCCGATCAGCAAACGGAAGATGAAGATGAGCCCCACAAGGGGGATCAGCACGACCACGAACACCCTTGCGGCATTCCCGAAAAAGATGAGATAGCCGCGGAAGTTCTCCCACTCCGCCCACTTCGTCCAATACTGCCCGAATGCCGCCTTGAATGCTTCCCAGTTCTCAGGCAAAAAGACGGCGGGCGGGTCCTTCGGCAGGGCATTTACGGTGGGCGCAAAGCTGTACTTCACGCCGAAGAGCTCACAGAAGTAGTACGCAACCGAGAGGCCGAGATCCCTCCCCGCCTCGAGCAGACGGAAGAACGCACTACGGAACACAAAGGCCCCGAGGAGCACGAAGCCGAGGGTGACGGCGATGCAGAGATAGTGGCGGTAATCGATACGGCGGAAGTCCGGTTTCACAGTTGCACCCCCGTATAGATACAGTATCCGACCACGAACCCGACCGCCACGATCGCTATGATCCATATGATCCGCTTCAATCCCTTCATAGACTTACCTCAACGGCCGTGCTTCTTGAGAAGATAGTCGCATAATTTTGGGTTTCGCTTACAATCATCATAGATCGCCCATGTATTCGATCTGATGAAACGTTTTTGCGCTTTTTTGCTGATATGCGCTTCCTTACTCAATGCGATCGCCTCGCGGTAAGCGGCATGAAACACTGCCTTATGATCAAATTCATTTTTCATCTTTTATCTCCTTATAGTCCGAAGAGGGGCGCGATGACCTTCCAGAGGCTCACGCCGACAAACGTCAAAACTCCCAACATGAAGAAGCCGAACAAGAGGGAAAGGACCGTAAAAACGATCTCGACCCCCTTGGCGGCCCTTTTGATTTTTTCTTTGCGCTCTTTCGCGTCCTTCATGCCGCTACTCCTTCCCGTTCCGCCGCTTCTCTTTGGGCTTCTTCAATGCCTTGACGATCGCGGCAATGAGCTTGAACGGCAGCGTCACCACCCACACCACCGCCTTGATGATCAGCGGCAATATCGGCCACAGAAGAATGATGGCAAGGATGAGGGCAACTACCCCTACCGTCCATTTCAACCACTCGGGCCAGCCGTCCTCAGACGAGAGATTTGTCGGCGTGGTTATGCCGTTGACGATGTCAATGGGGTTGGAAACGGCGGCAATCACGTGCCACTGTTCATCTTTCAGAAAAGAGAGCTGTATGACGTCAAAATCGAAGAAAACGCTTTCCTGCGCGAGATAGGCCTGTCCCTTTTCATAGTCGTCATAGCCATTGTCCACCCACTTCCCAAGCCAAACGCCCTCGTTATAGTAATCGGTCACCGCAAAACGGAATAGGACGACATACTTCTCCTCATCGTTTTTCCCGTCCACCGTGAAAGCGTCATTGCATTCCTTACGGAACTCCGTGACGTCAGCGGAATTGATGAAGAATTCATCCGCAAGTTGCGGATCCTGCAGGTCCGTATCCTCGGGCGTAATAACTTGGATCGGGGCGATCGTCCTGCCCTGATCCGTCGGGATCTCATCGCTGCCGAACAGGGCGGCCCAAAAGCCGAAGTTTTTGAAGGTTTCCCAATAGGAATGGTCAGAATCAGAATAGCCAAGCCATGACTGAAGATCGAGGCTTGCGTCAAAATCATAGTAGCTGTAGCCCTTTTGGATCTTGCCGCGCTCGTTCTCCATTTTACGGTCTTCGTCGATATCGTCCTCGAAGAGATCCGCAGAGATCTGTCCGTTCTTGATGGGAAGGTAGCCGTTTTGAATGGTCTTACCGTAGCTCTTTATGTACTCATACAGTCTGTTGGAGCTCACACCCCCTTGCGCTTCGATATCCTCGGCGTAGGGGTCGTATTCGCTGATATCACACCAATTTTTGGTGCCGAAAACGTAATACAGAGGATCTACTTGAAAGGTGGATTCCCAACCTTCTTTCACGTTCCATGAATTAACGGCATAGTCCGTCGCACGATGACCCTTGGGGGTCGCCCAAACGATGCCGGGGACGATCCTGCCGCACAACAGGAACCACCAAGAAGCCACAAGATCTTCAGGGTACGAATCAAAGGGCTCAGTCACAAAGTAGCGATCATCGGGGACGCTGTCCGCGGACATGCCGATATACTTTGAGATCCAATCATAATATTCCTTATTGCTCGTCACGAGTATCGGCTTGGTCTTATACTCGTACCATTCCGCCTTGATCCGCTGAAGCGTTCCATAGGCATCGAACAGCCGCTTCGGCACTGAGAAATACACCGTGTCAATTTGGTTCTGATACCCGTATCCCATGGAGGAGCTTTCCGTTCTATAGAAGGTATGCTTCACGTCGAGCCGGACCGTTTCGAGCTTTTGGATCTTACAGGTGAGCGTGCTCTCCGCGCTTTGATTGGGACCGTAGCCCTTGGCATAGCCAGAAAAAACAAAGGAACCGTAGGCGTTAAATTCTCCGTCTACAGAATACTTCCCCGTCAGCGGATATTCATCCGCGTTGCTATGCCCCTCACGCACGAGCTCAATGCCCGAAATGTCATACCGCCTTGCGTTGCTGTTCACCCGCTCCGCGATCGTTTTATTGTCCCAGCGGCTCTTATGATCGATGACCTTGAACTTATAGAACAGCCGTTCCAAATTCGGCGCGGAGCAGACGGAACACAGCTCGAGATCGAACTTTTCATAGTCCATCGGCTGGCTTTGGTCCGTGACGGGAGTACTGTCATACTTCACTGCAATCTGTACACAGTTGCCGTAATTGTCCGTATCGATATACAGCCCGTTGGGATTGTATACATATAAATACAGCCCGTAGTTATCCCGCAGATTCTCATAGAAGGAATAACAGTACTCCACCACGTTGATAACGTGCATTTCGGGTTCGGGGCTCGAATAAAAGCCGTACTTCTGAATATCGAAGCCGTCCATGCTCCGAAGATCCTCGAGAACGTCTGTATCGTCGAATTTGACGTTCGTCTCTGCCGCATGCGCCGAAACGGGCACGGGAGAGAAGAACGCCGAAAAAATGATGAACGCGGCCGCCAAAAATGCGACAAGACGCTTATGTAAGATTTTCATCTCAATCTCCGTTGAAAATGATATGATCCCGATCTAATTCCACCGTCGGCTGCGTGACCGAGAAAAGGACCGTGTACGTCACTTTTCCGTTATAGGAAGTGACCTCAAGACAGAACAATGCTTTTTTAATGAGCGTTTCCGTATCTGACACTTGAATCTCTTGATCGGGATAAAAGCTACTCAGCATCATCTCCACGGTCATTTCCGCAGGGAAACTGAGCGTAAAGGAATCCGCCTCCTTCTTTAAGCCGAAATACTCCGAGAGATCCGCCGTTTCGTCCTTGGCACGCCACCGCATGTAGCGATCCCCGACAGTGTAGTCAAAACTCTCGGCTTCATTCGGGACGACCTTAACGCTGTACTCCCGCGATTTTTCGCCGACGTCGAAGGTGTACCCGACGCGGAACGTCGCCTCGGTCCCATGCGTAAAGGAGAGCACGCTCTCACTTTGCAGGATCTTCTCGCCGTTGTATTCGAGATAGAACGTCTTGAAGTCCTCATTGAAGCCGTTGGTGTAGCGGTAGATCAGCGCAATCCCCGCCCCAAGGAGGACCAAGATCAGAATCGCCGATACAACCTTGATGATGATATTACCCGTTTTCTTCCTCATTTCTCCGTTGCCCTCCTCAGAACCGCAAAGACGATTGATCTACCTGCACATTCGACACGGGAACATAAATACTCTCTGCATCGATATCGAGGTAATACTTCAAAGACGTGGGACCGTTATAGGGAATACCGCTCTGATCGACTTGAAAAGTGAAAGTAACCTCGATAATATTTTTATAGGACGATGGGCCCTCCGCATTCAGTGCTTTCAGCCCTGTATAGAGCGTATCCCTCTGCGACAAAACATTCGATCCAAAGAGAGCCAACAGAGCATCATCACCAAATGACACATTAGAGAGATTTGTAAAATCAATCCTGTAATAACCTACACCACCTCTTTGCACGACAAAATCACTTGCTTGCGCGATCTTTGAAGCTGCTTCCGCAGAAATAGAACAATCAATGGAACGGAGGTAAAATCTGGACGCAGCATCGATCGTTCCGTCGCTGAATATAGGATAGACCTCGAACGAGTAGCCCTCATTGAAAGAGATCCTACCCAAATTTGCCCCCGGGGACGCATTCAAACGAAGATCAAGCTCGGACTTACCGCTCTTGCTCTCAGCCGAGAAAGAAACCCCGGTCAACTGTTTTTGATAATCACAGATACAGTCCGCCTTTACCCGTGGGTCATCCTTGGAAACCGCCGAAACAATGATCTGCTCCCCAAAGGCCCGAAGACACTGGACAGTCGCCGTGAGGCTGCCCGTGGAGGAGACCGTCACAAACTCCGTCACCGTCTTTCCACTCGCCCACTCCGAAACAGCATTCTTCCATGCGACCGTCCAATCCACGGCCTTTACCGTGGCGTCCTCATTGACCGTTGCCGTAAGGGTATACGCCGTCTGTGCCGTCGGCATAATGCCGTAATCCTCGTACGCCGAAAGAGAGATCTGCGCGCTCACAAGCGAAACCCCGCTCCCTTCAGCCGAAGCGTCGGGCAACACCTGCAGAACAGGAGCAGCCTCCAAAGGAAAATCCCTCTCCGCCCGCGGCATGGCGATCACCGCCGCCGACATAAGCACCGCCGCACACAGCCCGATCGCCCCGAATTTCATGATCTTTTTCGTCTTTTCCGTCATGCCGTGCCTCCTCAATCTTGGTTGAAGATCATCCCGTCGTTATACTCATTGAAGTCGATCCCGCTTACGGAGGCTTGGGCTTCGAGCCAATCCCCATAGGTTTTGGAATCTATCAATACATGGCCCATTAACGCAGGGGCTTTATCTCCGACCGTTACATACAGGTCAAGGAAAGGAACACCCTCAACAAAAAGGGAAAGAAATTTTTGCTTTGCTTGTTCAATCTGCGCTGGTTTAAAAGGACAAAGGGAATCTCCTGATTTAAATAGATGCTTCAATAAGTAACCTTGAGTAAGAAAATTCTCTGTAGAATAAACGTCAGAAGATTTACTTAAATAATCTGAGCGATATGGATTGACCTCAGAAATATCCCCACCAAGAGAAATATCCTTTAAATATTCAGGAGGATTAAATTCCGCAAGCTTGTAAAAAAATGACTCACTCATTCGAAAGGCAAAGATCACAGTTGCATCATCTGCTGCAATCGTAGAAGCCGAGCTTTTTTTAACATTCGGAATAAAGGTCGAAGTAGCTGAACCGTCAATAATCCAACTCCAATTTGCAGTTGCGTTCTTTCCTAACACGAAACCTGTCGTCTTATTGATAGAGTTTTCAAATTGCACAATAAGACCAATACTTTCCTATTTGCTCCATAGGGATAGGACAAAAAGAAAAACGACGTAACCGTTTCAGTTACGCCGTTCGGCTATGTTTT
>CANRDK010000079.1 GCA_947629345.1 uncultured Clostridia bacterium
CCTCTGTCATTTTGTCATTTCTTTTTGTTCCAATTTTTCCGCCCCACGTTCCCCCCCCCTCAGCATGACGCCGCCCGACCCCGTCCTCATCCTGCCCCGCGCGCATTCTTGTTGCACTAAGCGCGGCACGAGCGCGTAGCGCGAAGTAGCGTAGTCGAAGGGTCACCGCATTATAAGGTGATGGTTCGACTGCGCTCACCACGACGTGATTGGAATGTCGGGGCGGAAGCAATGATGGCGAGCAAGAAGGAGGTCAGGATGAGCGTAGCGAAGGGACATGAGCGGCGTGGCAGTGAAGCGGTGGCAGCGGTGGGGATGGAAAAAAGCGGCGCGATTACACCTTAAAATCAAAGAGGTCGTTCGGCGTGATATCCAAATATCTGCAAATTTCCTTGATCTGCGCATAATTCAACTCATAAATGCCGTTTTCAAAGCGGCTGTACTGTTGCTGCGTCATCAACATGTGCGCAGCGACTTCCTTCTGCGTCAACTTCAGACTCCTTCTTGCCTGTTTGATATTTTCTCCGACGATTTTACTGAGTTCCATACTCAAATTATCATCACAAAGTGGTGTAAAATACTTAACTTACACCACTTTGTGGTGTATTATTAAAGAAAAAAAGGAGAAAAACAGATGAAAAAAGGTGTTTCAATTTCAGCGATCGCCTTTGCCGTCCTCTTTTTTGCGTGTGGGCTCTCGGCCTGCGGCGGAAATGGTGGCAGCAGTGGCAATGGTGGAGATGGCGGCAGCGGGGAAATTCATACCCATACTGCGGGCGACTACACATGGGACGAAGACCTTCACAGACAGACCTGTACGGAGTGCGGCGAAACGCTTGAGGAAGCCGACCACGTTTACGACGGCAGCAATACCTGCACCGTGTGCGGCTACACGATCGTTCCGACAGAGGGGCTCGAATACGAACAGGTGGATGAAAAAGAGGTCTTTGCGAATGGGACTGTGGAGTATGTTCCTGCAGACGGATATGCCGTTACGGGCATCGGCACGGCGGGAGAGGAGGCAAAGATCGTCATTCCCGCCTATCATGACGGAAAGCCTGTGATCCAAATCGACGATAATGCCTTTATCGAATGCAATTTCACAGAGGTACATATCCCCTCGACGGTGGAAAGTATCCTTTCATTCACCATGTGCAATTCTCTGACAGAACTCAGGATCCCCGACAGCGTTACATGGATTTGGCACTTTTACGGAAATGCCGCCCTCAAGAGCGTCACATTTGGGAAAAACAGTCATTTGATATACCTTGGAAAAGCCACGTTTGGGGGCTGCCCCGAGCTTGTTTCCGTCAACTTGCCCGATAGTTTCCGCTACTCAGAGGACGATCTTTTTGAGAAGAGCAAGATCTTGACCGACAAGAGCTTTTGGACGGACGGCATTCTCTATATCGGGAACCATGTGATCTCCGCGGACCCGTCCCTCTCGGGCGTGCTGACGATCCGTGCGGGGACTTTGAGCATTATAAACAGCGCCTTTTGGCCGCCGTGTGAAAATATCACCGAAGTGATCCTGCCTGAGGGGTTACGTTCAATCAACGGTTATGCCTTTGACACATGCAGCGCCTTGAAACGGGTCGTGATCCCCGCTTCCCTCGAATATCTCGGCTATGGTGCATTCGAGAGATGCGATTCCCTCGAGACGATCGAATACGGAGGTACAACGGAGCAATGGAAAGCGTTGCTTTCGTATGAGCCCATGACCCGATTCATATCGGATGGTTGCAATTGTATTGTAAGTTGCACGGACGGAACCATCGACATGGAAGGAAACGTAACAAAAAAATAACATCTTGCCTCTCATGGAAAAAGGCTTCCCCCTGCGGGGAGGGCTCGCGCCTCCTTCTCAGCATGACGCCGCACCGACCGCTCATTCTGAGGGAGGCGTAGCCGACCGAAGAATCCCATTGAACCAACGGACTTCCATGCGTTTAACGGGATGCTTCGCTGGCGCTCAGCATGAGCACGCGGGGGGCATGGGCTACCATCCTCATCCCGAGGCGCAGCCGAGGGGATCTCATAGACCGACGGTAGCAGCCCCGCGTCATTCTGAGAACGTGAGAAGGACGAAAGGACGGGACTTGACCCGAAGAATCTCGCGGGGCGGATACTTTGCGGCGAGATGCTTCGGTACGGCCACCGTAGACTGCGTTCATACTCCCCTTCTCAGCATGACGCCGCACACACGGGCTCCGTTGGTCTAATGGGATCCTTCGCTGCGCTCAGGATGAGCGGCGGGGCAGGCAAGAGAGGAGGACTTCGCCCTGACGCAGGGGGCTGGCAAGAGGAAAGGCAGGATGAGCGGGCACATAATTCTCCTTCCATGGGTAAATTTAGTTGCATTTCATGGAAAAATGTGGTAACATATCGGCAATCATGGAAGAAGAAATCAAAGATACCGCCGAAGAGCAGACGGGACCCGAACAGCTCACGGAGGATTCCCCCGCTTCCGAGGTCAAAAATCAAGTCTCCGAGGTCGAAAAAACCATCTCCGAGCGTGAAAATCCCCCCGCTCCCGAGGCCGAAAAACCTGTTCCGAAGGAGAGCAAGGGGGAAATTTTTCTCGGCTATCTCAAAAAGTTTGCAAACCGCTACTTCATCACGGCGTTTGCGGGAATGGCGAACGGCCTCTTCTGCACGCTCATTGCGGGGACGATCATCTGTCAGCTCGCCCGCATCTTCGGAAACGGCAGCTCGGAGAATGAAATTCTCAACTTATGTTACCGTTTCCTGAACGGGATCGGCACCTTTGCCAAGGTCATGATGGGCGCTGGGATCGGCGTTGGAATCGCCCATTCGCTCAAGAGCTCCAAAATGGCCATGGCCTGCAGTGTGGCGATCGGCATTCTCGCCGCAAATGCCCCCACGTTCATCGCCTATGTGATGGGAAAGGCAGAACTTTCGAGCTCCGTTCTCATTGCCACGGGGAACCCCGTCACCTGCTATCTTGCCGTCGTCGTGGCGGCAGAATTCGGCACTTATGTGACGGGAAAGACCAAAATCGACATTCTCGTCGTGCCCCTCGTCTCCCTCCTCGCGGGCGGGTCGATCGCGGCAATTTTCGGCACTCCCGTCGAATGGCTGATGACCAAGATCGGCGACGGGATCAACGCGGCGACGGAGCTTCAGCCCTTCCTCATGGGGCTCATCATCTCGGCCGTCATGGGACTGCTTCTGACCCTCCCTACCTCGAGCGCGGCCATCGGGATCTCAATCGGGCTCAAGGGAATTGCCGCTGGCGCGGGCGTGGCGGGCTGCTGTGCGCATATGATAGGATTTGCGGTGGCAAGTTTCCGCGAAAACAAGTTCTCGGGCCTCATCGCGCAGGGGCTGGGGACCTCCATGCTCCAGATCCCCAATCTCAAAAAACCGCAGATATTGCTCCCTGCAGTCATTTCCTCCCTCATTGTGGGGCCGATTTCGACCTGTCTCTTCAAGCTGGAGGCAACGGCCGTCGGCGCGGGGATGGGAACGGCGGGGCTGGTCGGCGTCATCGACATGATCGGGGCCTCGGCGGGCGTGATCCCCACGGTGAATCTTGTATTCGGCGTGATCTTGGTCTGCTTTGTGATCCCCGCGACGGTCTCGCTCTTGGTGAGTGAGATCCTCCGCAAGGTCGGCTGGATCAAGCAGGGAGATATGAAAATCGAGCTATAAGTTACAAATTTTATAACCCCGCCGCGGGCTGTACCCGCAGCGGGGTTTTTAAATTTAAAATTAAAAATGAAAAATGAAAAATTGTGGTTCCGCGTCCTGCCCCTTGGCTCCCCTTGCAGGGGAGCTGTCGCGTAGCGACTGAGGGGTTTTTGAACCCTATCCCCCCTTCGGGGTACTTCCCCTAAGAGGGGAAGCAAGGGTCCGTCCTCATCCCGAGCGAAACGAGCGGATCTTGTAGACTGACGGACTTCCGTTCTTAGAGCGGGATTCTCTCGCCCCTTACGGGGCTCGGAATGAGGAAAAAGCTCCCGTGCGTTTAATGGGATCCTTCGCTACGCTCAGGATGAGCGGGGGGCTCAGGCCTGACGCGCGGGGCAGGCAAGGGGAAGGGCGGAGCAAAATTTACACGTTAAATCTGAATAGAACGACGTCGCCGTCTTTCATCACATAGTCCTTGCCCTCGGAGCGGACCTTGCCCCTCTCACGGGCCTCGGCGAGGCCGCCGCATTCGAGCAGCGTCTCCCAATCGACGACTTCGGCGCGGATGAACCCCTTTTCAAAATCCGTGTGAATTTTCCCCGCCGCCTGCGGAGCCTTGGTACCGTTCACGATCGTCCACGCGCGGGTCTCCTTCTCCCCTGCCGTGAGGTAGGAAATGAGCCCCAAGAGCGCATAGGAGGCCTTGATGAGCTTGTTGAGCCCGCTCTCCTCGAGGCCGAACTCCTCCAAGAACACCTGCGCGTCCTCGGGATCCATCTCGGCGAGTTCCTCCTCCGTCTTGGCGCAGACGACGATGACGCCCGCGTTGTGCCCCTTTGCATACTCCTTCACCTTCACGACGAGGGGCAGACTGTCCTCATCCGCGCCCATGTCTTTCTCTGCAATGTTGGCGCAGTAGATGACGGGTTTGGAGGAGAGCAAAAACAATCCATCGAGCATCTGTTTTTCGTCTGCGTCCATGGGAAGGGTGCCGGCGGGCTGTTCTGCCTCGAGATGGGCCATGAGCTTTTCGAGGAAAGTAAATTCCGCAGCCGCCGCCTTGTCCGACCCGCCGCGGGCTGCATTTCTGATGCGGTCCTGCCGCTTCTGAACCGCCTCGATATCGGCGAGAATGAGCTCCAAATTGATGGTCTCGATGTCGCGGACGGGATCGACATCGTTTTCCACATGGATGACGTTTGCGTCCTCGAAACAGCGGACGACGTGGACGATGGCGTCGCACTCCCTGATGTGGGAGAGGAATTTATTGCCGAGCCCTTCGCCGCGGCTGGCCCCCTTGACGAGGCCCGCGATGTCCACGAATTCGATGACGGCGGGGGTCACCTTTTTGCTGCTGTAGAGGGCGGCGAGTTTTTCAAGCCGCTCATCGGGAACGGCGACGACGCCGACGTTGGGTTCGATGGTACAGAAGGGGTAATTTGCCATTTCGGCGCCCGCATGGGTGATGGCATTGAACAGGGTGGACTTGCCGACGTTGGGAAGTCCCACAACTCCGAGTTTCATAAGCGGTATCTCCGTGTTTCTTTCTTCTTCAATTATAAAACATTTTCGGGGAAACGGCAAGTCTTTCGGTTGCCTTGCGGGGAAAAATATGGTAAAATACTTCCGAAGAAGGAAAATCATGGATCACAAAACTTATATTGCAGAAAAACTCAATGTCGCGGGTACGGCAAAGGCAGAGATCGCGGAATCCCTCGCCGTTCCCCCCGATACCTCGCTCGGCGACTACGCCCTGCCCTGTTTCAGGTTCGCCAAGATCCTGCACAAGTCCCCCGCCATGATCGCGGAGGAACTTGCGGGGAGCTTTCAGACGGATGATGTCATCTCCTCCATCGCTGCGGTCAACGGGTATCTGAACTTCAAGATCAACAAAAAGAGCCTCGCCAGAGAAGTCATTCCCGCGGTGCTCGAGCAAAAATGCGCATATGGGTCCTCGGACATGGGTGCGGGAAAAACGGTCTGTGTCGATTACTCTTCCGTCAACATTGCCAAGCCCTTCCATATCGGCCACCTCTCGACGACGGTGCTCGGCGGGGCGCTCGTGCGCATCTTCAAGGCGCTCGGCTACAACGTTGTCGGCATCAATCACTTGGGGGACTACGGCACGCAGTTCGGCAAACTCATCTCCGCCTACAAGCGTTGGGGGAACCGTGAGGGAGTAGAACGGGGCGGCATCCACGCCATCAACGACCTCTACGTCCGCTTCAACAGTGAGGCGACGGAGGAGATGGAGGCGGAGGCGCGGGAGTATTTCCGTCTCATTGAGAGCGGGGATGAGGAGGCGAACGAGCTCTTCAACCTGTTCAAGTCCCTCACCCTCTCCTATGTTGAAAAGATCTATGAGCGTCTGCATATCAAATTCGACAGCTACTGCGGCGAGAGCTTCTACATTGACAAGATCCCCGCCGTCGTGGAGAAACTGAAGGAAAAGGGCCTCCTCACCGAAAGTCAGGGGGCGCAGGTGGTGGATCTCGAGCCCTTCGGCATGCCACCCTTCATCGTGCTCCGCTCGGACGGGGCCTCCCTCTATGCCACCCGCGACCTCGCCGCCGCCCTCTACAGAAAGGAGACGTACGACTTCGACAAGTGCCTCTATGTCGTCGCCTATCAGCAGAATCTGCACTTTCAGCAGCTCTTTAAGGTCGTTGAACTCATGGGAGAGCCGTGGGCCAAGGACCTCGTTCACGTCGCTTACGGCATGGTCTCCCTCGAGGACGGGGCAATGTCCACGCGGAAGGGCAAGGTCGTCTGGCTGGAGGACGTCATCTCCCGCTGTGTCGAAAAGGCAAAGCAGATCTTGGAGGAAAAGAATCCCGACCTCGAGAACAAGGACGAGGTTGCCGAAAAGGTCGGCGTGGGAGCCGTCGTGTTCGGGGCCCTCTACAACAATAAGATCAAGGATATCGTCTTTTCCTACGATAAGGCCCTCAATTTTGACGGCGAAACGAGCGTTTATGTGCAATACACATGTGCCCGCGCCGCTTCGGTGCTCGAAAGAGCCGCGGCCGCAGGGGCGAGAGTTGAACTCACCGACGTGGAGCCGAATGCGCAGGAGTTTGAGCTCTTAAAGGCGATCGCCTCCTTCCCCGACGCCGTGAAGTCGGCCGCCGAGAACTATGAGCCGAGCACGGTCGCCCGCTTCGCCGTGGACACCGCGCAGAAATTCAACAAGTTCTATATCGACTGCAAGATCATGCAGGCGGAGTCGGAGGAGCTTCGCGCGTTCCGCCTCGCGCTCACAAGGGCATCCCTTATTTCGCTCACCAACGCGCTTGCCCTCCTCGGCATCGGCGTCCCGGAGAAAATGTGATGAAAGCTGTCTTTTTTGACCTCGACGGGACCCTTCTCGACACCCTTCCCGACCTGCACGCCTGCGTCAACGCCGTCATGGCTGCCCACGGCTACCCCGCCGTCTCGCTTGAAGAGACGCGTGAAGCAATCGGCAACGGGGCAAGGAAACTCATGGAGAGGTTGCTCCCGAAGGAGGCCCCGCTCGAGGAACGGCTCGCGGAATTTCGCAACATATATGCCGAAAACAGCTGTTTTTTGACGCATGTGTACGGCGGCGCAGTTGAGTGCATTTCCGCGCTCAAGCGCATGGGGCTCAAGACAGCTGTTCTCTCCAACAAGCCCCACGAGGCCACAGTGAAGGTGGTGAAACAGTATTTTTCGCAGGATATGTTCGATTTTGTCGCAGGGGACAGCGGAGATTTCCCCGTGAAGCCCGACCCCTCCCTCGCGCGGTATGCCATGCTCTCCCTTCGGGTGAGCCCCGCGGAGACCCTCTTTGTGGGGGACGGCGAAACGGACTTTTTGACGGCGAAAAATGCAGGCATGCGTCCCCTCTCCGCGCTCTGGGGGTACCGCACGAAGGAACAGCTCCTCTCCGTCGGCGCACGGGAGTTTGCGGAAAGGTTTGAGGACGTTTTGAAGTACGTCTGAGCTCGCTCATGCTGACCCTGAGCGTAGCCGAAGGGGAAGCATCCCATTGAACGCACGGGAGAACATATTTAGATAGACACCCCCCTCAGTCACCTGCGGTGACAGCTCCCCCTCTGAGGGGGAGCCAAGGAAACCCTGAACGCAGTCATGCCCCCTCCTTGGGGAGAGCCCGAACGCAGTCATGCCCCTCCTCAGTCACCTGCGGTGACAGCTCCCCCCCGAGGGGGGAGCCACATGCCCCCTCCTTGGGGAGGGGGGGTAGGGGGGCGGGGAAATTCCCAATCACTCCCCCGCCACAATTTTTCATTTTTAATTTTTAATTTTTAATTTATCTTGTCTTTTCCCGAATTCTATGCTATAATATAGTTACGAAAATCATTTTTAAGGAGATATAACTATGAAAAGATGTGCAATCTGCGGTGAAATCGTAGAGGACGACGTTACCGAGTGCCCCGTATGCCATGCGAAGAAGTTTGTTCCCGTCGAGGAAGAGGGCTTCGCGTGCGAACACCACGTCGGCGACGGCGTTGTTGAGGACAAGGAAGTGATGGACGGGCTCCGCGCCAACTTCAACGGCGAATGCTGCGAAGTGGGCATGTACCTCGCCATGGCACGCGTTGCCGAACGCGAGGGCTATCCCGAGATCGCCGAGGCCTACAAGCGGTATGCCTATGAAGAGGCCGACCACGCCTCCAAGTTTGCGGAACTCTTGGGCGAAGTCGTGACCCCTTCCACCAAGAAGAACCTCGAGCTCAGAGCCGCGGCCGAAGCGGGCGCATGCGAGGGCAAACTCATGCTCGCAAAGCGCGCAAAAGAGCTCGGTTATGATGCGATTCACGACACCGTTCACGAAATGGCGAAGGACGAAGCCCGCCACGGCGCAGGCTTCAAGGGTCTCTTAAAGAGATACTTCGGGAAATAAATTTTTTACATAAGAAGCACAAAAGAAAAAGCAGGAGCGGACATACGTTCCTGCTTTTTTGTAGTGTTTTGATGTGGTTTCCCCACCCCCCTACCCCCCTCCTTGAAGTGAACCCAAAAACTTAGACAAAAAAATGTATTAAGTAGATTGTGAATGAATTCGGTATTGAACCGGGCTCAT
>CANRDK010000080.1 GCA_947629345.1 uncultured Clostridia bacterium
AACGGAGTCCCCTTGCTTCCCCTTGTAGGGGAAGTACCCGCGCAGCGGGGGATAGGGTTCAAAAACCCCTCAGTCACGGCAAGGGTAGCCGTGCCAGCTCCCCCTCCAAGGGGGAGCCGAGGAGAACCCGAACGGAGTCCCCTTGCTTCCCCTTGTAGGGGAAGTACCCGCGCAGCGGGGGATAGGGTTCAAAAACCCCTCAGTCACGGCAAGGACAGCCGTGCCAGCTCCCCTAAGAGGGGAGCCAAGGAGCCCCCCTCAACAATTTTAAATTTTTAATTTTAAATTTTTAATTTAATATGTATTCTCTTCCTGAGAAATTTTTATATCGCATGCAACAGAGGCTGGGTGAAAGGTACCCCGCCTTTTTGGCATCCTACGAGAGGGCTCCGTACAGGGCCCTCCGCGTCAATACGCTCAAGCTCCCGCGGGAGGAGTTCGAAAAGATCGCCCCGCCTGCGTTCGGCCTCGGCGAAAAAATCGGCAGCTGCGGCCTGTATACCGAGGCCGAAAAGCTCGGCGCACACCCCTACCACTTTGCGGGCCTCTTCTATTTGCAGGAGCCCTCGGCAATGGAAGTGGGAGAGCTTGCGGGGGACGTAAAGGGGCTGCGCGTCCTCGACCTCTGCGCCGCGCCGGGCGGAAAAACCACACATATTGCGCAAAAAATGGGGGGCGAGGGCATTCTCATTGCAAATGAGATCGACTTCAAGCGGGCGAAAATTTTGTCGGAAAATGTCGAACGCATGGGCATCACCAACTGCGCCGTTCTCTCCGCTTCCCCCGAAACGCTTGCCGAGATGTTTCCCGCCTACTTCGACCTCGTCCTCGTGGATGCTCCCTGCTCGGGGGAGGGCATGTTCAAGAAGGAGCCGAATGCCATTCCCGAATGGAGCGAGGAGAATGTGGCAATGTGCGCCGCGCGGCAGAAAAAAATCCTCTCTTATGCTGCGAAAATGCTGCGTACGGGCGGGCGGCTCATCTATTCCACCTGCACCTTCTCCGAGGAAGAGGACGAGTGGCAGATTGCCGATTTTTTGGAGACGCACCCCGATTTTTCGCAACTTATGCAGCGGAAACTCTATCCGCATGAGTTCAAGGGCGAGGGGCACTTTATGGCGGTGTTGGAGCTGGCCACCCCCCTACCCCCCTCCATGGGAGGGGGCATGAAAGAGGAGTCTCCCAAGGAGGGGGCTAATGGCTCCCCCTTCGGGGGGAGCTGTCACGCAGTGACTGAGGAGGGGGCTAATGGCTCCCCCCTTGGGGGCAGGACTTCTGCGATGATTTCTTGCCCTCCCCCTGCGTCAGAGAAGGTGACTACTACTTGCCCTCCCCCTGCGTCAGGGGGAGGGGTAGGGGTGGGGGTCCGCCACAAACCCTTCCGCATTCAGAAAAACAGCGCGGCGGAAAAGGCCTTCTCCGCGTTCTGTGCCGACTTCTTCGATGGCTTTACCCCTGACGGCGGCGTTCACACCCTCGCGGACGGCAGAATGTACCTCGTCCCCGCGGGCATGCCCGACCTCACGGGGGCTCATCTTCTGCGCCTCGGCGTGGAACTCGGCGAATGGGACGGCAAAAATTTCAAGCCCGCCCACGCCCTTGCGCTCGCCTACGGGGACCGCGCGAAGCGGAAAATCGATCTCACCGAAGAGGACGCAAAGAGATATCTGCGCGGCGAAACGCTCACATATGATGCAAAAAACGGCTGGTGCGTGCTGTGTCTGGATGGCTACCCGCTCGGGCTCGGCAAGGCCGTTGGCGGCACGGTGAAGAACCACTACCCGAAACGCCTGCGCCTGCGAAGCTGAAGGGGGGTTGCGGAGGACGGGATTCGGAACGGCGGGGCGGGGCGCTCATGCTGAGCGTAAGCGAAGCATCCCGTTAAACCCTGCTCCCGTTGGTTTAATGAGATCACTTCGACGTTGCTCAGGGTCAGGATGAGCGCGCCGCACAACAGGCTTCCGTAGGTTTACGAGATCCGCTCGCTACGCTCGGGATGAGGACAGGCGCCCGTGCGTTTAATGGGATCCTTCGCTACGCTCAGGATGAGCGGGCAGGGCGGGATGACGCGCGCGGAGAGAGCGAAAACAAGCATATAAGTATAAAAAAACACCCCCTCGCAAGGTTGCGAGGGGGAAATGTTTTAGTCGTCGTAAGGATCGGGGCCGTTGTCCTTCTTGGAGGAAGGCGTTTCGGCGGGAGCCTCGGGCGCCGCGGGTGCGACGGGTGCGGGCCTCGTTCTCTTCACCTGCTTCTTCGCAGGCGCGCCGTTCTTGCGCCTCTTGTTGAGCACGGTGCGTACGATGACCGCTACGACTGCGAAGATCGTGACGAGCGCGAGCACGGAGGAGGAGAGCACAAGCCAGATATTTGTTTCGGAATTGTTGTTCTCGTCCTCGTCTTTCGGCTCCTCGTCGCCGTCGTTATCCTCTGGCACGGAAGCCGTAACGCTCTGTTCGAGCGGGGTGAAGTCAAGATAGATGGAGTAGGAGGGATTAGCGGGGGAGCCGTCTGCGCCGTAGAGCGTTCCGTCCTCATCGTAGCACTTGAGCCAAACCGTTCCTTCCTCATAGGAGGACTGCTTGTAGTTCTCCCACTTGTTGTAGTCCACTTCCTCATGCTCTCTGTCGTGGCGGAGATAGCTTGCGGAATCGAAGAAGGAGAAGGTGTAGTAGAGTGCGAGGTTCTCGTTGAGCTTTTCGGGATCGCCGCTGAACTTGTTGGCATCCTGTTCGAGGAGGAGACCCTTTGCGCCGACGTCGCCGTCGCGGAGTGCTTCGAAGTTGGAGATGGAACCTGAGCTGTACGCATCGAAGAACACATAGCCGCCTGCGGGGAGCCCGTCCTTTGCATTGGTGCGGTCGCCCGCCCAAACTTCGAGACGGTAGGTCTTGGAACTGCTGCCCGTGCGGACGTAGAAGTTCACGTCGATCCACTTATCTGCGTTGGCGTCTGTTCCCGTGACTGCGATGACGCTCTCGTACTTCTTGCTGTCCGCATCCTGATAGTTGTAGCGGAGGATGCTTGCGCCCTCGTATTCGGTGGGAAGTTGGGTGACTTCCTGCGTGTAGTTGCCGTCGTCGTCCAAATAGCCGTAGTACTTTCCGTCCGCTTCGTTGTAGTAGAACGCGGTCATCTTGTCGGAAGTGATGAGGTTTCCGTTCTCATCCTTCGTGTAGTTTGCAAAGTTTGTATACAGCTTGGTATCGGAGGAATCTTTCGAGCTGTAGAGCCCGTTCGCCTCGAGATAGAAGAGGACGTCGGTCTTCTTGTTGAAATCCTTGCTGTCGGGATCGCAGCGGAGAATGTTGCCGTCGTCGTCATACCAATAGGTGAGAGCGGGGATGGCGGGGGAGAGCATGGTGTCGAGCCCGTTGGTGAGGTCGGACGTGTCGAGCAGGTAAATGTACGCCGTTGCGCCCTTGGAGACCTTCACGCGGAGGGAGATACGCTGCGAGCTGTTCGCAGAGATCGAAGTCTCCATCGTGCGGCTGATGAAGCCGTAGGAAGCCGTGGGAGCTGAGGAGGTATTCACGATGACGAGGGGCTGGTTGGCCTCGCGGGGGCTCGTGCCGCCGTTTTCGCCGAAGAGCTTGCCCCACCATGCGTCTTTGTCGGAAGTCGTTCCCGCAACGCCGCCGAGCGTGGCCGCCCAGTCGGAGGTGCTCTTCATATAGTTCTCTGCGTATTCCTTTCTGAGAAGTCCTGCGTACACGCCCGCGGGAATTTCGTTCTTGTTGCCGTTTTCGGTGAAGAGGTTGGAGCCTGCGACCGCACCCGTGAAGGAGGAGGGAGCCGCAAGATCCTCTTTGATATTGGATGAGGCAGACGCCGTGTCGAAGTGGGAATCATCCTGCGCATAGGAGGTCAGGGAGACCTTCTGCGCATAGGTGCCCGTGGAGGCGTAGCCGTACTGCGTCTTGGTGAGGTCCATCATCTTGAAATCGGTGAAGGCCGCATAGCCGTCGCAGTAGTCCGCCGCGCTCGTTCCCTGCACCGTCGTCGTGCCGAAGGTGAAGTTGAGGTAGAACGTTTTGGCCGTTTCTGTATCGTTGGAGACGAAGAAGAAGCACTGCACCCAGCCCTGATAGATATCGGTGAGCTCTTCCTTCGTGCTGTCGATCGTGACGGGGTTGACCGTCTTGGAGTCGAAGGGGGAGATGGAGGTCTTTGTTTCGCCGTCGACGAGGGTGATGCCTGCGCCCTTGCCCGAGCGGACGTCCCACGTCTTGACGAAGAAGGAGACGATCTTTCTCGTGTTGGGCTGGAGGGTGAAGAGCTCGTTGTTCTTCACCGTTGCCGTATAGGCAGCGCCGTTGGTGGAGAGGAGCATGAGCACGGGGACGTCGTCCTTTACGCCGTTCGACGCGGTGAAGGGGAACTTGTCCTCGAAGTCTGTCTTGAAAATGTTCTTGAGGTAGCCGTTCGAGCTTGCCTTTGTCTTGAGTTCGCCGTACGTCATGATGCCGACAACGCTCTGCTGTGCTTCAGGCGTCGTGCCGTCCGTGCGGTTATCCCCGATATAGGAGTAATACGTCTTGTTTTCGGAAACTTTCTCGGAGGTCAACTCTCCGCTGAAGTCCCCCGTGAGCTGGCCCATGGTGAGGGCGTTGAAATCGTCGGAGAGAAGGTCGAGCGCATAGACGTTGGACTCGTTCTGTTTGTCGCGGTCGAAGATCTTATCCTTGGAGTCGGAATTGATGTCGCATCTGTAGAAGACGTTTGCGGTCTTTCCTTCGTATGCGGCGGCGCGCGTCTTGGTGACGACGATATCGTCGAAGAAAGCGTAGCCGTCTACATTCTCGTAGCGGTTATCGGAGGAAGTGCCCTGCCCGAGGCCGAGCTTGATGCGGAAGGTCGTGGTGGCATAGGTGTTGCCGCGCACATGGATGGTGTACTGCTGCCATTCGCCGCCCGTGCGGATATTCTTGATCTGCATTTCGGGAAGGGTCTGCCCGCCGACGGTGTTGATGACGCCGATATACGCGCCGCCCTTGGATTGGACCTCTTCCTTGTCGCCCACGGTGTGCTCCGCGTCGAACCAGTGATACAGATCGTCGGTGCGGACCCAGACGGAGATCTCCGCCGCCGCGCCCGCTTCGATGGTGATCGTGGTGGAGGAGGTGTAGTACTGCGCGGTACCCAAGACGTCGTCGGAGATGCGCTTGTTGTGGATCATGAGGACGGAGTTCTCGCCGCTCTTTGCGCCCGTTCTCGGCGTGGGGAGCTTGTCCTTGTCTGTAAAGTCGGACTTCAGATATTGGACATCCTCGTAGTCGATGGAATACTTGTAGTCGCCGTACAGAGAGAATTCATCCTTTGAATCGACGCCGTAGTACTTGTAGAAGAGGAGACGGTCGTATACGCTCGCCTCTTCCCAATGCGCCTCGGCGTTGGCGGCAACATCTTCGGTGAGTTCCTTTGCGGTGAACGTTGTGGAGCTCTCGTTGGTGCCGATCTCTGCTTCCGCGCCCTCGGGCACGAGGCTGTAGGCCGATTTTGTGAGTTCGTTTGCCCACTCCTCCGTATTGACGATCCCGGAGGCAGTGATAGAGGAAGGGGAACCGGACGTAAACGACCAGCTCGTGGGCGAGGAGATGAACGAACGCTTGTCCTTGAGCTGTGTGTCCCTCTCGGAGAAGTATTCAAAGTTGCCGTTGCGGAGGAGTTGGGTATCCGTCGCGGAGACGGTCTGCTCTTCCTCTTCCTCATCGGTATCTCCGTTGCCGCCCTCGGTGCCGCCGCAGGCCGCAAGCATGCCCAGCGTAAGGGTAGCGCACAGCGCGGCGGAGAGCGCTACGAGCGTACCCCTGCGTTTCCCATGAAAAAAGTGTTTTGCCATATTTCCATCCTTTTACGGCGGGAGCCCTCGGGGCCCGCCGCTGCATTTTTTGAGTTACGTCCCTATTTTAATATAAAATGCAATTCTTAGCAAGCAATTCCGCGTGACTTCAATCAAAAAAAGAGAAATTTTTTTCAAAAGTCACATACTTTTCAAAAAAGAGGGTCCGCCGCGAGGGGTTTTCGGGCGGAAAAGGGGGAAGAAATGCGAAAAAGATACGATCTCAGAAGAAATGTGTGGAGCGGAGCCCTGCTCGGCGCGGTGAACGGCCTCTTCGGCGGCGGGGAGGAATGGTGGCCGTGCCCCTCTTGGAACGGACTCTTCCCACGCGTGCGGCCCATGCAACGGCGATTGCTGCCGTTCTTCCCGCCACCGCCCTGAGCGGAGCCGTTTACCTCTTTACGGGGCGGATCCCCCTCGTGCGACTCATTCCGTCTGCGCTCGGCGTGATGCTCGGCGGATATTTAGGAGCAAAACTTCTGCCCCTTCTCCCCGTGCGGGCGGCGGATGTGCTCTTCGGGATCCTGATGCTCGCCGCGGGCATCGGTATGGCATTCTGATGTCCTTTTACCTCTTCTTTCTCGCGGGTGCGGCGGGAGGCCTCCTCGGGGGCATGGGAATGGGGGGAGGGACGGCGCTCATTCCCATTCTCGTCCTCTTTTTGGGAGTGGAACAGAGTGCGGCGCAGGGGATCAACCTCCTCTCCTTCGTGCCGATGGCCGTTGTCGCCCTCTCCGTGCATGCAAAGTGCGGGCTCGTCAGGGGAAGGGAAGCCGTTCCCGTCGCCCTGCCCGCCCTTCTCACCTCCGCGCTCTTTTCCGTCTGTGCGGGGTATATCCCGTCCGCGCTCTTAAAACTCTCCTTCGGCATATTTCTCATCTGTCTCTCACTTGCCCGTCTGCGGCGCGCGTTCTCCCCCAAAGGACGTCCGTACATGTGATTTTTTGTGAAAAATCATGTAAATTTCCGTAAAAAGGGAAAAAAATTTTCAAAAAGGGTATGGACAAAACTTAAGCCGTATGGTAGAATTACAATGTAATTTTGTATAGAATAGGGAAATATCAGCAAACGGGCCCTACGGGGTAAGATTCCGCAAAATTGCGACAGGTGACGATATGGAGAAAATTGGAATCATCGATTTGGGGTCAAATTCTGCCCGCCTTGTGATCGCCGAGCTCTTCGACGAGAACTATTTTGTTGTTACTGACGAGCTCAAGGAGAGCGTGCGTCTCGGACAGGATATGGACAGAGACGGCTTTTTAAAGCCGCAGAGAGTGGCCGAAACCATCAGCGCACTCAAAATGTTTAAACGGCTCTGCGATGCGAGCGGGGTCGAGAGGATCATCGCCGTTGCGACGGCGGCGGTCCGCCGTGCAAAGAACCAGCGTTCCTTCCTCGACGAGATTCAGGCGACGGTGGGGATCCGCTTCGAGGTCCTTTCGGAGGAAGCGGAGGCAACGCTCGTCTACCGCGGCGTGATCAACTCGATGGATATCCCCAAGGGGATCGTTCTCGAGATCGGCGGCGGCAGCACCAAGATCATTTATTACAACCGCAGGAGCGTGTTGCAATATATCTCTCTTCCCTTCGGCGCGGTGACACTCACCGACCTCTTCAAGGACGACGGCACCCCCGAGGAGCAGACGGCGCGCATCGAGGAGTTTTTCACCGAGCAGTTCAAAAAGATCGACTGGCTCGCTGAAGTGGAGCCCGACACGCAGATGATCGGCGTGGGCGGGTCCTTCCGCAATCTCTATAAAATCAACCGTATCGTGCGGAAATATCCGCTGAATACCGTGCATAACTATCAATTCCAGACCGAAGATTTTCGCTCCATCTATGAGATGGTGCGCGTTTTGGACGTGGAAAAGCGCAAGCGCATCCGCGGGCTCTCCCCGAGCCGTGCGGATATCATGCCCGCCGCGCTCGCCATCATCAAGGCGTTTACGGACTATCTGCATATCGAGTCCTTCACGATCTCGGGCAGCGGGCTCCGCGAGGGGATCTTGTTCAATCAGGCGGTGCCGATCACGGCGGAGCGGCCCATTTCTGACGTGCTGTCCTATTCCCTCAACACGCATGTGAAATATTACGGCTGCGACGCGAAGCATGTCGAAAACACGGTGCATCTCGCCATCCAGCTCTTCAAACAGCTCCGCGTGCTGCACAAGTTTCCGCGGATCTATCTCAAGGTGCTCAAGATCGCGGCAAGCCTGCACAATGCGGGCCTGCGCGTGCGCTATTACAATCATCAGGAACACAGCCGCTATATCATTCTGAATGCGGGGCTGTACGGCGCGACCCACCGCGAGATCGTTCTCGCCGCCTTTGTTGCGGGGTGCCACAAGAAGGAGGACATCAATCTCTCCGATTGGGCCAAGTATAAGGACATCGTGTCGGAGGACGACCTCGACATCGTGAAAAAGTTGGGGATCCTGCTTCGGATCGCGGAATGCCTCGACCGCAGCGGCAAGGGTGTTGTGAAGGGGATCAACTGCGACGTTTTGGGGGATTCCGTCATCATGAAAACGGAGCTCGCGGGCGACGCGGCGCTGGAGATCCGCCAGGCCATGCTCGCCGCCCCCGAATTCAAGAAGCAATTCAAGAAGAACTTAGAGATCCTGTAAAGATTCGTCCCCGTGCTCATCACGAGCGCGGGCGCATGACGCCGTCCCTTGCTTCCCCTCTTAGGGGAAGTACCCCGAAGGGGGGATAGGGTTTCGAACCCCTCAGTCACGCAAGGACAGCGTGACAGCTCCCCTACAAGGGGAGCCGAGAGAACCCCTCAGTCACGCAAGG
>CANRDK010000081.1 GCA_947629345.1 uncultured Clostridia bacterium
AACGGCTGTACGGAGTCTCCTCGGCTCCCCTTTTAGGGGAGCTGTCACGGCTGCCCTTGCCGTGACGGATGAGGTGAGAATAAGGTGATGGTTCGACGTTGCTCACCATGACGTAATTTGGAACGCCGCTGTTCTCAATCACTCTCCACCACAATTTTTAATTTTTAATTTTGAATTTTAAATTTGTATTGATTTTTTCAAAAAAATTTGTTATACTATATCGCTACCTCAATGCGGGAGAATATCTATGGAAGAAAACAACAGCGGCAGTGCGCCCGAAAACGGAACTGCCCCCAAAAAGGGCTTCTTCGGCAAGATAGACAACTTTTTTTCCATCACGGCGAGCGGGTCCTCCTTTAAGACGGAGATCATCGCGGGGCTCACCACCTTCATGGCGATGGTGTATGCCCTCCTCGTGGTGCCGGGCATGTACGGCGGACGGGACGTCTCCTTCGGCGCAGTGTATATTGCCACGGCGCTCGGGGCGATCATCGGCACCATCATCATGGCGTTTCTTGCGAAAATGCCGCTCGCGCAGGCCTCGGGACTCGGGGCGACGGCCTATATCACGGGCACCCTCATGGGGAGCGACATGGGCCTTTCGTATGCGAACGCGATGGTCTTCGTCCTGCTCGACGGCGCCCTCTTCGTCCTTCTCACCGCAACGGGGCTCAGAAATAAGATCCTTGCGGGCATCCCCGCCGAAGTCAAGATCACCATTCCCGTGGGCATCGGCATGTTCATTGCCTTTATCGGCTTCAACAATGCAGGCCTTGTCACTTTGAGCGAGGGAAGCATCCGCTTTGCCTCCTTCAACGTGCTTGGCGATAAATTCAGCTATACGGCCGCCATCTCTGCGCTTGTGGCCCTGCTCGGCGTCATTGCCATTGCCATCCTTGCGAAAAAGGAGGTCAAGGGCTCCATTTTATGGGGCATGCTCGGCGCGGCGGGGCTCTATTACGCCCTCATCGGCCTCGGCTGTATCTGGGATGAGAGTTGCAAGGCGGTATTCACGGGAATTGCAAGCGGATTTGAAAGTCCCTTTACGGCATTCGGCGAATGGGGCAGGGAATCCGTCGGGCAGGTGTTTGTGAAGGGGTTCGACTTCTCGGAATATCTCGCGGAAAACGGCGCGGGAGCCTTGGCCCTTCTCATCGTCACGGCGGCGCTGTCGCTGTGCATGGTGGATATGTTCGATACCCTCGGCACCCTCTACGGGGCTTGCTCCAAGGGGGACCTTCTCGATGACAATGGCGATCCCATCCGCCTCGGCAAGTGCCTCATGTCCAACGCCGTGGCGACTGTCGGGGGCGCGATCTTGGGCGCTTCCACCGTTGCGACCTATGTGGAATCCTCCTCGGGCGTGGCTGCGGGGGGAAAGACGGGGTTTGCCTCCATCATCACGGGGCTGTGCTTCATCGTGGCGATGTTCCTGTCGCCGATCGCAAAACTCATTCCCTCGGCTGCGACGTCCGCCGCGCTCATCTGGGTGGGGGTTCTGATGATGTCCTCCGTCACAAAGGTGGATTGGAGCGACCCCGCATTTGCCCTGCCTGCCTTCCTCACGATCGCGGTGATGGCGTTTGGGTACTCCATTACGAGCGGCATCGGCGTGGGGATCATCTCCTGCGTGCTTGTGAAGGTGTGCACGGGGAAGATCAGGGAGGTCTCCGTCGTGACATGGATCATCGCCGCCCTCTTCCTCGCCATGTTTGTGTTGACGAATTGACCCGCCGCTCATTCTGAGCGTTCCCCCTTGCTTCCCCTCTTAGGGGAAGTACCCGCGCAGCCCCGCCTCGCTTCCCCTCTTAGGGGAAGTACCCCGAAGGGGGGATAGGGTTTTCAAAACCCCTCAGTCACGGCAAGGACAGCCGTGACAGCTCCCCTACAAGGGGAGCCGAAGGAGCGGCCGTACGAAGCCCCCTTGCCCACCCCTCCGAGGGGTGGGTGCCCCGTAGGGGCGGAAGGGGTGTCAAAACCCCTCAGTCACGCTACGCTCGGGATGAGGACAGGCTCCCGTGCGTTTTATGGGATCCTTCGCTACGCTCAGGATGAGCGAAAGGGGGGACGCAGGAATGCGTCCCCCCTTTCGCTCATTTTTTCAACTTATAGCGTGTTTTCTTCCAAAAAGTTCAAGATCATGCCCCACTTCGTTTCACGGTTTTCACGCTCGTTCAAGAACTCGTGACGGCCGTTTTCAAACAGGACGATCGAGACATTCTCCATGCCCGCCCGCTCCGTATAGAACTTATACAGCTTCTTCACGCCCTCGCCCATGTCGCCGACGGGGTCCTTCTCCCCCGAGACGAGGAGGAGCGGCAGGTCCTTGGGAAGGCCTTGGATATACTTCTTGGTGTAGAGGGACTTGAGCCCCTTGAAAAAGTCGCGATAGAAGCGGCAGGAACAGGTGTACCCCGAGAGCGGGTCCTCTGCGTACATTTTGTTGTTATCGGGGTCGTTTGAGAGCCACTGTCCGTCCTCAAACTGTTTGGAATATGCCCCGAAGGAAAGCTTTTCGATGAGCTTTGCGGGCTTCTTTGCCCCCTTTAAATGGGACACAAAGGAGCCGAGATATACTTCAAAATCCTTTTTATAGTTGCTCCCGCCGAGGATCGCCCCGTCCACCTTCATGCCGAAATCAGAGAGATACCGCTGGGTCAGGAAGGAGCCGTAGGAGAAGCCGAAGATGAAGTATTTGAGCCCCGTGAAGGTCTTTTGATAGAAATCGGTCAGCATTCCCTCATCGCGCTCGGTGTCGAAAAACATGTTGCCGTCGCAGTAGCCGAGGGTGTCCCGATCGGTATAGCCGTGGCCGCGGTGGTCGTCCGCGACGACAATATAGCCCCGCTCGTTCAAAAATTTTGCGAATGCGTCGTACCGTTCGCTGTGCTCCGTCATGCCGTGGACGATCTGCACGACGGCCTTGGGATCCTTCACCTCCGTCCACTCGCGGACGAAGATATCCTTACCGTCAAAACTTTTGAAAATCATGATTTGCTCCTTTTTTTGTATTATAGCACAAATTTGCGAAATTTCAACAGTTTTGCGGAAATTTCTCCCTGTTCCCCCATTTTTCCACCTCTTGTCTTGGGCGGCGCGGTGTGCTAAAATGAGCTTAAATTGAAACATAAGAGGTGAATTTTATGAAAAAGAGGCTTGCGTGGGTTTTGACCTTGGCCCTGCTCCTTGCGCCCTTTTCGGCCTGCGGCGGCGGTGCGCAGCACGGCGGGCCCCCGCAGACTGCGGACTTTTTAGCCCCCTCCGAAGAAGCGGTTCCGCCTGAGGAGACAGTTCCGCCTGAGGAAGAAGTTCCAACCGAAGAAACTCCGAAAATCCAAAAAATTCGCTACATATACGTCAAAATCGATGGGTTGAACATTCGCGCGGGCGCGGGGACGCAGCACAGGATCCTTGCGCAGACGCAAAAAAATATCCTCCTCGGCGATGAGGGGGAAGAGGACGGCTGGCTCAGGACGAAGTACCGCGGCAAGACGGCCTATGTGAGCAATAACGCGCAATATGTGGGCTTTTTTTCGATGGAAGCGGGCAGTGAGACGGTGGAAAAGATCGTCTCGGAGGGGGTCAACCTTCTTGGCACGCCCTATGTGTATGGCGCGGTGCGGCTGCACGACGGCAAGGGGAACATGTTGAAGGGATTCACGGCGGACGCCTTCGACTGCTCCTCGCTCATGCAGTACATTTTCTTCCGCGGGGCGGGGATCCTGCTCGACGTGACGACGCGCACGCAGGTTCTGCAGGGCACCGAAGTTCCCCGCAGTGACATTCGGCGCGGCGATCTGCTCTTCTTTACGAATGCCTCGCGGCAAAACAGGACGGGGATCGAGCGGATCGGCCACGTCGCCCTGTATCTCGGCGACAACTTCATCCTGCACACGGCCTCCGACTTTGCAAAGATCGAGGAGATCTCCCCCGCGCGCTGGGAGAATTTTATCACGGCCCGTCGCATCAATAATAGTGATATTTCGTCGTATAAGTGCCGTTTTTTGAGATCGTGACCATGACGTCGCCGAGCTCGTCGGTGCGGTAAATGTCTGCGCCGATCGCCGCAAGACGGGTCAGCGCGCCGTCTGTAGGGTGGCCGTAGATATTCCCCTTTCCGCAGGAGATGACCGCCGTCTTGGGGGAGAGCAATGCAAGCCACGCCTCCGACGAGGACCCGCCCGAGCCGTGGTGGGAGACCTTTAAAATGTCCGTCTCCTCCAAACGGACGGCGAAGTCGCCGCTGTCGAAGATGTGTTCACCGAGCGAATCGCCAAGTTTTTGCTCACTTATGAGCCGATTTTCGCGTTCCGCGGAGATATCGCCGCCGAACAGCACATTCACGCCCGCATAGCTGAAAAAGAGGACGGCGGAGCTGTCGTTCGTGTCCCATTCATCGACGGAATAGGGAGAAATGCACACGGCGTATGCCCCGCAGCGCTCGATGACGTCGTAGCGGGAGAGCGGTTTCACTTCTGCTCCCTGCGCCGCGGCGCGTTCCCCTATCTCCTCATAGATCCCCATCGAGGCGGGGAGAACGGGGAGATACACCGCCTCCGCACGCCAGTCGAGCAGGATGGAGGTCGCGCCGCCGCAGTGGTCGGCATCGGCATGGGTGACCGCCAAAAAAAGCGCACTTATGTGCAGACTTTTGAGGTATTGCAGAATGTGATCGTTGTTTTCCCATGAGCCGTCGCCTGCGTCGATGACGAGGGCGGAACCGTCTGAAAATTCCACGATCTCGCAGTCGCCCTGCCCCACGTCGAGGAAGTGGATGCGGACCTCGCCCTCCTTCCGCTCCTCGATGCCATAGGCGGGAAGGTAGCGGCGGAAGGGGGTGAAATAGTTCCAAATGCCGATTGCCGTGATGATACAGACGGCAATGAAAATGCCCACTGCACGCCATAAAATGCGATATAAGTTGCGTTTTTTGTATTCCTTATCGGTCATGATCTTCTTTGGAATTAGAGGGAGCGGGGCGGACGCACCGGCCGCTCATTCTGAGGGAGGCGCAGCCGACCGAAGAATCCCATTGAACCAACGGACTTCCGTGCGTTTCATGGGATCCTTCGCTACGCTCAGGATGAGCGCGCGGGGCACAGGCTCCCGTTCTCAGAGCGAGATTCGCTCGCCCCTTCGGGGCTCGGAATGAGGGGCACCCCTCGGCGCCCCCTTGGAGGGGGAGCTGTCACGGCTGCCCTTGCCGTGACTGAGGGGGTGTCGTTCTAAATATGCCCCACCACAATTTTTAATTTTGAATTTTTAATTTTTAATTACTTCCGTAGGTTTAACGGGATCCTTCGCTGCGCTCAGGATGAGCGTTCCCCCTTGCTTCCCCTCTTAGGGGAAGTACCCCGAAGGGGGGATAGGGTTTTCAGAACCCCTCAGTCACTGCGTGACAGCTCCCCTACGAGGGGAGCCGAGGGGCGCGCGGAGTCAATACAGAAGTTGGGCGGTGGGGGGAAGGGTGAGGACGGGAGCGTTGTCGCCGCGGAGGGTGAATTGCTCCTCGTGATAGGTGCGGTGGCCGATGAGATACACCCGCTTTCCCTTCCAGCTTCCCTCTGCATCCTTAGTGAAATACCCCTCCGACAAAATTTTCTCCATCAGATCCATGTTGAGCTCGACGATGACGGATCTGTACCCCTCCGCAAATTTATCGATGATATCGCTGCGGAGGCGCATGGCCATGTAGAGGTCGGAGAGCACAAATCCCTCCCGTGTGCAATGGGGGCAGGGTTTGAGCAGAAAGGACTGCAATTCGTTGTTCGTCCGCTTGCGCGTGAAGAGGGCCACGCAGAGTTCACTCATGGGGAATGCCCTGCACTTGGAACGGTCCTCCGAGAGGGCCCTTTCAAGCTCCGCGTCAACGGCGAGGCGGTGTTCCTCCTCCGCCATATCGATGAAATCCACGGCGACGATACCGCCGATATTTCTCAGCCGCACCTGCCGCGCGATCTCCCTTGCGGCGATGAGATTGGTGTTGAACACTGTGCTCTCAAGGTCTGCATCCCCCGTATACTTGGCCGTATTGACGTCGATGACGGTCATGGCCTCGGTGGCATCGATGACGAGGGTGCCGCCGTTCTCGAGCGGGACCTCCGTCTTGGAGAGTTCATAGATCTGTTCGGAGAGGCCGAATTCGGAGAACATGCTCCGCTCCCCCTTATGGAGAAAGACCTTTTTCTCCCCCACGTCGCCGCGCATCCTTGCGAGGTGCAGGACCCGTTCGTACAGTTCCCTGTCCCCCACATAGATCCCCTCGACGCCGCCCAAGGAATCCCGCATGACCTTGACGGGGAGGGCCCACTCATGGTAGACCGCCGCCCCCACGGGAGCCGTCTTTGCCGTCTCCAAAACGGAGCGATAGATGCGCTTTAAATATTCCGATTCCGTCTTTAAGTGACGCTTTGTGACCGTCTCCGCCGCCGTCCGCACGATGAATCCCTGTCCCGCTTCGCGGAGCTTATCGGCCTCCTTCAAAAGGGCCTCGCGCGAGGCGGAATCGACGATCTTCCGCGAGATCCCCAAAAAGTCGGTATTCGGCAGATAGATGAGCGTTTTCCCGACGATGGAGAGCCCGCAGGTGACCCGTGCGCCCTTGTTGCCGCGGGGGAGTTTGGTGACCTGCACCAAGATCTCGTCCCCCTCCTTGAGTTCCCGCTTTGCCGCGGAACCGGCATAGCCGTCGTAGGAACTGAGCTGCGACGGGCCCTCGTCGAGGGGGAGATAGCAGTTGCGCTCCATGCCGCAATTCACAAACGCCGCCTGCATGCCGGGGACGACGTTCATGACCTTTCCCTTATAGATATTGCCGAGGAGGTCCCCCTCCTTGTCCCTTTCGATGCCGACTTCGACGATCTTTCTGTCCTCGGTGTAGATGACCATCTGTGTGCCGCAGAAGCAGTCGAAAAACCATTCTTTTTTCTTTTCTTTCTTCACGATCTGTGCTCCGACGCGTATTCCACAGTCGATTGTATCATATGCGAGCGATTTTTTCAAGACTTTTTGAACATTTTACGGGGCGAATGCGCCGAGCGGCAGGGAATAGTCCCCCTTTTCGAGCGCGTGCAAAAACTCCTCCTCGGTGAGTTCGGCATAGAAACCGTTCTCATCGAAGAGAAGGAGGGTGAGATATCTGTCCTCCCGCAAAAAGCGGAGAGCCTCGGAGAGCTTCATCTCCGCAGAGACGGCGACGCGCCACTCGGGGATCCCGCGGCGTAGGTCCTTCTCCCGCGAGAGGGAAATGCGGCGGTACTCCCCTCCCCCGAACGCCCCGACGGCGAGGAGAAGGGAGAAGGGCAGGGCCGTCCAGCTCGGCTCCGAAAAGCAGGTGTAGATGAAGTATCCGAGCACACCCAAGGAGATGAGGAGGGTAAAAATTCGGCAGATATGTAACGATTTTTGTGTTCCCAAGGGACGGAGAAGGAGGCGGAGGGCCCTGCCGCCGTCGAGCGGCCACGCGGGCAGAAAGTTCACAAAGAAGAGCGAAAAGGAAACCCATGCCGCCGTGTCCGTATAGGCATATGTCTCGGGGTACAGCCACCAAAGGGCAACGAAGAAGAGGCCCGTTGCGGCGTTCACGAGAGGTCCCGCGAGGAGCACGCAGAGCTCAGCCCTCCTTGAGATCCCCGCAAGGTCCCCCTTCACGACGGCCCCGTAGGGCATCAGGACGATCTTATTGAGTTCAAAGCCGTACCTTCTCGCCACAAACGCGTGGGCGCATTCGTGCTCGAGTGCGGCGAGGATGGCGGAGAGAAACAGAAGAAGGGATCCCGTGCAAGCCGACAGGATCCCCACCGCGACGCAGAGCGGGTGAACGCTCAGCCGAAATTTATGCCCATGCAAGGGTGTTTTCCGCAACGGTATAGTTGGTGAGCAGGCTCCCGTCCGAATAGAACATCACGCGCACCTGCCCCTCTCCGTCCGAATAGGCGAGCGGGACATTGCTCTTGACGTTCTGGCCGACCGTGAAGTACACATTGTCGAGCCCGCTGATGATGGTGGAGAAGGAATCGGAGTGCCTGAGTTCCACCGTGTAGCCGCTCGCGCTGTCGCCGTTGACGGAGGCGAGAGTTCCCTCGCAGGGGGCATACACGGAGCACTTGGCCGTGAAGGAAAGCACACCCGTATCGGAGACGGCGAGCTCGACTTCCTCAAACTCATTCACGATGGGAGAGAGGGTGAAGTCCTGATAGGTGCGCGTATCCGTCGCAGGCTCGCTCTCCCCGCGGAAGAGACTGCGGACAAAGGTATTGATCGCGCTTGCGGGCAGGAAAATGTTGGTGAGGAAGATGGCGGCGCACAGACCGCAGACGGCGGCAAATTCGGCAAAGAGGAGCTTTTTGGCTCTCCTGCTCTTTTTACTCTCCGTCTTGCCCTCCCGCTCGATGGGCGTGCTCTCGGCATAGAGGGGGTCGTCGTAGTTCTCCTGCATGCGGTCATTCACCTTCTCCACGACCTGATCTCTGAGTTCGGTGTCGCTCTCCTGTCTTCTGCGTTTTTCCTTGTGTGAAACCGTCACTGTCTCCACAGGGATCTCGAGCATTTCGGCATAGCTCAATTCTTCGTTCATGAT
>CANRDK010000082.1 GCA_947629345.1 uncultured Clostridia bacterium
CTCCTTTCTTTTATTCTACCATACCTCTGTCATTTTGTCATTTCTTTTTGTTCCAATTTTTCCGCCCCACGTTCCCCATTCTCAGAATGACGCGGGATCCTTCATCGTGACAAAATCATTTTTTTCCTTGTCTAAAACAGTTTCCGCATCGTCTGAACTTTACATTATGTTCTTGTTCAAATTTTTCTGCTTCCTCAAGCGTATCGAATGGGATAAATTCATACATGCCGTTTGAGTGCGGGCAGCTTCCCTTTTTGTGCAATGTTCTTTGTTGCTTCGTCATGTTTACATTATAATCTTTTGATGCTTCTCGAAAAGTTTTTCCACTTCCACTTTTAATAATAAAGTCATAGAGGTCAACTAACATAATTTATCTCCTTAATTTAGTATTTGTCACTTCTTGAGTCATGTTTTATGATCATATTTGTTTGTTAAATATTTCAAAGTTTCCATTTTCTTTGCGAGCGCGGGAATTGTATTATTATTGATTTCTTCAAAGAGCATAATATTTCTCCTTGATAACTTCTACTATCTCTTCCAATAGTATTCAACATAATCATAAGTGAAATAGTCAACATATTTTGCCGAATCGTTTACGTTCAACGTTTCCGCATTCGCAAAATCGCTTGTTTTTGAAACTTGCCAATTTGCACTTCCCTGCACCGTCACGATTTCGAGCAGACAATTCTGAAAGGCGTATTGCCCGATATACAAAACACTCTCGGGAATCGTGACGCTTGTCATACTCGAGCAACCCGAAAACGCAGAAGCTCCAATCGAAATGACACTCTCGGGAATCGTAAAACTGGTTATACTTGTACAATTCCCAAAGGCGTATTGCCCGATATACATGACGCTTTCGGGAATCGTGACGCTTTTAAGCTTTGTGCAACCACTAAATGCAGAATTGGCAATTCCTTTTGTGCCTACCCTTAACGTTGCTTCTGTTGCCCAGCTATTGCAATCTACCGCCCATTGATCCACATAATGTACATTACCCTCCTTTTGTATTAGTTTATTGCAACCCCAGAACGCCGTACTTCCAATCGAGGTCACGCCCTTCCTAATCGTCACACTCGTCAGCCCGCTGCATTGATAGAACGCACTTGCTCCAATCGAAGTTACGCTGTCGGGAATTACGATTTTTGTCAGTCCGCTGCAATTATAGAACGCATATTTTTTGATTTCGGTGATTCCATTGGGAATGACAAGCTCTTTTACTTCCACATTATCCAAATACAGATGCTGTGCATAATATAACGGATTGGCATCGTTGTTCCCAAAATCGATTTTGCACCATGCCGAAAGGTCATGAATATACACCCTCATAAGACTGCTGCAATAATCGAACGCTCCATTTTCAATTGAGGTCACGCCGCTTCCAATCGTCACACTTTTCAGCCCGCTGCAATCCCTAAACGCACAAACTCCAATCGAGGTCACGCTGTCGGGAATTGTAATACTTGTCAGTCCGCTACAACGATAGAACGCATTATATCTAATCGAAGTCACAGGTTTTCCCATATATGTCTCCGGAATTACAATTTCACCATCAGTACATTCGGAAGATAAACCAGAAACAGAACACGAATCCTGTTCCACAGAATATCTCACATGCAGCGCAGGGATATAACCTTTAAACGTGGAATCGTTGCAACGTTGACAAACTTCATATGCATCATATCCCGCGTCGGCGCAGGTTGCGGGTTTGGCTTCATACTGTTGATAGTCATGCCCGAGAGCCTGTTTCTCAACATAATCCTTTTTCTCATGACAACGTGAACACTCCTGATATGCGTCCCAGCCTTTTTCGGTACAAGTGGGGTCTTTTGCGTCTTTCGTCTGCATGGAATGCCCGAGAGCAGAATCTTTGACCTCGCGGGTGTCTGTTTCGGTACAACGAACACATTTTGCCGTTTCCGTGCCGTTCTCTGTGCAGGTGGCGTTGTTATTTGACGCATAAGTTTCAAATTTATGGCCAAGAGCCGTCCCTTCTTTCGTGCGGGTGTCCGTTTCGCCGCAGGAACAGGAGGCCGTTTCTGTGCCGTCCTCGGTGCAGGTGGCGTCGTTATTGTAGATGTAATCGGTGAAACTATGGACATGCTCAGGCTTTTCTCCGCCATCATCGGGCTTTTGCGTGTTACCCTGTTCGGTGTCGGAACCGCTACCCGTGTTGCCGCTGTTGTCGCAGGCTGCAAAGGCGAGGCAGAGGCAGAGGGCGGCGATGAGGGTCAAAATGACAAGTACAAGTCGTTTTTTCATTGTTTTTCTCCTTTTTTAACGAAATTACGACAACATTATAACGTAAATATGTTAACTTGTCAACAGAATTATGCTATTTTATTAACGAAAAATCGATTATAATAGAGTCATGGATATCATTGAAAAGATCAAAGAACTTCGGGATGAGCGTGGATGGAGTACCAACCGTCTTGCTTTAGAGGCGGAATTGACGCAATCTACGGTTGCGGCGCTTCTCGCTCAAAAAACGAATTCGCTGCCGAGTCTCGACACGCTGTCCCGTCTCTGCGACGCGTTCGGCGTGACGCTTGCGCAATTCTTTATGGAGGACGAGGAGAGTGAGCTCGTCAGCACGCAAGAGAAGCTCCTGATCGACCGCTACAGAAAGTTGCCCGAGCGCAAAAAACGGGCGGTGCTGGCGCTCCTCGATGATTGAAATGAGATTGAAAGAGTTTTACGGACATCCCGAGCGGGGTCCGTTTTTTTGTTGGGAAGGGGGCACGTCATTCTGAGGGAGGCATAGCCGACCGAAGAATCCCCTTGAACGAAGTTGCTCCCGTGCGTTTAACGGGATCCTTCGCTACGCTCAGGATGAGCGCGGGGCAGGATGAGCGGGCTGGGCGGGATGAGCGCCGCCGCGTCATTCTGAGAAGGGGAGTAGGACGAGAGGACGGGGACTAACCCGCCCCGCGCGCGTTCTATTTGTGTCTAAGAGCGGCACGAGCGCCGCCCTTGGCGCGAAGTTAGAATCTCGCCACGAATGTCCGTAAAGCATGCGGCGAGATGCTTCGGTACAGCTTCCGTAGACTGCGTTCAGGCTCTTGTTCTCAGCATGACGCCGCTATGGGCTTCCGTGCGTTTAACGGGATCCTTCGCTACGCTCAGGATGAGCGCGCGGGGCAGGATGAGCGGGCGGGGCGGGATGAGAGCGGGGCAGGATGAGCCCGCGGGGAGGGGAGAGTTTCAACGGAATTTAGGCTCTCTTCCAAAAAAATTTTGCAACATTTTGGATGATTTTGGCGTTTCCCCTTGTGTACTGTGATAAAGTATGCTATACTTTGAGCGGAGGAAAACGTATGAAATACGAACTCGATGCCGCTTTTAATGCCGCCCTCACGCCTAAGGAGAGGAACCTTCTCATCCGTTTCTGCGTCAATAAGGGCACGCGGGCGAAGTGCTCCACCAAATCGCTCTACCGTCCCTTGAGGCAAAAGGATCTGCGCATGGCGTTTGAGGAACGGGACAGGGCCTCTCTTTCCCGCATCGCAGAATATGAAAGGAGAATGCAGGACTACGACCCGAATGCTCCCTCCGACGAGCTCCTTGCCATGTTCGGCAGCGTGCCGACGAAGGAAAATTTTGCAAGTTATTGCAAGAGTTTGATATCGCAGGAGAAGGAGGCCATGCGGGAGCTCAGACGCTGCTACAGCGTCCATGTGGATTACGGGTACACCAGCCGCTTCTGGATGGAGTTCCACAGATCCCTCTGTCCCCATGTGACGTTCGGTGATTCCAACGAACTGCATGAGAAGTGCGACTTTTGGCTGGAGGAAGAGGAATGTGAGGCGTTTTTGCACTCTTCCCTCTTGGACCCGCCCGCAGGCCGTAACGATTGGGCGCACGATTGGGGGAATGTCATTCTCGGGAACATGGAACTCATCTATGAGGACCTCACCGTCTATTACAGGGAGGATTGCATTCTCGAAACGGTCTCCCATGAACAGATGATGGTCGTGCGGCTGAATGATGGGGATCTCAAGCCGATCGAGGAGAAGGGGGGCGGAAAGAAACTTGCCGCAAAGATCCGAGCGGCCGTGCAGAATACAAATTGAAAATGGGAACGCCCGCCGACATACGTCGGCGGGCGTTGTAAATTATGGCTCTTCCCTCAAGGAAGGGGATCAACGTGGATTCAGGTTCTTTGAATGGTGTAATTGTAATTTTGGCGGAGAAGTATCAATGCGGAGAGGGGATCGGACAGCTTACTTGACGGTAGTTCCGACGGATCGTTGTAATAGAGAATTTGAATCGTCCAGCCGTTCGGCTCTTCAAAAACGATTCCCGTGAGGGCTGTGCATTGGAAGAATGCCGCCTGCCCGATCGACGTCACGCCCTTGGGGATCGTGATGCTTGTAAGCTCGATACATGAATCGAATGCGCGGCTTCCGATCTCGGTCACGCTCTCGGGAATGACAACGCTCTTCAATGCAGCGGATCCCGCGAATGCGCCTCTTCCGATCGACGTCACGCCCTCGGGGATCGTCACGCTTGTGAGGTCACGGTCCTCAAATGCGTATTGATTGATTCGGTAAGCTCTCCCCTTGGGGCTCTTGGCGGGGAGGATGAGCTCTCTTTCGTCGCCCCGATAATCGACGAGATAGGAATCCGTTTCATCCTCGTAGAAGAGGTAACCGTCCTCCGTCCACGTCTGTCTGCTCTCCTCATCGGCCGTGTAGACCTGCAGGGCATAGGAGGCCACGTTGCCGAAATCGTCGCTAAGGGCGGCGATCGGCAGATCCGAATAGTTCCACACCTCGATCAACCGAAAACAATCCATGAACGCGTACCATTCGATCGAGGTCACGCTTGCGGGAATGCAGATGCTTGTCAATTCGGTGCAGCGGACGAATGCCGTGGATGCGATCGTCGTCACGCTTCCGTCGTCGGGAATGACGCTCGCACTGCAGCCCACGACCAATGTCTTGCTCTCCGTCTCGATAATGCAGTTTCCGCTGCTGTGGTACACGGGATTTCCATCCTCCACCGTCAAAGAGGTGCATTCACTGAATCGGCCGTTTGCGATCGAGGAGATCCCCCGCGGGATCACCACCTCTCCCTCGATCGTGCTCGGAACATAGACAAATTTCGTCTTTTCCTTGTTATATAAGATCCCGTTTTGACTGCTGAATTCGGGGTTCTCCTCGGCTACCGTAATGCTTTTCAGCGAGAATACGTCCTTAAACGCATTTGCATCGATCCCGTTTACGTCTGCGGGTATGTGGATGCTGATCGGATCGCTGTTGTTGAAAGCGTATTGGCCGATCTGATACGCTCTCCCCTTGGGACTCTCGGCGGGAAGGGTGAGCTCGGTTTCGCCGCCCCGATAATCGATCAGATAGGAAACCGTTTCATCCTCATAGAAGAGATAGCCCTCCGCGGTCCACGTCTGCCTGCTCTCTTCATCGGAAGTGTACACATTCTTTGCGTAATTGGCCACTTGGCCGAACTCACTGCCGCCGACAGCGATCGGCAGTTCCGAATAGTTCCACACCTCGGCAAGAGTATAGCAAAATTCAAATGCGCGGCTTCCGATCTCTGTCACGCCCGAGGGGATAACGATCTCCGTGAGCGCACTGCAGCTCTGGAATGCGTTTGCTCCGATCGAAGCCAACCGGCTGTCTTTCGCAAACGTGATACTTGCCAGCGTTTCACAGTATTCGAATGCACCGTCTCCGATCTCCGTTACGTCTGAGGGGATAGCGATCTCCGTGAGCGCAGTGCAGCTCTGGAATGCGTTTGCTCCGATTGAAGAAAGACCGCTGTTTTCCTCAAAAGTCACGCTTTTCAGCGACTCGCAGTATGAAAACGCACTTTCTCCGATCGCAGTCACGCTCTTGGGGATCCTGACGCTCTCATAAGTCCCATGCGTGAATGCGTTGTCCCTGATCTCCGTGACGCCGTCGGGAATATGAAGATCGGCGATCTCGGCATCATTCAGATATAGCCTTACAGGCGAATTCAGGAGCGGATTTGCATAGGAACCGAATTCGATCCCGCACCATGCGGCGAGGTCGGGAACGATCACTTTTTCAAGCGCCTCGCAGTCCATAAACGCAAAATCTCCGATGCTTGTCACACTCTTGGGGATCGTAACGCTCTTGATCCCGATACAGCTGTAAAATGCATAATCTCCGATGCTTGTCACACTCTTGGGGATCGTAACGCTCTTGATCCCGATACAGCCGTCAAATGCAAAATTTCCGATCTCTGTCACGCCGTCGGGGATCACAAGGTCGGTGATCTCCGTATCTTCCAAATACAATCGCTGTGCGCTCGTAAGCGGATTCTGGGACCCGACAATTCCTTGAAATGTGATATTACACCACGCGGAAATGTCGGAGATCGTCACCCTTTCAAGCGAAGTACAGCCGCTGAATGCCTCGACGCTCACGATCTTCAGACGGGCGGGAATATAGATGCTCTTCAGCTTAGAACAGCCTTGGAAGGTATAGGATTGGATGCAGAACAGTTGGCTGTTCTTCCCGATCGTGACCTGCTCAAGGGAGGGAGAGCTTAGGCCCGAAATATAGACGACGGTGTCCGGGATCGCGATCGATCTTACGGCTTCACCGTAGTCGAAACGGTTGCTCAAGGCCAATCTCGGAACGGGACCGATGCCGACGATGCACTTTCCGTCATGGCTGTAGGGGATCACGATGTCGCCCGAGGCTTCGCCCGCACTGACCACGGTCAGAAGTTCCTCGCCGAGGGGATAGGGGTAATCTTCGGGGATATAGTAGCCGTAATCTTCTGCGCTGACCGTTTCATACACCAATCCCTCGGTATACGCAAGTTTGTCGCCGCAGACGCTGCAGACATTGTCAAGGGTGTATTTGTGGCCGAGGGCGGTGTTTTTCTTCGTCCGCGTGTCTGTCTCTCCGCAGGAACACTTGCCCGTTTCGGTGCCGTCCTCGTCGCACGTCGCGTCGTTGTTGTAGACGTAGTCCGTAAAGGTATGTACATGTTCGGGCTGATCGTGGCTGCCTTCGCTCTCTCCGCCGCTGCTGCTTTGGCTGTTGCCGCTGTTTCCGCCGCAGGCCGCGAGGCCGAGAGTGAGACAGAGGGCGGCGATGAGGGTCAACAGGACCGTCAAAAGTTTGCGTTTCATTGTGACATTCTCCTTTTCTTGTTTTTGCGGGCATAAAAATAAGGACGCCTCAATTCGAGGCGCCCGCTTCGAGTATCCCCGAATTGTTGCGACACAATAACTAACCATATAGGAAATAAGGATACACCGATGCCGTTGTATCTTTATATGGTTAGTATTCGATTGTGTCGCAAAATCATTCTACCACGGCACAAGGAATTTTGCAAGTCTTTGGGGAAAATTTTTCATGCGGCGTATGATATCATTCTCTCGGCCCTTCATGTTGAACGCGGCATCCGCAGAGATCCGCGCGGCCGTGCAGAATACAAATTGAATTGAAATTAGAAACGCCCGCCGACACATGTCGGCGGGCGTCATACTTTACAGAGATTTAAACGTTTCTGCCTCAGTCCCTTCTGTTCCGACCCACGATGGAGAGGAGCACGAGCGCGAACCGAAGGAAGTAGACGAGGGAGACGAGCAGGGACGCGACGTACGTCATCGCAGCGGCGGAGAGGACTTTGGAGGCGGCGGGGACCTCATCGGGCGCCAAAATTCCGTCCTCGACAAGCATCTTCTTTGCCCGTCTCGACGCGTTGAATTCGACGGGCAGCGTCACGAGCATGAAGAGGGTGGAGAGACCGTAGAGCCCGATCCCCACATACACCGCCCATTCGCCATAGGGAACGGCCTGCCAAAAGATGTCGAGAAGCAGGCCCACAAGAATGACGGGCAGGGCCAGCCTCGAGCCGATATTTGTGATGGGAACGAGGATGTTTCTGATCTTATACGGCACATAACCCTTCTGTTTTTGCATGACGTGGCCGATTTCATGTGCCGCCACGGCAACGGAAGCGACGGATGCTGAACCGTAGGTGCTCTGCGAGAGATTCACCTGTTTTTTGGAGGGGTTATAGTGGTCGGTGAGCCTTCCGCCCACGCGGTTCACCGAGATATCCGTGACGCCGCGCTTGTGCATGAGACGGGTGGCAGTGTCGTAGCCCGTCATATGGGAGCGGTTGGGGACGCGGTCGTACTTCGCATACGTCGAGTTGACCTTTGCGCTCGCATAGGCCGAGAGGGCGAGGAAGGGGATGAGAATGAGCAAAAATAAGAGATATGAAAACATTTTATGACCTCATATTTATTGTACCACAAAATTTGACGGAAATAACAGAATCGGAGAAAAAGTCCCGCCCGCTCATCCTGAGCGTAGCGAAGGATCCCATAAAACCAACGGACCCCCGTGCGTTCAACGGGATGCTTCGCTGACGCTCAGCATGAGCGCATGGACCCCCGTGCGTTCAACGGGATGCTTCGCTGACGCTCAGCATGAGCGCATGGACCCCCGTGCGTTCAACGGGATG
>CANRDK010000083.1 GCA_947629345.1 uncultured Clostridia bacterium
GGGTGACAGACATGCACGCCGAGAACACGAAACACACGATGATGAAGGGCAGGATCTGCTGCATGACCTCACGGCCAAGGCCCTCTTCCGAGACGAGCGGCTCGGAATGAATGGAGAATCTCATGCCGATCTGCTCGAGAAGGGCAGTCGAGAGCGCATAGAACCCGCTGCCCGCCTCATCCATGGGGTCGTAGACGATAGAGACGGCGCTGTTTTCGGGAAGCTCCTCAAAATTCTCCGTAAAGGTGAGAATGGCGGTCGCCTCCCCCTCTTCCACTTGCTTTTTCGCCGCTTCCATGTTCTCAAGCGGGAGCCATTCAACGGTGTTCCCGCTCTTCTCCACAGCCATTTCGATCATGGAAGTGACAGAGGGTGCTTCCCCCTGCACATAGACTTTATAGTCATACTTTTGCGGCTCCGTGTGAATGGCCTCGCCCATGATCGTGTAGAGCAAAAAGATGACGATCCCGGGGAGCAGCATGGTGATGATGAGCCGCGGGTCATGAAAGAAGCGATGAAATTCCTTCTTGATGAGGGCAAGCAGTTTCATACCATCTCCCCCTTGACGCTGTAGTAGAGGTCGAAAAAGCTCTTCTCGAGATCTCCCTTTGCGATCTCATCGAGCGAACCCTCGGCGACCATTTTGCCGTCGAAGATGATGCCGACGCGGTCGCAGAGCTTTTCGACGAGCGAAAAGATGTGGGTGGAGAGCAGGACGCTCTTCCCCATCGCCTTGAGCTCGGAAAGGAAATCGGTGACGACCTTGGCCGTGAGGACGTCCAGCCCGTTGGTGGGCTCGTCGAAGATGACGACGGAGGGATCGTGGACAATGGAAATGACGAGCGAGACTTTCTGCAGCATGCCCGTCGAGAGGTTCTTGACCTGCACTTCGGCGAATTTATCAATGCCGAACTTTTCAAAGAGCTCTCTCTTTCTCCGCTGCAGCGTATTTTTCTCCACGCCGTGCATGGCGCCGAAGAAGTCAAAGAGATAGTCGGGCGTGAAGAAGCCCTCGAGCTTTAATTCGCTCGTCATGAAGCCGATCTCGTCGCGCACCTTTGCGGGATCCTTCACTACGGAATGGCCGCAGATCAGAGCATCGCCCGCATCGGGACGGATGAGTGTGGAGAGCATGCGGAGCGTGGTTGTCTTGCCCGCGCCGTTGGGCCCGAGCAGGCCGTAGATCTCCCCGCGGTAGGCTGAAAAGGACAGTCCGTTGACGGCGACCCGCCGCGTCTCACCCGTTTTTTCGATTTTTTGTTGTTTTTTGGAGAGCGTGAAGGTCTTTTTCAGGCCCTCCGCCCGTACGATTTCTTCAGACATACCAACCTCTGTTACTTTTTGACATCAATGACGCTGAGAGCCTTGTAGCCGAGCATGGGCGAAAGCGTCTCGAATTCATAGGGCGGAATGATGAGTTCAAAGGTCTCGCTCCCGCGGACCTCCAAGCGGTAGCAGGGCTTCACAAACATTTGCCCATAGCTGTTCATGCGGATCTTGTAGGGTTTGAATTCCCCTTTTTTGAAGTTCTCCCCCTTGTTCCAGCCCATGAACACCGTCTTTTTGCAGATACGCGAGAGAGACGCGATGCTGTCATAGGGAATGCGGACGACATAGGTGGGGTCGGCAAGGCAGAGCGCTTCGCCGTCGCGAAAGGCAAGGAGCGAAATGTTCGCAAAGCATTTCGCCGCAGGCATGGCGCTCTTTTCCTTCCCGTTTTTGATCCTGTACGGATAGGAAAAGACGTCCACGGGGACGGCGTCAGACGGCACAAGCATGCTGTCAAACGCCTCCCTTCTGACCCTTTCGTATCTGCTCACATGCTCCTTGACGGCTGTGGAGTTCATTACGACTTTATTCTTAAAATGTTGAAGCACAAAGAATACGGACGAAATCACCACAAGCCCTGCGCCGAATCCGATGAGGTACCAAAACCCACAGGAGACGGCGATCTCATAGGTCATACCGTCTCCTCCCATGAGCTCGATCGCGATCCCAAGGAGAAAGAGGCCGACGCTGAGTAAGACCCCGAATAAATTTCTCAGCCAAGGCGGGAAATTTGCCGTCTTTTGAACAGTATCGTCCTCGCGGTCCATGGCGGCAAGACGGATCTTTACCGCTTCATCCGCACGCTTGACGATAAATTCGCTCCCGTCGGGTTCGGGCAGAGGCCAAGGATCCTTTTCGATGATGCAATAGCCAAACAAATTTCTCATAGTTCTTAACGTGCTATCAGTTATCCTTAAAGGTAAAATAATAGACTAAACCAAAATACGGCGCGAAGAGCAAAGGGATCGCAATCCCGCTTGCTCCAAATGCAGAACCCATCCTGAACCACTCCGCGTACGACTTCCCGCGATTCAGATTATACGAATGGCGCAATGCGGGGATCATGAAGAATAACCATACATTCACAATGACGCAGGAAATGATCTTTCCGGCTGTCCACGACAGCGACCGATCGATAAAAAACAACAAGATACTTATTCCAATCAATATGACTGACAGGAACAAAATGATCAATTTCATTTTTACAGTATCATACATCGTTGCACCGTATCATCATTTTTTGGACGGAATTTCAGAAGTTAGTAAATACTTCCTGTGCCGACGACGGGCTGTGCATCGCGGTTGCCGCAGAGCACAACGAGAAGGTTGGAGACCATCTGTGCCTTTCTCTCGTCGTCGAGTTCAACGATTTTTTCCTCAGAGAGCTTGTTGAGCGCCATCTGCACCATGGAGACGGCCCCTTCCACGATCTTCTGCCTTGCGGCAATGATGGCCGAAGCCTGCTGGCGCTGGAGCATGGCCGCCGCGATCTCGGGCGCATAGGCAAGGTGGGAAATGCGTGCCTCGATGATCTCGATACCTGCAATATCCACGCGCTGTTGAAGCTCTTCCCTGAGGATCGCCGCGATCTCCTGTGCGCTGCCGCGGAGAGAGTTCTCGTCCCCGTTCGAGGAGACGTCGTAAGGGTACTGCCTTGCGACTTGACGGATGGCCGCGTCGCACTGCGTGGAGATGTAGGACATGTAATTTTCCACATTGAATACAGCCCTTGCGGTGTTGGTGATGCGCCAGATGACGACGACAGAGATCTCGATGGGATTTCCGTCCTCATCGTTGACCTTCTGCTTGTCGTTGTTGAGGGTCATGGCCTTGAGGGAGAGCTTCCTCGAGACGCCTGCAACTGCCCTTGCGGGATTCACGGCCGAACAGAACGGGTTCGTCCAATAGAAACCGTCCGTTTTGAGCGTTCCGTAATATTTGCCGAAGAGGGTGAGAACAAACGCCTCATTGGGCTGCAGGAGCTTGAAGCCGATCGACAAGATGATGGCTGTGACAAAGATCAACATTCCTACGGGTACCAAGGCGATGAACGCGGGATTTCCCTCGTCCATGCCAAAGGCGATGCCAAGCGCAAACATTGCGATGGCGCATACGATCATGCCGATGATCACAAACAGCATCACCCAGCCGTTTGCATGCTTTGCGGGACGTTCGTCCACGACATTGAGGGGCCTTACGGCATTGTCTTTTTCCATTTTCGTATCCTCCGAAAGTGATATCATTTTGATATCATCATACTATCACAGATCTTCAAGATTGTCAAGATAGAAAAGGGAAATTTTTTGCAATTTTCCTTCAATTTTTATATCTTTTTTGTATTTTTTACATGCCTTGTAGGCTTATAAAACATTTGAAAGAGGCAAGACGAGAAAATATCATTGCAAGATAGCGTGGTTGAGATTACAAACGCGAAAATATAAGGCCGCACTTGCTTTTTCGGGCAAGATATGGTATACTTGGGGCATGTAACTCTTTCGTGCGGAAAAGCGCAAAAAATCGAATTTGCACGCGCTGTGTGGCGGTGTGCTTTTTAAGAAATTCATTTGGTTCAAACGGTATATATTAGAAATAATCTTTTTGCGAGGAATATCATGCAAAATGAAACAAAGGTGCAGGCACGACCTACAATTGACTTTCTTTTATCCAAAGCGTATTCCGAATTTGAAAAAGTAAAAGACTTGCCCTGCGTTAGTGCGGCGCATGCTCGTTTCCCTATCGTCTGGTTCGGAGATTTAGAGGCCTATTTCCGCTCGGAAATTCGCGTCGTTACAGTGGGGCGCAACCCCTCTTTTCACGAATTTACGGAGTCGCGCTTTCTCTATGAGGAGGACGGCCTAATGCATTCCGTTGCGGATATCGATTGGGGCGGTACCCGACGCAAGCATGTCTATGAGGCTTTCAACCATTACTTTTACCACAATCCCTTTGATTGGTTCAAAAACTTTGAACGCATTTTCAAATGGCATGATTTTGGCGTATCCTACGGCGGAAAAATTGGGAAAGCTATGAAAAACACAGCGATCCATATCGATTTTTCCTCCCCCGTCGCAACAAATCCGACATTTTCTGGGCTCGAGCCATGGACGCAAGCGAAACTGCAAAGCGATCTGTTCGTCAATCTCATCGATTCCTTGAAGCCCGACCTTGTTCTCTTTTCAAATTGCCGACAGGAAGTCATCTCGTATTTCGGCTTAAAGGAGCCGTTTTTCACATACGGCGAACAGAGCGCGAGAACAGGAAAGTGGGTGGAATATGTAGAGGCATATGATAAGGGCGACGTTTGTTTTGTCTGGGGAAAGAACTTCAATGGTGCGCCGTGGGCAAGTGTAAGCGAAGAGCGTTGCATAAAGCTCTTCCCGGAGCTCAATTCTCTTTTGAAAGAACGACTCAAACCCCGCGTACCGCAAGAGGGGTGCTTTTGGGTGATCCCCGCTATTCCCGACAAATATTGGGTCGAATGTATGGGACTTAAATTCGATATTTTCGATTTTACCCACCTTTTGCGTAACCGCGGCGCCTACCTTGTCAGCGTGTTCGACGGAGAAAAAAAGCATCACAGTGAGCTTTGGAAAGAAGTTCAAAAGAAATATCCGTCATTTTCCCCGTACGATTACGAATTCTTCCGCAGGGGCCGCATTTGGACGGAGAACGGAAAAGCTGTTGTTTTTATTGACGGGGATATAAGGCGCAGGCGTATCGTCAATGAGGTAAAATTTTCTTTCGGATTGAAGCACGTAACGGAAACGCATTCCGAAACAGAACAGCCTCTTCCATCAAAACCCATTTTCGAGGCACATGAGGGGGAAGAGGTTATCCACCGAACGTACGGGGCGGGTATTGTTCTGCGAATCGATGAAAACGGCACCGTTTGGGTGCGATTTCCGAAAGATAAAATGATTTGCTTCTTTTCCAAACGCAATTTTCAAAAGAATTTTAAAAAGGCTTAGGCGAAGAAATGAACAGTGAGCGCAGAGTCGAATAAATTTTAATTTGATTGGAAGAGGTAATGAAAATGAATGACGCAAAGCTCAATCAAAACACTTTACAGTTGACAGCGACGGAAATAAAAAGAATGGCAACTCAAATCATCATGAGAGTTTCATAGCGGCCCCACTCCTTTGATTTTTGATGATATATAAACTAAATGGTATGGGAGCTTAAACCGTTATCTTTTCGCATTTCCCTTTCTCACAACTGCTGTAACTTTGCAATCTTTTTTGTATTTTTTACATGCGTATCCTTGTGTTCTCATTCAAAATATGATATGATACATGGAGGATGGTCAAAACGCCGTCCTGCGGAGGAGCACAATGGAAAATGTTTTTATCTTCGATCACCCTCTGATCAACCACAAGATCGCCATTCTGCGCGACAAAGACACGGGCATGAAGGAGTTCCGTGAGCTCATTGAGGAGATTACCATCATCATGACCTATGAGAGCATGCGGGATGTGGAACTCGCCCCTGTTGACGTGGAGACCCCGCTCGAGACGACGCGGCAGTACCGTGTCCCCGAGGGAAGCGTTGCGATCGTCCCCATCCTCCGTGCGGGGCTCGGCATGGTGAGCGGCGTGCACAAGGTGTTTCCGAATGCGAAAGTCGGTCATATCGGCATGTACCGCGACGAAAAGACGCTCGAGCCGAAGGTATATTATTGTAAACTGCCCGACGGCATCGAGGACAAGATGGTTCTTCTCGTTGACCCCATGCTGGCGACGGGCGGTTCTGCCTGCGACGCCATTGCGGCCCTCAAAAAGCGGGGTTGCAAACACATTAAACTCATGTCCATCATCGGCGCGCCCGAGGGAATCGAACGGGTCGCCAAGGCCCATCCCGACGTCCAGATCTACGTCTCCACCCGCGACAGGTGTCTCAACGAAAACGGCTATATTCTCCCCGGTCTCGGCGACGCGGGCGACAGATTGTTCGGAACAAAATAAATATGGATAGAAAAACAGCTCTTCCGTTCTCTCGGAAGAGCTGTTTTGACGTAGCTTATTTCAAAAGTTTTTCGAGCACGGCACGGCAGGCGAGCTTGCAGTGCTCATAGGTGAGCCCACCCTGAAAATAGGCAGTGTAGGGCTTTCGGATGGGAGCGTCGGCAGAGAGTTCGATGCTCGCCCCCGCCACAAAGGTCCCCGCGGCCATAATGACCTTATCGTCGTAGCCCGGCATGTCCCACGGTTCCAATTTCACAAAGGAATCGACGGGAGAGACGTCCTGCACCGATTGGATGAAGTCGCAGAGCTCCTTTTCGGTATTGAAGCGAATGGCGCGGGTGATGTCCGCGAGGGGCTTGTCCGTTGCGGGGAAATTTCTGTAGCCGAGGCGTTCCATGCACCTGCCGATGAGAAGTCCCCCCTTTAAAGACTGCGCAACGACATGCGGCGCGAGGAAAAATCCCTGAAAATAGGGCTGGTACCCATAGGCATAGGAGCCGATCTCTCCTCCGACGGAGGGAGCCGTGAGACGGTACTCGCACAGCTTGACATATTTCTCCTTGCCTGCAATGTAGCCGCCCGTGGGAGCGAGGCCGCCCCCGGGGTTCTTGATGAGGCTCCCCACGATGAGATCGGCGCCGACCTCGGTGGGTTCAGTCCTTTCGACGAATTCACCGTAGCAGTTATCCACAAAGATACAGCCCTCAAAGCCCTTTTTGCGCACAAAAGAGCAAAGTTTGCCGATCTCTTCCACGGTGAAAGCGTCGCGGAGCTCATATCCGCGCGAACGCTGGACGTAGATCATGTCGAAATGCCACATGTTGAGGTGGGCGCCGACATTTCTCAAATCGATCTTGCCCCCCTTCGTTAGAGAAATGAGGTTGAAATCGACGCCGAAGTCGGTGAGGGACCCGTTTCCGTCCCCCCAAATGACGGGGCGGATGGTGTCGTACGGGGCGCCCGTCACAAACAGAATGCGCATCCCCGGGCGAAGCACGCCGAAGAGCGCGACCGTAAGAGCATGCGTCCCCGAGAGGAGCGCAGGAGATACGATGGCCCTCTCCGCGCCGAACGCATGGGCATAGACCTTGCCAAGCGCCTCCCTGCCCTCGTCGCCGTAGCCGTATCCCGTGCTGGGGGCGAAATGACGGAGGGCGATCTGCTCCTCCCGAAAGGCATTTAAGACCTTCTCTTGATTAAAAAGAGCAATGTTGTCGATCTCTTCAAACCTGCCTCTCAGATCGTTTTCGGCAGTTTGGATCAGTTCATCTATCTTCATATATCCTTACAACCTCTCTGGCAGCTGTCCCGATATCGGACGGCTGGATTTTATGCAAGTTTTTCATTTTTTTGAAAAAAGTTTCCTGTCTCTTGGCATAATTGCGGGTATTTTTCTTGATTATGTCTGACATAGTACTATGCAAAACGCCGTTTTCCAGACTTTCGACCACTTCCTTGTACCCTATCCCCTGCATGCACTGTGCATCTGCGGGAACACCGCTTTGTAAAAGTTCTTGAACTTCTTCCACGAGGCCGTGTGCCATCATCAGATCCACTCTCTCTTCGATGCGGCGGTAGAGCTGCTCGCGGGGATAGTCGAATTCAAACGCTTCAAAGGGGTAGCGGGGAATGTCGCCGTCGCACTGTTCGGACTTCTTCCTTCCCGTCAGCTCATAAATCTCAAGCGCACGGATAACACGCTTTGTATCGTTCGGGTGAAGCCGTTCGGCGCTTTCGGGGTCTGCTTGTTCCAACAGAGCATGTAGAGCCTCCTTCCCCTCCTCTTGGGCGATCTTTTCGTACTTTGCGCGAATGTCGGGGTCCGCGGGAGCGTTGCCAAAGGCATGCTCAAAGAGAATGGAATTGATGTAGAACCCCGTCCCGCCGCAGAGAATGGGGACTTTCCTCCGCGCGAGGATATCCTCGACAATGGGAAGGGACATTCTCTCAAAGTCGCTGACGGAAAAGCTCTCTGTGGGCTCCGCAACGTCGATCATATAGTGCGGAATGCCCCCCATTTCCTCTTTCGTGGGCTTCGCAGTGCCGATATTGAGGCCGCGGTAGATCAAAAATGCG
>CANRDK010000084.1 GCA_947629345.1 uncultured Clostridia bacterium
GGTGCCGCCGCCCGGCTCATCGATGAGTACGAGGGAATTCTCCCCCGCCTCCCGCAAAATTTCACACAGATTGACGATATGGGAGGAAAATGTTGAGAGGTTTTCCTCAATGGATTGGCTGTCGCCGAGGTCGCAGTACACCCCCGAAAAGACGGCGAGCTTGGTCCCCTCCCCCGCGGGCACAAAGAGACCGCAGGCGGCCATGAGGCAGAAGAGGCCGCACATCTTGAGCGTGACCGTCTTTCCGCCCGTGTTTGCGCCGCTGATGAGGAGGAAGTCGTACTCCTCCCCCAAATCGACGGAGACGGGCACAGCCTTTTTTCTGTCGAGAAGGGGATGGCGGCCCTTCTCGATCGCAATGACCCCCTTTCCGTTGAGTTTGGGTCGGATGCAGCCGTTTTTGTAGCCGTATTCGGCGAGGGCATAGAAGAGATCCACTTCGCAGAGGACCTCGATATCTGCCTCGAGGCGGGCCCGCATGCTCCCGATCTCGCGGGAAAGTTCCCTTAAAATGCGCTCCATTTCCTCCTTTTCGTCGAGATAGAGGTCGGTGAGTTCGTTGTTCATCTCGAGGACCTCTTCGGGCTCAATGAACACGGTGGCTCCGCTCTGGGAACGGTCGTGCACGAAGCCGCGGATACTGCGCTTGTATTCGGCCTTGACGGGAATGACGTACCGTTCGCCGCGCACCGTGACGAGGCCCTCCTGCAGATATTTCCGCTCGTCGCCCACGAGATAGGCCCCGAGCCGCGCACGGATGCGTTCCCCCAAATTTTTGATCTCGCGGCGGATGGAGTACAGCTTTTCGCTCGCCGTATCCGCAATTTCGTTCTCATTGAGGATCTTTTTCGTGATGTCCTCTTCCAAATTCTGGTCGAAGATGAGGCGGTCGGTGAGCGTCCTCATGCCCTCAATGCGGGGGTCGGAGAGCGCATGGACGGAGGAATAGCACAGCCGCGCCGATGAGAGCAGCCGCGCCGCGTTCAGGAGCTCTGCATTGGAGAGCGTCGCGCCCTTTTCCGCCCGCTCCAAGCTGTCGCCGACGGGAGAGAAGTCGGGCAGTCTCCCCGCGCCGAGCTCATAGAGAAGGAGGGTCGCCTCCTCCGTCATATCCAGCCTGCGGTTGGCCTCCGTGAGGTCTGCAGCGGGAGAGAGGGACAGAATGGCCTCCCTGCTCTCCTCGAGGGCCGCATACTTCGCCGCCGAGGATAAAATTTTGTCGAGTTCCAGCCGCTCAGCGTGTTTCGTCATACCATACTCCTCTGTGCATGCCCGCGCGTGGGCGTCCCCTCCGCTTTCACCGTCTCGTCGAACAGGGAATTTGCCCCCGCCTCACAGTCGAGCGGGGCGCAGTTATAGACCTCGAAGCGGCACCCGCCGAGCCTGTATCTGCGCAGGGGGAACCGCCGCCCGTCCTCGTCCGTCAAGGTGTAAATTTCACGCTTATCGCACGATAAACACGTCTTTTCAAAGGGACAGTAGCAGAGGTCCATCACCTTGATCGCCCCCTTGGTGAGCGCAAAGGCTCCCTCCGCCGCGAGAGCTCTCTGCTCCTCTGAGGAGATCTCCTTGGAGAGGGCAAAATATTCCGCCCCCGCCCGCTTCACCCCGTCTACCGCAAAGCGGTTGGTGAGGTTGAACCCCGTGCCCGCAAAGAGCTTGAGACCGTATTTTTTTGCGAGCGCGATGCCGTAGTAGCCCTCGCAGTAGATGCCCGCAAACTCCTTGAAATGGGGCGCGACGAGCCGTTCGTCCTCCCCCGTGAAGAGGGGCGGAAGATAGAGAAAGACGTTTTCGCCGCCCGCGGGGAGCGCGGAATAGTCGTCGGGCTTCACGATATTGATGTCCGCATTGCCCGTTTTTCGTGCAATAAGTGCAGTTTTTTTGGCTTTGAGAGGCGGAAGGGACGGCTCCTCGAACGCGGCCTCTTTCAAAAATCTCGGCGGATCGAACGCGTCCGCAAGGGCGGCATAGAAGTTCCGCCGCAGGGCGTTGAGCGCCGACTTCTGCAAAAATACGCCGTCCGTCTCGAAGGTGACGCGCGGGGAGAGGGGCAGGCCGTCCGTCTTGTTGAAGCAGGCCGCGACCTCTTCCTCGGTGAGCGGAGCGGTTTTGGCCGCCTCCAAACGGGGCGAACCGATGAAGTCAAAATCGAGCTCATCGCAGGAGATCATCGGCCTGTTTCCCGCAAAAAATCCAACATATAGCGCGATTTCCCGCTTTCTTTCGCCGGAGAGGATGCGCTCGGACGAGGCGGTGTCCGTCGTCACGCACACGATATCTCCGCGCGCAAGGCGGGCGTCCGAATGCAGGAAAAAGCCGCCCCTGCCCGCTTCGGCAAAGCTCGCGCCGGCGACTTCCCTGCCGTTTCTCAAAATTTTGAACCCATCCCCCTTCTGCGGGGAAAATTCGCTCTCGCAAAAGGGCCTGCCGCGCACGAAAGAGACCTTGCCGACCTCCTCGCCGATGTGCCCCTGCACGTTGCGGGAGAGCAGTGTCTTGTCCTGCCCGAACGCGAGCCCTTGGGTGTAATTTCCGCGGTTATACGCCCGTTTCAGGTCGGAGAGGGTTCCCCACCCCCCTACCCCCCTCCCCAAGGAGGGGGCATGCAGTGCTCCTCCCTCGGAGGGGGCATGCAGGGCTCCCCCCTCGGAGGGGGCATGCAGGGCTCCCCCCTCGGGGGGAGCTGTCACGCACGGCGTGACTGAGGAGGGGGTCAAACACTCCCTCACATACTTCACTGCGGCGGCGCAGTAGACGGGGCGGCGCATGCGGCCCTCGATCTTGAGAGAAATCACCCCCGCGTCCAAGAGTTCCTTGACCCGTTCCCCCACACTGAGGTCGGAGAGGGAGAGCGCGTAGGCGGGTTCCTCATACCCCTCCCTGTCGATGGAATAGAGCTTCCTGCACGGCTGTTTGCATCTGCCACGGTTGCCGCTGTTGTTCCCCGCAAAGGAGCTCATGTAGCACTGCCCCGAATAGCAAGTGCAGAGCGCCCCCTGCACGAACGCCTCCGTTTCGATGACCTTTGAGATCCTCTTGATCTCCGAAATGGGGGTCTCCCGCGCGAGCACGACGCGTGAAAAGCCGTACTCCCTTGCAACTTCCGCCCCATAGACGTTACTGCAACCGCCCTGCGTGGAGAGGTGCAGAATGATCTCGGGCCACTTCTCCTTGACGAGTTTCCCGAGAAAGATATCCTGAATCAAAATGGCGTCTGCGCCCCGCTCCCACGCTTCCCTCACCGAGGCGAAGAACTCGGCCGTCTCGCTGTCCTTCACGAGCGTGTTGAGGGCGACATACACCTTCGCTCCCAAGAGATGCGCAAAGCGGATGACGCGGGAGAGAGCGTCCCCGCCGAAATTTTCTGCTCCCTCACGGGCGGAAAACTTCTTGAGACCGAGATAGATCGCGTCCGCACCCGCATTGAGCGCCGCATATGCCGTCTGTTCGTCCCCCGCAGGGGCTAAAATTTCTGCTTTCATCTTCCGATCGTCCGTTGAATGAGTTCCTGCGCAGCGTCGTAGCCCATGCTCTTGAGGCGATAGTTGCGCGCCGCGACTTCGATGAGAATGGCGAGATTCCGCCCGGGGGAGACGGGAATGGTGAGTTTGGGAGCCTTGATCCCCAAAATTTCCTCATAGCCGCCCTCGCCGCCGATGCGGTCGTACTCCTTGTCCTGCTTCCAGTGCTCGAGTTCCATCACGAGCTCGATCTCCTTCTCGCCGAGGACGGACCCTGAGCCATACATGTTCTTGACGTTGATGATGCCGATCCCGCGCAGCTCCATAAAGTAGCGGATGCGCTCGGGCGCAGTACCCACGAGTTTGTTTTCGATATTTTTGATGAGAACGGAGTCGTCCGCGACGAGGCGATGTCCCCGCTTGATGAGCTCCATGGCCGTCTCGCTCTTGCCGACGCCGCTCTCCCCCGTCAGCATGATCCCCACGCCGAACACGTCCATGAGCACGCCGTGCATGGTGGTCTTGGGGGCGAGGAGCTTGGAGAGATAGTCATACAGCTGCGCCATGATGACCGTGGTCATCTTTCCCGTGCGGAACACGGGGGTGCCCGTCTTTCTTGCGAATTCCATCATCTCGGGGGGCACGGGAAGGTCGCGGGCGAACACAACGCAGGGGATCTTTCCGCATTCAAAGAGCTTCCCCACCCGCTCCATCCTCTCCTCAGGCGAAAAGGAGCGCATGTATTCATGTTCCGTCTGCCCGATGAGCATGATGCGTTCAGAATCGAACATACTGAAGAACCCCGCGAGCCTGAGCCCGGGGCGATCCACGCTGATATTCGTAAACGACAAGATCCCCCGCCCGGCGTGCAGGACCTCAAGATTCAAGTCCGATGCAAATTTGTCGAGCATGACCGTCTCGTGCGGCAACCAGATCTCTTCCATATTTTAATCCCCCAATGCGTATTTCATAAGCGCTTCGGCGACGCCGTCCTCCTCGCAGGAGGCAACGACCGCCGCCCGTTCTTTTAGTTCCTTCTCTGCATTTTCCACGGCGAATTTTCCGCCCGCCGCCTCGAGCATGGGAAGGTCGTTGAGCTGGTCCCCGATGGCGGCGATCTCTTCTTTCGGAATGCGGTAGTACGCCGAGAGAAAATCCACCGCCCCCGCCTTGTTCTGCCCCTTTGGCATCACCTCCACGAGGAAGGCCGAGGAGCAGGTGACGAAGAACTTCTCCCCGAGCGCCGCCTCCGTCTCCGCCTTGATCCTGTCCCGCTCGTCGGAGGCCACCATCGCCAAAACTTTGATGACGTTGACGGATTTTGCGGCCACCATGTCTGAGAGGTGGGGCTCGATTTTTCCTTTGACGCGGCAAATTTCCTCGTAGGTGCGGAGCGGTTCGTCGTCCATGTTGGAATAGAAGTCATCCCCCGTGTAGACATGGACATGGTACCCGCATTTTTCAAAATAGCGGATACATGTCAGCGCATCCTCCTGCGAGAAGCCGCCGCTCTTCAGGATCTCTCCCGTGCGGACGTCGGCGATCATCGCACCCTGATAGGCAACGGCGAGCCCGTCGTCGAGCCCGAGTTCTTGGAGCCGCGGCAGGATGGAAGTCATCATTCTTCCCGTGACGACGGCGAAGATCCCGCCCGCTTCTCTGTACCTTTCGATGGCCCTTCTGTTGACTTCGGACACCGTGCCGTCGCCGCGGACGAGCGTCCCGTCAAAGTCCGATAAAAAAAGTCTGTATCTCATAAATTTTCAAAATAAGTTTTGATGCGGACCGCCAGCTCCTCGCCGATCCCCTCCGCCGTGCAGAGTTCCTCCGCGCTCGCGTGCATGATCTTGTCGATGGTGCCAAACTTCTCCATGAGGGCGAGCCGCTTCTTCTTGCCCACCCCCTCGATCTCCTCGAGCACGGAGGCGAGGTTGCGCTTCGAGTGAATGTTGCGGAAGTAGGAAACGGCAAAGCGGTGGGCCTCGTCGCGGATGCGCTGGAGCATCTTTAAACTATAGTCGTGCCTGTCGATTTTGACGCTCTCGTGGCTCTCGAGGGTGAACACCTCTTCCTCCTGCTTGGCGAGGGCGACGAGGTCGATGTCCCCCACGTTCATTTCATCAAAAATTTCCTTCACGGCGGAGAGCTGCCCCTTGCCGCCGTCGATGACGATGAGCTGGGGACGGGGGAAGCGTTCCTCCTCGTCCGTGCCGAGCTTTGCAAGCCGTCTTCTTAAAACTTCCTGCAATGAGGCGAAGTCGTTTGCCCCCTCCACCGTCTTGATGCGGAAGCGGCGGTATTCATACTTATCCGCCTCGCCGTCCGTAAAGACGACCATGCTGCCCACCTTGTCAACGCCCGAGATGTCCGAAATATCGTAGCACTCCATGCGCTTGGGATAGCGGCGGAGGGAAAGGACGGTTTTGAGTTTTTCACAGGCACGGACGGTCATGTCGTCCCTGTGCTCGATGGAGGAGACGGACTTTTCGAGATAGTCCTTGGCGTTGGCCGCCGCCATGTCGAGCAATTCCTTCCTGACGCCGAATTTGGGATGAACGAGCTCGACGTTCCGCCCCGCTCTCTCCCTTAAAAAGGCCTCAAGCGCCTCTTCGTCCACCGTCTCGTCGAGAATGACCTCGTGCGGCGTCTCGTGGGCGGAATAGTATTGGGTGATAAAGCTCGTGAGGGCTTCCCCGCGCTCCCCCGCGCCCGCATCCGAGTGGAAGGTGCGGCTCCCCTGCATGATCCCCTTCCGCGTGACGAGGAGGGAAACGGCCGTGTAGAGCCCGTTCGTCTCGATCGCCCACACGTCCGCATCCACGTCCTTGGGCATGGAAGTGATCCGCCGCTTTTTGAGGGCGGAGAGCATCTGGATCTTGTTGCGGTAGTCGAGGGCGAGTTCAAACTGCTCCTCTGCGGCAAACGCCTTCATCATCTCCGTGAGAAGTTCCTCCTCCTCCTCGTAGTTGCCCGCAAGGAAGGAGAGGACCTTTTCCACCCGTTCCGCATATGCCTCCCGCGTGCACAGATGCGCACAGGGGGCGGGACAGCGGCCCAAATGATAGTTGAGACAGGGCTTTGCGGCTTTCTCCTTGATGGCGGTGGAACAGGTGCGGATGTTGTACACCATTGCGGCAATGTCCACGATCTCCTTGCAGTTCACGCCCCCCATGAAGGGACCGAAATACCTGCCGTCCTTTTTGATACGGCGGGTGACGGAGATATGCGGGAACTCCTCCCGCGTGTGTACTTTGATATAGGGATAGGTCTTGTCGTCCTTTAAGAGAATGTTGTACTTTGGCTTGTATTTTTTGATGAGGTTGTTTTCGAGCGCGAGCGCGTCTGCCTCGGTGGGTGCAACGATATAGTAGAAGTCAGCAATGCTCTCCACCATGGCCTGCACCTTAATAGGTTTCTCCGAGGAATGGAAATATTGGCGGACGCGGTTTTTGAGGACTCTCGCCTTGCCGACATAGATAACGGCGCCGTCGCTGTCGAGCATGATATACACGCCCGGGCAATCGGGCAAGAGCTTGAGTTTTTCGCGCAAGATATTCTCAGCCATGATACCATTATATACAAACCTGCAAAATTTTTCAAGGATTTGCCGAAAAAATCTTTTCCCTCCGAGAGAGAAGTCATGCTGAGAACGTGCGCCCGAACGCAGTCATGCCCCCTCCTTGGGGGGAGGCCCGAACGCAGTCATGCCTCCTCCTTGGGGAGAGGCCCGAACGCAGTCATGCCCCCTCCTTGGGGAGAGGCCCGAACGCAGTCATGCCCCCTCCTTGGGGAGGGGGTAGGGGGCGGGGACGTTCTCAATCACGCCCCACCACAATTTTTAATTTTAAATTTTTAATTTTTAATTACTTCCGTGCGTTTAACGAGATCCTTCCCCTTCGGCTGCGCTCAGGGTCAGGATGAGCGGCTGGGGCAGGATGAGCGCTCGTCCCCCTCAATCGCCCAAAAATTCCACGCCCTTGAGAAGAATATCATTGACGATCTCCCCCGAGGCCATGTAGAAGATGATCTTCCCGTGACGCTCACTCTTCACGAGCCCGACGTCCTTCAAAAACCTCAGCTGGTGCGAAACGGTCGTCTGGTTGATATTGAGCACCCTCGAAATATCGGTAACGCACATTTCCGAAATGGCAAGGGCGGATAAGATCCTCAGCCGCGTGCCGTCCGAAAAGATAGAGAAAAAACGTACGAGGGAGGAGAGGATCTCCCCGTCGGGAACGTAATCCTCCACGATATCCTTCGTACGTCTGTCGAGCAGCAATGTTTCCGCCATAAAAAACCTCCTTTTTATGACAGAATAACACTTGCAAACGCGCGCATATGTGTAAGTTTTTTTGTCTTTTGTCGAACTCTGCCGAATTTATAAAATGGCCTTGGGCTCATAGCCCGCGTCGGTGACGGCGGCGAGAAGGACGTCGCTGTCGACCTCTCTTTCAAGTTCGACGACGGCCGTCTTGTTCTCGAGGCTGACCTCGGCGGACTTCACGCCGTCCACTTTTTCGAGCGCGTCCTTCACGTGCTTCACGCAGTGCCGGCACATCATGCCGTCCACAAGAATTGTCTTTTTCATAGTGATATCTCCTTTTTGATTGATTTCGTTGAAATTAGGGCGGACCCCCTCCCCTACCCCTCCCCCTGACGCAGGGGGAGGGCAAGTGATGGGCACA
>CANRDK010000085.1 GCA_947629345.1 uncultured Clostridia bacterium
GGAAGGTGTACTGGAACGTTCTCAACAAGGAACGGGCGGGGGAATACCTCGGCCAGACCGTGCAGATCATTCCCCATATCACCAACGAGATCAAGAGTTTCATCTATCAGGTCGGCAAGACGGCGGAAGCGGACATCGTCATCACCGAGATCGGCGGGACGACGGGGGACATCGAGTCCCAGCCCTTCCTCGAGGCCATCCGTCAGGTTGCCCGCGAGGTCGGAAGGGAGAACTGCTGTTATATCCATGTGACGCTCGTGCCCTTCATTTCGGGCTCCGATGAATTCAAGAGCAAGCCCACGCAGCATTCCGTCAAGGAATTGCAGGGCATGGGGATCTTCCCCGACGTTATCGTCGCGCGTGTCGATTCCCCGATGCCCGAGAGCATCCGCGAGAAGATCGCAATGTTCTGCAATGTAGAGCCCGAGTGTTGTATCGAAAATCTCACCCTTCCCGTCCTCTACGAGGCCCCGATGATGCTCGAAAAGAGCCGTCTCTCCGAGATCGTCTGCAGAATTCTGCACCTCGACGCCAACGAGATCGACCTCTCCGAGTGGGAGGAGATGCTCTCCCGTATCCATGCGCGCAGCAAGACGGTGAAGATCGCCCTCTGCGGCAAATATGTCCAGCTCCACGACGCCTACCTTTCCGTGGCGGAAGCGCTGGCGCACGGGGGGTATGAATCGGACGCCAAGGTGGACATCGAATGGGTAGATACCGAAAAATTGACCGCGGAGACCGTCGGAGAGATGCTCGGCGGGGTTGAAGGCATCTTGATCCCGGGCGGCTTCGGCGTGAGAGGCATCGAGGGAAAAGTCCTCGCCTGCAGATATGCACGGGAGCACAACATTCCCTATCTCGGAATCTGTCTCGGCATGCAGATCGCCGTCATCGAGTTTGCAAGGGACGTCCTTCACATTCCCGACGCAAATTCCTCCGAGTTCTTCCCCGAGGGGAAGCACTCCGTCATTGATCTCATGCCCGACCAATACGGCGTGAAGATGGGGGGAACCATGCGCCTCGGCGCCTATCCCTGCAAGGTGACGGGCAAGCAGATGCGGGCGGCCTACGGATGCGATCTCATCCACGAGAGGCACCGCCACCGCTTTGAATTCAACAACGACTACCGCGAAGCGATCGAGGCGGCGGGCATGTCCGTTGCGGGGACCTCTCCCGACGGCACCCTCTGCGAGGCCGTGGAGATCGACGAAAACGATTTCTTCATCGGCGTGCAGTTCCACCCCGAATTCAAGTCCCGTCCGAACAGTGCACACCCGCTCTTCCGCGAGTTCATCCGTGCCGCGGTAAAATATCAGGAAAATCACCATGAAAATCAATCGTAACTTTTTGAATTTAAAGGATTCCTACCTCTTTGCGACGGTCGGAGCCAAGACCGCCGCCTTCAAAAAGGCCCATCCCGAAAAAGAGGTCATCCGCCTCTCCATCGGGGACGTCACCCGTCCGCTCGCGCCCGCCGTCATCAGAGCGATGCACTCTGCCGTGGACGACATGGCAAAGAGGGAGACCTTCAAGGGCTATGCGCCCGATCAGACCTGCTACGGCTACGACGCACTCCTCGATTCCATCATCGGAAGCTATGCGAGGAAGGGCGTGACGCTCGAAAAGGGGGATATCTTCATCTCCGACGGCGCAAAGTCTGACTGCGGGAATATTCTCGACATCCTCTCGACGGAAAATGTCGTCCTCGTGCCCGACCCCGTCTATCCTGTCTATCTCGATACCAACATCATGGCGGGGCGGAAGATCGTCTTTGCCGACGCCAACGAGGAGAACGGCTTCCTGCCCATGCCCGACGGGAAGGTAAAAGCGGATATCATCTATCTCTGCTCTCCCAACAATCCGACAGGGGCGGCCTACACCAAGGAACAGCTCAAAGAATGGGTCGCCTATGCCCTCGAAAACGACGCGCTCATCCTCTATGACGCCGCCTATGAGTATTTCGTCACGGATGAACATCTCGCCCGCAGTATCTATCAGGTGGAGGGGGCAAAGGAATGTGCCATCGAAATCTGCTCCTATTCCAAGACGGCGGGATTCACGGGCGTCCGCTGTGGCTATACGATTGTACCCAAACAGCTTGTCAAGGATGGCGCATCTTTGAACCGTCTTTGGGCACGGAGACAATCTACAAAGTTCAACGGCACCTCCTATATCACGCAGATGGGGGCGGCGGCCGTCTTTACCGAGGAAGGGGAGCGGGAGATCGGCGAGAGCATCGATTACTACCGCAAGAACGCAAAGATCATCTCAGACGTTCTCGATGAGCTCGGGATCTGGTACACGGGCGGCAAAAATTCCCCCTATATTTGGATGAAATGCCCGAACGGCATGGACAGCTGGAGCTTTTTCGACTACCTCTTGGAGAATGCCAACGTCGTCGGCACCCCGGGCTGCGGCTTCGGGAAAAACGGCGAGGGATATTTCCGTCTCACCGCCTTCAATACACATGAAAATACAGCGGAAGCGATGCGCAGGATCGCACTGCTTCTGAAAAAATAAGAGAATCTTATGGAAAATATGACAAGAGCCGCGGGCGTTCTGTGCCATATCTCCTCGCTTCAGGGGAAATACGGCATCGGGAATCTGAAGGATGCCCTGCGGTTTGCACCGACGCTCGCGGACAGCGGCGTCAGATATTGGCAAGTGCTGCCCCTCGTGCAGACAGGCTACGGCGATTCGCCCTATCAGTCCGTCTCGTGCACTTCGGGCAATCCGTATTTCATCGATCTCGATGAACTCGGACAGATGGGACTTCTCACACGGAAGGAACTCAAGGACCTCCGCGACCGCTATAGGGACACTTCAAGCGTCGATTATGGTGCACTCTATGCGGAACGCTACGATACGCTCAGGCTGGCCTTTTCCCGCTATGCGTTCGATAACGACGGCTTCCGCGCCTTCGTCAAGGGGGGTGCATGCGAGGATTATGCCCTGTTCATGACCGCAAAGACGGTGTTTGGGGGAACCTTCTGCGATTGGGAGGAACCGCTCAAGCGTCATGAGCTCGCTGCGCTCGAGAAACTTCGCACCGAGCATCACGAGGAATATCTCTTCTGGCATTTCGTTCAGTATCTCTTTCACATGCAGTGGGAGGAACTGCACCGCAAATGCCGTTCATTGGGACTCGGGATCATCGGCGACATTCCTCTCTATGTCGCCTACGACAGTGCGGACGTCTGGGCCCACCCAACGCTCTTCAAGCTCGATGAGGAGCTCAAGCCCGTCAAGGTGGCAGGCGTTCCGCCCGATTATTTCTCCGCCACAGGCCAGCTGTGGGGGAACCCCGTCTACGATTGGAAGGTCCACGCGGCAGACGGCTACAAGTGGTGGACGGAGCGGCTATTGTCTGCGCTCTCGACGTACGATCTCATCCGTATCGACCATTTCCGCGGCATCGACCGCTATTACGAGATCGATGCGGACGCGGAGAACGCCATTCACGGCAGATGGGTAGACGGCCCCAAACAGGATCTCTTCGCACGGTTGGGGAAAGAGAGGGAGCGTATCGTTGCGGAAGACCTCGGCATCATCGATGACGGCGTGCGTTCTCTTCTCAAAAAGACGGGCTTCCCCGGCATGAAGGTGTTGCTCTTTGCCTTTGACGGCAATCCCGACAACGACTATCTCCCCAAAAATATCCACGAAAATTCCGTCTGCTACACGGGCACACACGACAATGAAACCGTAAAGGGCTATGTCGATTCACTCGCCGCAGAGGATTTCATTCTGCTCCGCGCACGGCTTGCGATGGTGCTTGAGGAGAGCGGGATCGAAATGAAGCTCATGAAAAACGGAGAAAATTTCCCCGACGCTTTCATCCGTCTCGCCATGCAGTCCCGCGCAGGGCTCGCTATCGTTCCGATCCAAGACGTCTTGGGCCTCGGGGACGAAGCGAGGATGAATACCCCGGGGACGCAGGAGGGGAATTGGCAGTTTCGTTTGGACAGGCCCGTGGGCCGCTCCTTCAGTAAGTTAAAAAAAATAATAAAAATATATCGGAGGTAACTTCAAATGGCAAAAAAAGGATTCTTTGCGGAATTCAAGGCATTCATCACCCGCGGCAACGTGCTCGACATGGCCGTCGGCGTGATCATCGGCGGTGCGTTCAGTGCGATCGTCACGGCGCTCACCAACCAGATCATCATGCCCATCATCAACATGGTGCTCTATGCGATCACGGGAGGCAGGGGTCTCGAGAATATCTACACCTATCTGCACAAGGCGTTCTTATTGGATGAGGCAGGCGCTTTGACGACGGAGATCGATCTCGCGAACTCCATCTATATCGATTGGGGCGCATTCATCACGGCCATCATCAACTTCCTTCTCATTGCGCTCGTTCTGTTCCTCATCGTCAGGACGATCAACCGCTTCCACGAGGGCGCAAAGAACGCAAAGACGAAGTACGAGCCCCTGACGAAGGAAGAGATCAAATCTCTCCGCAAGGAAGGCAAGAGCTGGGATGAGGTCAAGGCTGCTGCAACGGAAAAGCAGGCTCAGCTCGACAAAGAGGCTGCCGAGGCGGCTGCAAATGCTCCCGCACCCGCTCCCACGACGGATGAACTCCTGACGCAGATCCGCGATCTCCTTCAGGCACAGGCAGGAACGGAAAAGAAAGAATAAAATAAATTGACGGTCATTGACGGAGGATAACATGTTCGGATTTTTCAGATTCGGGAAAAGGAAACGCCCGCAGGGCCCTGCATTTGCGGAGGCGGAGCGGCAGATCAAGAAATTTTACAACGATCTTGAATTCAAGTTCAGCGTGGAGAATCAAGAAAACAGCATCAGCATGATGACGGAGGAGTTCTCTATTCTCGGCCATTCTGCCGAGCGGCTGGATATCGATTATTCCTATTATCCGAAGAACGGACATACGAATCTCACCGTCTACGTCTATTTCGGCGAAAAGCATGTGAGCGAGGAGCTTCTGCGGCTTCTCAACGATTTCAACCGCAGGAGCAGCTATTGGATGGCATGCATCGAGACGGAAGCAAACCCTCCCTATTTAGGATTTGCTGCGTCCGTTGCCGACCCCGTTCCCGAGGAAATTGCACGCCATGTCGATTGGCTTCTGCGCTTTCTTCCCGCCTCGGGTAATCGGGACGTCTTTTTGCGGCTTCTTTCCGCAGAGACGCTCTGAGCATTCAACACATAAAAAGCGGAGCTTCGGCTCCGTTTTTCTATGCACATTTTTTCTCTCTCCCGACTACAATGAACGGGGAGAGAACATGCGCATCTGTTTTGTGACAAAGGGAAGTCTGAGCGAATTTTCGGATAGTTTTGAGGGAAATCCGCCCGAGATCGTCTGTTTCGGCTTTCAAGCGATCGGAAAAGTGAGCTATGAGCGGGAACTGAGAGGGGAAACAAGCCTCTTTGAGGATGTTGCACTCCTCTCGAAAGAACAGAGGAATGTCGTCGTCTGCGGCTGCTATACGGACGCACGGGGGATCCGCCGAAAGTCTGTCGTCGTCGCCGAGAGGGGACGTATTTTGGGCGTTACGGACATGATGAACCGTATCGACGGCGGGGAATTCCGCAGCGGCGCGGGCGTCAAGATCTTCGATACGTCAGCGGGGAAATTGGGCATCGTCGTTGCGGAGGACCTGTATTTTCCACGCGTCATCGAAACACTCTCCGTCTGCGGCGCGGAGGCTGTCATCGTGATTTTTGAGGAACTCACGGAGAGCCTCGAGCAAGTGTTGATGCGTGCGCAGGCGTTCATGTACGGCATTCCCGTGTGTCTGTGCGCGTTCGGCTATGCGGAGACGGCGGACATCGGCGGAAAACTCTGCTTTGCTACCCCGCAGAGTCCCTGTTTTTATGAACTTCGGCGCGAGCAGGAATATCATCTCATCGAGACCCGCCGCCGCGGCTTCTACAAAAAGAAAAAGGGCACCTTTTAACGTCCTTTGCCCCTCCCGAGGAGGGGGATAGGGGGCAACGACCTCGGCTCCCCCTTGAGGGGGAGCTGTCACGGCTGCCCTTGCCGTGACTGAGGGGGTGTTGTTCTGATTCTCTACCGCCGCTCATTCTGAGCGTGGCGAAGAATCCCATGAAACCGACGGAGTATATGCTTCCGTAGGTTTATGAGATGCTTCACGTACGTTCAGCATGAGCGGCTGGTGAGCGGCGTCATGTTGAGAAGGGGAGTTGTACGTAGCCTACGGGAGCCGTACCGAAGCATCTCGCCGCACTGTGTACGGTAACATTCCGAATCACGTCACCCTGAGCGTAGTCGAAGGGTCACCGCAGCAAAATAAGGTGATGGTTCGACAGGCTCACCATGACGTAATTAGAATGGTCCGTGATCGCCCCGCGAGATTCTTCGGGTCAGGTGTTCTGACGTCGTATCGCGTCCGTTTCTCAGAATGACGCGGGGTCTTGCTGCCCCTTGTCGGGGGAGTACCCGAAGGGCGAAGGGGTTCCAAAACCCCTCAGTCACTGCGTGACAGCTCCCCTAAGAGGGGAGCCAAGGGGGCGTCCACCTCCCAAGGAGAATGCTACCACAAAAAAGGCTTGCCGTGAGGCAAGCCGTAAAGTTTATTTGACGATCCTTGAGCAGGCGACGGCCAGAGCTCCCGGGCCGATATGACAGGATACCGAGAGCGAGAGGGGGTCGGTAAAGCAGAAGGGCACGTCCGGGAAGGTCTCTTTGATCTCTTCCGCAAAGTTCTTTGCTTCGGTGTCGTCGGCAGTGTAGGCGACGGAGAGCTGCATCTCTCCGTTCTCCACCAAGGATTTGAATCTCGTTTCAAAGTCACTGCGGATGGCGTTGATCATGACCTCTTTTGCCTTTTTCAGCGTGTTGACCTTTTTGAACGCGTCGAGCTTCTCTCCTTGGATCTGCAATACGGGCTTGATCCTGAGAATGGTGCCGATGAGGGCCGCCGCAGGGGTGAGTCGTCCGCCCTTTTTCAGATATTTCAGCGTGTCGAGGGAGATATAGATACTGCTGTCGAACTTGGTTTTCAGCAAAATTTCCTTGATCTCGGCCGCGCTCTTGCCCTGTTTTGCGAGCTCGATGGCGTCGTACACGCTCTGTTTTTGGGTGATGGAAATGCGCTGGTTATCGACCACCTGAACCCTTCCGCCGTAGTCCTTAGAAAGGCTCTCCGCCGTATGGCAGGATTCCGAAAGCCCGCTCGACATGGGGATATGGACGATCTCGCTGCCGTCCTTTAAAAGTTTGTCCCAGAGCTCCGTCACGCTGCCGACGGCGGGCTGGGAGGTGGAAACGTTGGCATCGTTTTTGAGATGCTCATAAAACTGCGCCTGTGTGAGGTTGATATCCTCAAAAAACTCTTCACCGTCGATCAAAAAGGGCATCGGGATCACAGAGATTCCCAGTTTCTCTGCTTCCGCCTGCGTGATGCCGCTGTTTGAATCGGTGACGATCCTGACATTCGCCATAGATACTCTCCAATTATTTATTTTGTGAACAGTTCACATTATATCTGAATCTCCCCGCAAAGTCAAGGATTTCTCCCATATTTCATGCCATTTTTTGTGAAAGGTTGACTTTGCCGTGAAGATGTGATAAAATAACAGCAAATGAATCGTATTTTAACAAGAAGAGAACTCAATCCCACCGTTACAATCATTGAAGTGGTGGCTCCCCGCATTGCCCAGAAGGCCTCGGCGGGGCAATTTATCATATTGCGCGTGGATGAAGCGGGGGAGCGCATTCCACTGACCATTGCTTGGACAGACAGGGAGAGGGGCACAGTTTCTGTCATCTTTCAGGTCGTCGGCGGGACAACGATGGCGCTCAACGAAAAGCGCGAGGGGGACTTTCTCGCCGATTTCGTCGGTCCTCTCGGGAACCCGACCGAGGTCGGAAACGTGAAGCGTGCGGTCGTCATCGGCGGCGGTGTCGGCTGTGCCGTTGCCCTTCCTGTGGCGCGGCGGCTCAGGGAAGCGGGGGCAAAGGTGACGTCCGTCATCGGCTTCCGTAGC
>CANRDK010000086.1 GCA_947629345.1 uncultured Clostridia bacterium
ATCCAGAATGACACCCCCTCAGTCACGCAAGGGGCCCGCCCTCCCCCTCAAAATACCCATTCGAAAATCAGTTCAAAATTGTTCCTTTTTCACAAAAGATTGAAAAAATTTTATCATGAAATTTTCACCCAGAGCCTTGACATATAGATTGAACCCTGTTACAATGTATATGAAAGAGTCCGTATTCCGCTCCATAACACGGGGATACGCACAAAAGGAGAATTGTATGAAAAAACAGTTGACGCTCAAGAAACTCTCGCTCTTTGTCCTCACTGCGCTTCTGTTCGTGCTCCTGTCGTTGGCATTCGCCTTCACGGGAACCGCACGCGCCTATGCGGACGGAGATGGTCAACCTTGTCGCGACGGCCAACACACCCTCGGCGACATTTTCGTGGTTGAAAAGCAGACCTGCGTCTCACACGGTGTCGGCGTGAGATATTGCCAAGAATGCGGGCTCTCCTTCAATGTGGTGATCCCCGCAGACGGCATCTCGCACAAGGTAGATGCTTCAGGCCACTGCTCCGAATGCGGTGCAGAACATGTCGATTATGTCATCACCGAAAACCTTCCCGATAAAGACTATGTCGAAGTCGGGCAGGTGGAAGAATCCGAACTGAAGTCCATCACCATTCCCAAAAAGGTCACGACGAAGGGACAGGAAAAGGAAGTACATGTCGCCGACAAAGCCTTTGAGGGGAACGAGACGATCGAATCCGTCATCATCGAGGGCACGCCCGAGATCGGTGCAGAGGCTTTCAAGGACTGCAAAAACCTTAAAACAGTCACCATGGCAGATGGTACCCAAAATATCGCCGCAGACGCATTTGTGGGAACTCCTTTCTACAATGGTTTGCTGGCAGCTGCCAAGACGGCTGATGAAAACGCATCTGCCGAGAACAAAGGCCAGCTCCAGCCCATCTCCATTCCGATCTCTAACGGAAACGGCAGCTACCTTCTGAAGGTCGTTGACCCGACCACGATCAAGACCGAAACCTCCGGTGGTTCCGCTGAACCTGAGCCCGAGCCCGAGCCCGCGCCCAGCAGGCCCCGTCGCAATGCCGCAAACGAAACGGCCGAAGCTCCCAAGACCTTTACATACAAAGTTGCAAGCGGCACCAAGGTCATTGCCGAAAAGGCCTTTGCGGATCTTGCAAACCTTGTAGAAGTCACGCTCAACCCCGACCTTCTCACCGTGGGTGCAAACGCCTTTGACGGCTGCAGTGCCCTCAAGACGATTTATATCGCCAAAGCCGCTGAGAGCGAGCAGCCCGTTTCCGATAAATCCTTCGCCAACGTTGCAGGCCTCGCTCCCTATAATACAATATATTATTGGGGCGAACCTCAGGTAGACGAAAACAAAAAAGATACAATTTTCAAAGCGCTTGCAAATGTCATCCGCTACTACTCGGCGACCGAACCCACCGACAACACCCATACCTATTGGCATTTTGTTGGTGAGGGCACCGTTCAGCTTCCCACCATTTGGAACAAGGCCGTCGAGATCGCGCTCGACACTTCCCACTGCACCACCCGTTTCCGCAAGGGTGAAGCGTTCAGCAGCGAGGGCCTTGTCGTCAAAGTCAGATACGACAACGAAACGCAGCTGAAGGAAGTCAAAAATTTCAAAATTGATTCCTCAGCATACAACGCAACTAAAGTTACCGAAGCAGGTAAACCCTACACCATCACCGTCAGCTATCTCACCTATCTCACGGCAACCTACGACGTCACCGTAGACGATGCCTACACCATCACCATCAACTACGGCTACGAAGGCCAAGCAACCAAAACCGAACTCATCTTCGTGCAAGATGGCTTCACCCTTCCCGCCGCTCCCAAGCGCGAGGGCTACAAGTTCCTTGGCTGGAAGGTCGGCGACGCCCAAGAGCTCATGCAGGCAGGCGAAAAGTTCACCCCCACGGCCGACACCACCGTCACCGCCCAGTGGGAAAAACTCTACAAAGTCACCGCCATCGCTCCCAACGCCACCACCACCCTTCCCACCGGTACCTATTACGCAAGCAGCACCGAAGTCACCTTCTCCGTGACCCCCGCAAACGGCTATAAGCTCGTCTCCGTAAAGAATGGCAACGCCACCCTCACCGCCCAAGACGGCAAATACTCCGTCACCGTCGGTAAGGAAGATATCGAAATCAAAGTCGAAACCGCAGCCGTCACCGTCACCGCCACGACCACCGACGGCATCGCCCCGCAAGTTTCCTATAACAACGCGCACGACACTGCCACCATCACCCTTACCACTCCCACCAAGGAAGGTTACTGCTTCGACGGCTGGACCGTGAAAGTCGGCTCCGCTGCCCCCGCAGCCCTCGATGGCAACACCTATTCTCTCAAACTTGCCAATTCCGACGTCACCGTCACATTCACCGCAAAGTGGACCGAAATGCTCATCACTTCAGCTTCTGTCACTTTGCAGTTGAATGAGAATACCCTTACCCTCGTCGCCACCGTCACGGCCAACGGCTTCACGCTCGAAAATATCGCAGGCGTAAAGCTCCAGCTCGGCGACGGCACTCCCATCCAAGGCTCCGCAGCTGAAGCCACGGACGGCTTCACCCTCACCTATACGCTCACTGCTCTTACCGCCAAAGCTGATGGGTATGCCATCAAGTTCGTCCTCGAATTGACCAAAGAAACCAAGGACGTCTATCACAACGGCACAATCACTTGCGGCGAAGGTCATCACGATTTCAGTGGCAACCGCTATGCCCTCGCAGACGGCAAACTCACTGTCACCGCGCCCCTCATCGTGACCTTTGACGTCGGCGGACACGGCACCGCGCCCGCTCCTCAGTCCGTATTCGCAGGTGAAACGCTCAATCTTGACGATATCACCGAGCCCACCGCGACTGGCTATGTATTCCTCTATTGGTACACCCTCGAGGGCACGACCGAGACGCAGTTCGACCTCACCACCCCCGTCACCGAAGAGATGACCATTTACGCCAAGATGGGCGACGAAGTCACCGCAAGCGTTTCGATCAAAGATTATGCGGAAGCGCAAACGCCTAAATGGAATAACGATACAAAATACACAGATCTTCAACTTGACAAGTACATTCTTGTGCAAGTGAAAGACGGCGGCGGCAATTCTGGTAAATACTACACCAATGGGTACAACTGGAGAATCTATCAATCAGAAAATCCCAACCTCACCTTTACCGCTGCGAACGGAGCCAAGATCGTCACGATCAAGGTCACCTATACTAAGGATGATAGCCATGGTATCTTGCTCAATGCAGAGGGTGAAGAATATAAATCGAATGCAAAGCTTGAAGTCAATGCACCTTCTTACACATTCACGATCGGCAATGACACAGAAGGTGGAACGGGTGGCAAAGTCCGTATCACCAACCTTGAAGTCACCTACGGCGTTGTTCTCACCGATGCCGACAGAATTCAAATGGCCTATGACTATTTGAATGCAAACCACGGCACGATCGATACGCAGTATCCTCAGGCGGTTGAAAATTCTCAACTTCCTCAAGAACGGAACGGCGCGACCCTTACTTGGGCCGTTAAAGACGCTGCTACGCACACTGCCTATATCACGATTGAAAATAACGTTCTCAATATTACCCTTCCTACAGAAGATAAAGAAGTTACACTTCAGGTCACCGTTTCCTGCGGTACGGCAGAGACCAAGATCCTTGAAATCAAAATCACGATCATTGCTCCCATCAACTATGGTACCGCAGAGGCGCCTCTCACCGTCACGCAAGCGCTTGCCATTGCCGATAGAGTGTGCACAGAAGATGGCATGTGGACAGAACAGGTCGTCTATGTAAAGGGCTTTGTGCTTTCGACACCCACAAGTGGAAGCTACTTTGGTAGCTTTGAACTCGGTGCAACCGATTCCGCCGAAGGTGACAAGATTTTGGTCTACAGTGCCAATAAGAACAACAACGTGAATATGATCGCGCAGCACGACGAAGTCGTTCTCTACGGCCTTATTACAAACTACAACGGAACGATTGAATTTTCACGGAAACAAAATGAAGACGCAAGCACTTACACAGAAGTCTTGCTCCACAGCAGAACGATTGGGCAGTCTACGATCAAAGTAGAAGCCGATCAAGCGACCGTAGTTGGAATTTCCGATAACGAAACCAAAGCAAACGACAGCGAGGTAGAATTCACGGTTCAGTTGGATGCCGGCCGCAGACTTGAGAGCGTAATGGTTTATAATGAAATCATTACTGCAGACGATAACGGCAAGTATTCCTTCACCGTCGCCGGCGATACGACAATCAAAGTTGAAACCGAAGATGTCAATGCTCCCAAAAAGGAATCCATAGAATACGATTCGTCCGCAATGTCGTATGGGAATGCACATGAGGTCGGGACTGTGACCTTGGACGGTGGCTTTACTATCGTATTCGACAAAGGGTCAAACAACAACAATCCTCCTAAATATTACACAGATGGGAAAGCGGTTCGCGTATATGGCAACAATACGATTACTGTTTCTTCGGGCGATTCTGGCTACAAGATCGCTAAAATTACTTTCACATTTGTAAGTGTTTCAAATAATAATAAGTCATTTACGGCCGATAAAGGTACATTATCTGAAGACTTAACCACATGGACAGGCGAGGAAACAAGTGTTAAATTTACACTTGATGGTGGGAGTGGACAAAGAAGATTCCAAAAGATTACTATTACTTATTTGGTTCCCACCGAGCCCGAAGAGCCGAAACTTGAGTACTCGGTCGAGAGTGTTGTGTTTGCCGACGCGGAATCCGGAAGCGAATTCTCACTTACGTTTGCGCTCTCCGTCGAGGGTCAGACCGATATCCCTAACGCAACGGCAACCCTTGCCATCGGCGAAAAGACCTTCAACGGCACAGTCGGGGGCAATTCCGTCAGCTTTACGATCGATCCCGCCGATTTAACGAACGGCCTGGAGATGAAGCTCACTTTGGACGGCATCGCTCCGAAGGAGGGCGAAATCACCTGCACAGGTAGTGCAACCGTCAACGGCAAGATCTATTCGGCTGAATACACCGATAACACCCTCAAGCTCAAGGTCGAAGAGAAGCAGCCCGAGCCCGAATTCAGCTTCAGCGTGGAAAGCATTACACTGGGCGAGTCCGAAGGAAAACTCACGATTTCGTTTAAAGTTAAGGTGACCCAAGGCGAGATCGGCGACAAAAAAGCACAATTGACAATCAATGGGGAACCCGTTGATTCGCCGAAGACTGCTAACGGGAACGAGTTTACCTTTACAGTGACGCCCAATGAAGCTTGGGGAGATACTTGGGAGCTTAAGTTCACGATTGGTGGGAAAACTCCCACCGCTTTGCCTGATCCTGCCGACAAGTCCACGGATATTGGCAACAAGTCCTACACGCTCACCAAGTCCGCCGAAGGTGCTCTCCAAATCACCGTCACCACCAAGGAAGAACCCGTCGAAAGCGGCTCGTTCACGATTACGCTTAATAGTTCGGATGATTTATATAAAGCAAATCAGTCTAAACAGACGTATGGAAAGTATTCATGGACGGCTAAAAGTGCTGATGAGAAGAGGACATTTAGTGGTGTGTTGAATGCTGCGGCATCTGCTTCCGGCAGTGCTTTATCCAAAGCGACGCTGCAATTTAGCTATCAGACTGATAAAAAAGCGTATGCTTATCTTTTGAATACCACTGAAATGCCCGCCCCTATTAGCAAAGTTACCATTGTCTGTAGAAATGGCTCGTCAAAGAAAATAGCTGATTGGTATTTAAAGACATCGACTGTAGCGTATGTTGCTCCAGAAAATAACGATAGGCAACCAGATGTGAGTGCGGGTACGACTTATGGGCCGACAGCGACACCGTATGATTCGAGTACCATGCAGACAATATCATGGAACGTCACAGGGAATGACAAATTCTTTGTTCTGTATATTAAAGAAGTTGAATCTGGTGATCCTGGTACAGCACTTGTCGAGAGTATCACGATTGAGTACGGCGGAAAGTCCACGGGGGGGGGTACTGATCCTACTCCTACTCCTGGTGGTGGCGGAACCGAACCCAGCGGCGGTGAAGAATCCGGTCAGGAAACCGTACTGTATGAATTACCATCGTCACAAGGAAAGGATACAAGCAGCTCAGGCTATAATTCCGTAGGTTCTGTTACAGCTGGCGGTGTAAATTGGAATGTTCGAGCTAATTGTTCAATGGACCCGTGGCGATTTGGCGGTAGCAGTAGCAACTTAACAGATGATACCCCCAGGACACTAACTTCTGTGAACACAATAAAAGGAAAGGTTGCGCGTATTGAGCTGGAAATTGGGACTATAAGTAGTTCTAATATAACGATAAGCTCGGTTCAGCTTACAGTGTATACCTATGTTGGAGAGCAAAAAACAACTATTTCAACACTGACAGAAAATTATGAAAATACAAAAGTTACATTCCAAGCTGGAGAAGCCGACTGGACTAATTGTTATTATGAATTTAAGTTCAATATAAGCATATCTGGTACCAGTACCGCCTACTTTACGATTAGTACATTAAAATTCTTTGGTGTAAAAATCGAGGGGGCAGGATCCGACGTTAAAACAGAAGAAACTAAAATCACTTTGACGAAAGATAATCTTGGTGTCACTTCGTATAGTGATAACGAGACCGAAAAAGAGATTGATAGCGTCAAATTTGGATATGTACAATTCATGGTCAATGGCAGCGACATACAGGCGAAAGGTGGTAGTGGGGAATTATATAATACAAAAGCGTTCAATGGTTATATTACAAAAATTGTAATTAACTATAGTACGTCTCGAACTACACAGAATAAAGCATCAGTTCAATGTGCATTTGCCACACATTCTAATCCTACGGGGGGAACCAGCACCGCTCTTGGTTCAAATAAATCAATAACATTTACAGCGGATATTGCTGATCAATATACCTACTTCCATTTATCATTTAATACCAATGCACATTACATTTCATCGATTGAAATCACATACGAAAAGATTGTCTCCTCCGATCAAGGAATGGAAGGACCCACGATGGCCTCTTACACGGCCAACATGAACAACGGGAACGTAGAAAGCGACGGTCTTTGGCTCGCCCTTGCTGTTGGCGGCTCGGCTCTTCTTCTCGTCAGCTCCCTCGCCGTCGTCCTCCTCCTCCGCAAGCACAACTAAGCAATCTCTAAACCAAGTCCCCTGCGGCTCCGCCGCAGGGGACTTCCATATATTCCGAACCCAAATCATGTCATAGTGTCCCGACCAGCCTTTCTAATCACGTCATGGTGAGCAACGTCGAACCATCACCTTATTATGCTGCGGTGACCCTTCGACTACGCTCAGGGTGACGTAATTGGGAATGTCGGGATAAAAAAATTCCCCCCAAAGTGTTGACAAAAAGGGGAAAATGGTTTATAATAAAGGTGCAACAAGGGTTGAACCCCGTTTAGTGGTCAGCTCCGAGTGTTATTAAAAAATAACCGTCATCGCTTGCCGGCTATAGGCGGTTATTTTTTATTGCGTTTAATAGCTATGTACTCAATGTCAAAACGCTCAAGCATTTCAGACAAAAGTGCAATCAGCATCATGAGATCGAAAAAATCGCTCATAAGCACGCACCTCCTTTTGTGGAAATATCCTTAATATTCCCCCCTAAAAGGAGCTAACCGCCAACAGGAACCCTTGTTGCTATTTAATTGTATCACAAGATATGCAAAAAATCAAGTAAAATTTTGTGGGGAATGGAAAAATCCCCGCCCCAAGAGGGTAGGGGGCGAGGATATCAAGGGCGGCGTCATGCTGAGAAGGGGGAACGTGGGGCGGAAAAATTGGAACAAAAAGAAATGACAAAATGACAGAGGTAT
>CANRDK010000087.1 GCA_947629345.1 uncultured Clostridia bacterium
CGCCGACGCCGCGCTCTACTATGCCTTCCGCCTCATCGAGGGGGGATGTGACCCGCTTCTCATCTTCCGCCGTCTCATCGCGCACTCCGCCGAGGACGTGGGACTCTCCGACCCCCGTGCGCTCCTCATGGCGACGTCTGCGCTCACGGCCTTTCAGAATATGGGGGCCCCCGAGGGATTTTTGCCGCTCACCGAGGCCATCATCTATGTCTGTGAGACGGAGAAGAGCAATTCCGTCGTCATGGCCAAGGACGCCGCCATCCGTGCCGCCAAGGAGAGCAAGGACGACGACATTCCCAAGTACCTCCGCGACAATTCCTTCGGCAGCAAGGAGATGAAGGTCGAGAGCGCAAAGTATAAGTATCCGCACAACTACGGCGGCTGGGTGAAACAGCAATATCTGCCCGATTCGCTGAAGGACGCCGTCTTTTATTACCCTTCCGACAAGGGCTTTGAAGCCGAGATCAAAAAACTGCGCGAAAAAAAAGGCAAATCCTGATTTTTTCGTTTGCCCCTGCTCGCTCATCCTGCCCCGCGCTCATTCTGCCCCGCCGCTCATCCTGAGCGCAGCGAAGGATCCCATTAAACACACGGAAGTCCGTAAGTCTAACGGGATTCATCGCTTTGCTCTGAATGAACGCTCGGTCTGTCACGGCTGTCCTTGCCGTGACGGGAGGGGTGTTTTAACCGAAATCACCAAAAACTTGCGGAGCCCAATGGTTCCGTCATTCAAATCAAAAAAGGAGAAAAATTATGGAAAAAATCACACAGAATGCAGGCAGAAAATCCCTTGGGCAGTTTGCTCCCGATTTCGCCCACTTCAACGACGATGTCCTGTTCGGCGAGAATTGGAACAACCACGACATCGACCTCAAGACGAGGTGCATCATCACCGTCGTTGCGCTGATGTCGTCTGGTATTACCGATTCCTCGCTCAAGTATCATCTCGAAAACGCCAAAGCGCACGGCGTCACCAAGGAGGAGATCGCTGCAGTCGTCACGCATGTTGCCTTTTATGTCGGCTGGCCCAAGGCGTGGGCAGTGTTCAATATGGCAAAAGAGGTCTGGAACGAAACTGACGGCACCGATACAAGGGCTGCGCATGCGGCTTCGATGATCTTTCCCATCGGTGCGCCGAATGACGGATTCAAGCGGTATTTCAGCGGACAGAGCTATCTTGCACCCATCTCAAAGACCCAAGTCGGCATCTTCAACGTGACATTCGAGCCCAAGTGCCGCAACAACTGGCACATTCATCATGCCGAAGAGGGCGGCGGACAGATCCTCATCTGCGTTGCGGGGCGAGGCTGGTACCAAGAATGGGGCAAAGAGGCCGTGGAGATGACTGCGGGGGACGTCATCAATATTCCCGCAGGGGTCAAACACTGGCACGGCGCAGCGAAGGACAGCTGGTTCTCCCATCTTGCCGTCGAGGTTCCGGGGAAGAATAGTTCCAACGAATGGTTGGAGCCCGTCAGCGACGAAGTGTACGACAAATTGTCCTGATCAGACTTGCAGTGTCTGTAAAATTCAAGAGGTGAAGAGAATGAAAGAGGAAACATTGACTTTGACAAATGAATGGGACAAGACGTTCCCGAAGAGCGAGAAGGTGGACCACGAAAAGGTCACCTTTCACAACCGCTACGGCATCACGCTCGCCGCTGACCTATATGTTCCGAAGGGGGCAAAGGGCAAACTGCCCGCCATAGCCGTCTGCGGTCCGTTCGGCGCGGTGAAGGAGCAGGCGTCGGGGCTGTATGCACAGGAGATGGCGGAGAGGGGGTATCTCACGATTGCGTTCGATCCCTCCTTCACAGGTGAAAGCGGCGGGCAGCCGAGGTACGTCGCCTCCCCCGATATCAACACAGAGGACTTCTCGGCGGCTGTTGATTATCTCTCCTGCCGCGAGGACGTGGACGGGGAGAGGATCGGCATCATCGGCATCTGCGGCTGGGGCGGCATGGCGATCAATGCCGCGGCGATGGACACGAGGATCAAGGCAACGGTCGCTTCCACCATGTACGACATGACGCGGGTGAACGCCAAGGGGTATTTCGATTCCGCCGACAGCGAAGAGGCCCGCTATGAAACAAAAAGGGCCCTCAATGAACAGCGCACGGCCGATTACAGACGGGGCAGTTATGAGCTCGGCGGGGGAGTTGTCGATCCGCTTCCCGACGATGCGCCCTTTTTCGTCAAGGACTATTACGACTATTACAAGACCAAGCGCGGCTATCATGTCCGCAGTCTGAACAGCAACGGCGGGTGGAACAAGACCTCTGCGCTTTCGTTTATCAATATGCCCATTCTTTCCTACAGCAATGAGATACGGAGCGCGGTGCTCCTCATTCACGGCGACAAGGCACACTCCTGTTATTTTTCAAAGGACGCCTATGCCGCGATGATAAAAAACAGCACATATGCTGCAAATAAGGAACTTTTCCTCGTTGCGGGAGCAGTCCATACCGACCTCTACGACGGCGGCGGAAAGAACGCCATTCCGTTTGAAAAGATCGAAGGGTTCTTTCAGAAGAATATGTAATTTATTTTACAAATAGTAATGCCCGCCGCTCATCTCGCCCCTTCTCCTGCCTGCCCCCTGCGTCAGGGGGCGGGGTAGGGGTGGGGGTCCGCCCTCAAACGCACTCCGCCCCGCCGTTCTCAATCACGTCACCCCTGAGCGCAGTCGAAGGGTCACCCCATTTTCTTAAAAAAATACCCAAAAATTTTCTTGAACCGCTTGACATCTCTCCGTTTCGGGGCTAAAATAAAAGATGGTAACTTTAAGTATTGTCTCTTGATGAGAGACGGGAGGATGGTATGAACAAATCAAAATTGGGTCTTGTAACAGCCATGGGAACGCTCTGCCTCGGGCTCACTCTTGCGGGTGTTGCCTGCACGGGGGGGGGTGCATCTAATGAGGTCCCTGCTGAGGACGTCAGCGGCGTCGTTCACTTTTTAGAGCGCGGCGAACCTAACGATTCCCTCGGAGAAACGGGCGACGCTTGCCTCGTGGCCACGAGCGGAGAGTTCTTCCGCAAGACCGAAAACGGCTGGAAGTATGAGGATCTTACGAGCTATGCTGTGAATGACGGCGTGCTCAATGTCTCCTTCAAGAGCGGCGAAAACGAGAATTATTCGCTCATCGATGAGGGTACGACGGAAGTGGGACATGTGCATACATATGGCGACACGTACACGATTTACGAGGCGAAATGTATTATCCCCGGCATCGCCGTCAAGTATTGCACAACTTGCAAGTACGCTTTCCCCGTCGTCCTCGCCGTTCAGCCTGATGTGTACGAAGCGCATGAGATGAAAGAATATGTACATGGCGATACCAACAGGAGATGCGAGCTCTGCATGAAGAGCGCAAAGCTCAACAACGACGGCACATATGAATTCGGTAGCTATCTGTATGACATTTCCACTGACGCTAATATTGCCGACGTGTTCGACCAAGCCGAGGACAACAGCACGGTCGTCGTGCAGGGGGAAACAACGATCGACGATGATACGACCATCGAAGTGGGGGATAAAAATCTCACGCTCGACGTTGCGGGGAACAATCTCACCGTAGAGAAGAAAACGGAGGAGAGCCGCGGGATCGTCGTAGATGGTGGCTCGCTCACGATCACGGATTCAAGTGCGACACCCGAATCTGAAGGACGGGGCACATTCACGCTCAACGTGACCGAAGCGGACAATCAGAGCGCACGCGACGAGGGCACATACGCAATGCGCATGAACAATGCAGATTTAACGATCACAAATGTCGATTTCGAGATCATCAACAGTACGGAAAACAACAGCCACGCCATGTATGTGACGGGCGGAACGGTCAATGTCGAAAGCGACGCGAAGATCACTGTAACACAGGGGACAAAGACGGCGGTTGACGGGACGGAAAAACAGACCGAGGGCGGCTACGGCATATATATCAGCGAAGGTGCCGAGATGAATCTGAATGCTACGACGGTAAAGTCAGATGGCCCCATCTTCCCGTTTGTCGTCGGAAACAATGCCGTCAGTGAAGAAAAAACGGTATTGAATATCAATAAAGGAACGGAGATCTACTATAGCGATTCCGCCTGCAGTTACGGCGCCTTTGATGTCTATCCGAACGGGGTCGTAAATATGGCGGAAGGTTTCAAGATCGTTGTCGATGGAGCTTCAATCGATCCAAGCAAGCCTGAGGGGTCCAACTATTCGAATGCGATGGCGTTTGTCATCATCGGTGGCGGCGAGGTGAATATCAACGGCGAGATCGATCTCGGCTTAGATAACGGCATGGCGTACTTGGTCTCTATCCTCAATAACTATTGGTATGAAAATCCCGACGCGGATCTCCCTTCTCATATCATTCTCGATGCGCGCTGCACGATCGGCGCCAAGGCGAAGATCATTGGCACAAGCACACAACAGGGCGGTGGAATCAGGTTCTTTGCGGCGCAGAGAAACGGATCGGAAAAAGTGTATTTTGAAAAAACTGAAGATAATAAAACAAAGGTAAGCGGTTACAGCGACTTAATTTTGAAAGAGGGAGATGAACTCTATTCCGTTTTCATCGAGAATGGCGCGACGATCACATTGAATGGTGAAGTGGCGAAAAAGGGTGTTGGTACATTTGCAAAGGTTGATGACGGGTATCCGGGAACAGGAAAAGAGGGTGATCACTTGGGCTGGTTCACTTCCGATGCCATCAAGGACATGAGAGAATTTAAATAAACGAAACAGCTCGGGGCCTGCGCATTGCGCAGTCCCCGATTTTTATGTTTCTCCTATGCCCTTTCATCCTCGGGATTCTTCGGTCGCTGGCGCTTCCTCAGAATGACGCGTCGCCCCGAATGGAGTCCGTGCCCCCTCCCGAGGAGGGGGGTAGGGGGGTGGGCAACGTCCTTGCTTCCCCTCTTAGGGGAAGTACCCGCGTAGCGGGGGATAGGGTTCAAAAACCCCTCAGTCACCTTGTGACAGCTCCCCTAAGAGGGGAGCCAAGGGAACCCCTCAGTCACCTTGTGACAGCTCCCCTAAGAGGGGAGCCAAGGCCCCCCCCTCAAAACTCCATTTTACTTTATCAGCGTAAACGTTTCATCAAACGGTTTGCGCTTTTATGTTTCATCGATTTCGAGCAATTCTTTACAGAGGCCGATATAAAATTCATAGACACGTTCCCGTTTTTTCTTACTCCGCGAGAGGCCGATGATCTCCGAGTGGGAGGCCTTTTCGTCGAGGCAGTTTCCGCGGTAATTGGCGAAGCGGGAGGATTCCACCGTGACAATGCCGTCCGATTGCCCCTCCTTGCAATGACGGGAGAGGAGAAGGGGGATGCTCAGGAGGAAATCATCCTTGCATTTCTCAATGGCGGAGGAAAAACTTTGGCAGTACACGCCGTCGAGGCCGCCGAAGGAGATCTCGTCCTCCGAGGACTGAAGCTGTCGGCAGACCGCATAGCTGTCGGGGTGTCTGTCGCGGCAAATGCGATACCACAGGTTGATCCAAAAGGCAATGAATTTCATGAGCCAACGCGGGCGGCGATACAGCCACGTCGCAATGCCTGAACCGCGGTGCGGCGTGCACAGAGTGGTCAGCGAGGCGGCATGTTCCCTGAGGCCGAGAGCGGACAGGGCATACTTTGCATCGAGCCCTCCCTTGGAATGGGCGATGATATGGACTTTTTCGGCCCCCGTCTCCGTGAGGACCTTTTCGGTGAACGCTTTCAGCTGTTCGGCATTGCCTTCGATCGTGCCGAACCCGTCCGTGTCGGCGGTGAACACGGAAAATCCTGCCTTTTTGAGTCTCTTTTCGATCCCGCCAAAGGCCTTAAAGAACAGGAACTCCTTTACGATGATCCCGTGTACCAAAATGATGGGGTAATCATTCATTTCAAGAAAGGGGCACGCCGCGTGGGCGTGCCCTGAATTTTTTATTTTGCAAGAGAAAGTTTCGCCTTTTCGACGACGTTTTCGACGGTGAAGCCGAACTTCTCAAAGAGCTTGGGAGCGGGGCCGCTCGCGCCGAAGGAATTCATCGCGACGATCTCGCCCTTGTCGCCCGCGTACTTGTACCAGCTGTACGGGCTGCCCGCTTCGACGCACACACGCGCCTTGACGGAGGAGGGAAGCACGCTTTCCTTATATCTCTCGCTCTGCTTTTCAAACTCTTCGAAGCAGGGCATGGAGACCACGCGGGCCTTGACGCCCTCCTCGGCAAGTTTTGCCTTGGCCTTGACGCAGAGTTCCACCTCCGAGCCGCTTGCGATGAGGAGAATGTCGGGCTTTCCGTTGCAGTCCTCGAGCACATAGCCCCCCTTGAGGGCAGCAAGGCCGCTGTTTTCGTATTGGGGAAGGTTTTGCCGCGTGAGCACCAATGCCGTGGGGGCGGTACCGGTCAGGGCAGAGATCCACGCCGCCGCGGTCTCCTTGCCGTCTGCGGGGCGGTAGACCTTCATGTTGGGAATGGAGCGGAGGGCGATGAGCTGTTCCACGGGCTCATGGGTGGGGCCGTCCTCGCCGACGCCGATGGAGTCGTGGGTCAGAATGTACACGACGGGGATATTCATGAGCGCGGAGAGCCGCATCGCATGTTTGCAGTAGTCGGAGAAGATAAAGAAGGTGGAGCAGTACGCATGGATGCCGCCGTGCAGCTGCATGCCGTTGGCAATGGCCGCCATGGCGTGTTCACGAATGCCGAAGTGCATGTTTCTGCCCTCATAGGAGCCGGGGGCGAAGTCGCCGTAGGTGATGCTCTCCGTATCCTTCATGTTGGAGAGGTTGGAGGGAGCGAGGTCTGCGCTGCCGCCCATGAGGGAGGGAACGAGCGCGGCGATCTTCTGCAGGACCTGTGCGGAAGTCTGGCGTGTCGCCATGGGCTTTTCAAACTTGAAGAGGTCCTCGCAAGATGTCAGATCGACGATCTCGCCCTTCATCGCCGCCCTATATTCCTTGGCGAGTTCGGGATATGCCTTTTCGTACTCCGCAAACATGGCTTTCCACTCGCGTTCCTTCTTTGCGCCGCGGCGGCCTGCGGTCTTGCAGTGCTTTAAAACTTCTTCGGGCACTTCGAAGGGGGCGCATGTCCAGCCGAGCTTTTCCTTGGTCTTTTGAAGATTTTCCTCACCCAAGGGGGAACCGTGGCACTTGTGCGAACCCTCGAGCGGGGTCCCGTAGCCGATCTTCGTCTTGCAGATGATGATCGTGGGGTGTTTGAGGTCCTTCTGTGCCTTACGGATGGCGTTCGAGAGCATGAGAACGTTGTCGGGATGTTCGACGAGATCGACCTTGAGCACCTGCCAATTCTGAGCCTTGAAGCGTGCGGCAACGTCCTCTTTGAAGGTGATATCGGTATTGCCCTCGATCGTAATGTCGTTGTCGTCATAGAAGAGAATGAGCTTGCCGAGTTCATGTGTTCCCGCAAAGGAGCAGGCCTCGTAGGAGATTCCCTCCTCAAGGCAGCCGTCCCCGCAGAGGGCATAGGTGAAGTGGTCTACGATGGGGAACCCTTCACGGTTGAACTTGGCCGCGAGGTGCGCTTCCGCAACCGCCATGCCCACGGCGTTTGCGATGCCCTGTCCGAGAGGGCCCGTCGTCGTCTCGATGCCCTTGGTGTGGCCGTATTCGGGGTGGCCGGGGGTTTTTGAGCCGAGCTGG
>CANRDK010000088.1 GCA_947629345.1 uncultured Clostridia bacterium
TTCTGCAAACTGTATGCGGCAAGAGAATTGAGTTTCCACTGATAAGTGATTTTTGGCCGAACGGCCTGCACAATTACACTCACAGAGGGTAAATCTCCTTTTGCCCAAAACATATCCACACAACAAAAAAGAGAGGGTGACCTCTCTTTTTTGTATGCCTTTCCTCTTGCCCGCCCGTGTCCGCGCTCTCATCCCGCTTTTCCTCTTGCCCGCCCCCTGCGTCAGGGAGGTAGGGGTGGGGGTCCGCCCATGAACGAAGTCCGTCGGTTTACGAGATCCGCTCGGCTACGCCTCGGGATGAGGACGGCACGAACGGAGTCCCCCTTGCTTCCCCTCTTAGGGGAAGTACCCCGAAGGGGGGATAGGGTTCAAAAACCCCTCAGTCACCTGCGGTGACAGCTCCCCTGAGAGGGGAGCCGAGGGCGCGGGCTTCCGTTTCTCAGAATGACGCGGGGCGGGCTGCCGTTCTCGGCGGAACCCCTCAGTCACGGTGTGACAGCTCCCCTGAGAGGGGAGCCGAGGGTTGGGCTTTCGTTTTCAGAATGACGCGGGGGGCTCGCTTCCACCCATCAGCAATGGCATAGGGAAAAGACGTACAAAATCAATTTACAAATCCATGCGGTTGCGGTATAATAGGAGCGAGGTATTTCTATGGCAAACAAATACTATATCACCACACCCATCTACTATCCGAGCGGAAATTGGCATATCGGTCACTGCTATACGACGGTCATCTGTGACGCGCTCGCCCGCTTCCACAAGATGAAGGGGGAAGAGGTCTACTTCCTCACGGGCACCGATGAGCATGGCCAAAAGGTCGAGAAGGAGGCCTCAAAGCGGGGCATCACTCCCCTTGAATTCATCGACCCGCTCGTCTCAGAACTCAAGGATACGTGGCGCATGCTCGACATCGGCTACGACCGCTTCATCCGCACCACCGATGAGGACCATGTAAAGTGTGTGCAGCATATCTATCAAAAACTTTACGAGAGCGGCGATATCTATAAGTCCGAATACGAGGGCTACTACTGCACCCCCTGCGAGGCTTTCTGGACAGAGGGTCAGCTGAAAGAGGGCAAGTGTCCCGACTGCGGCAGAGAGGTGACAAAACAGAAGGAGGAGAGCTACTTCTTCCGTCTCTCCAAATATGCCCCCCGCATTTTAAAGCTGTATGAGGACAACCCTCAGTTCCTCCAGCCCACCTCCCGCATCAACGAGATGGTGAATAACTTTTTGAAAGCGGGGCTCAACGATCTCTCCGTCTCCCGCACGACGGTGAAGTGGGGGGTGCCCCTTCCCTTCGACCAAAGGCACACGGCCTATGTGTGGATCGACGCGCTCTCCAACTATATCTCCGCCCTCGGCTATGGGACGGAGCAGGACGGCCTCTACAAAAAATATTGGCCTGCGGAGCTCCACCTCGTGGGAAAGGAGATCGTGCGCTTCCACGCCATCATCTGGCCTGCCATTCTGATGGCCCTCGGCGAGCCCCTTCCCAAACAGATCTACGGCCACGGCTGGCTGCTCATCGGCGGGGAGAAACTGAGTAAATCCAAGGAGAATGCCCGTCCTGAACTCACCGATCCCCACGAACTCGTCAAGCGTTACGGCGCAGACGCGGTGAGATATTACCTTCTGCGAGAGATCCCCTTCGGCAGCGACGGCGAATACACGACGGAGCGGTTCTTGCTCCGCATCAATGCCGATCTTGCGAACGATCTCGGCAATCTTGTCTCCCGCACGCAGGCGATGATCGTGCAGAATTTTGAGGGGAAGGTCCCGCCGCGGGGAGAGGAAATGGAGGCGGACAGCGAGCTCATTTCAATGTGCAGACAACTTTTCGAGCGGGTGGACGCGGACATGGGTGCCCTGAATGCGCCCGAAGCCCTTGCGGAAATTTTCAACCTCGTCGCCCGCGCCAACAAATATATCGACGAGACGACGCCGTGGGTTCTCGCCAAGGACCCCACGAAAAAGGCCCGTCTCGGGACGGTGCTCTACAATCTCGCGGAGGTCTGCAGAATGTGTGCCGTCGCGCTGAAGCCGTTTTTGACGGTCGCGCCCAAGAAGATTTTGAAGAGCTTTTCGTTCGACGAGGAGGCAGGGTTCGACGCGCTGAAGTTCGGCCTCCTCGAGGAGGGGACGCCAGTGGAGAAGCTGCCGCCCGTGTTCCCCCGCTTCAATGTCAAAAAGGAGCTCGCCGAAGTGGAGAAGACGGCGAAGAAGAATGCCACCCCCTCACCCGCTACGCGGGAGCTCCCCCTCAAGGGGGCGCCGAGAGAGGGGACGGCCACTTGCCCTCCCCCTGCGTCAGGCGAGGGTGCTACCTCTTGCCCTGCGGCGGGGAGCGCACCCACCTCTTGCCCTGCGGCGGGGAGTGCACCCACCTCTTGCCCTCCCCCTGCGTCAGGCGAGGGTGCTACCTCTTGCCCTGCGTCAGGCGATGGTGCTACTTCTTGCCCTCCCCCTGCGTCAGGGGGAGGGGTAGGGGAGGGGGTCCGCCCTCAACCGCAGTCCCTCATCACCATCGACGACTTCGCCAAAGTCGAACTCAAGATCGGCGAGGTCATCGCCTGCGAGAAGGTGGAAAAGTCGGACAAGCTCCTGCACGAGACCGTGAAGATCGGCGATGAAGTCCGCTCCGTCGTCTCGGGCATTGCCAAATTCTACACCCCCGAGGAGATGGTGGGAAAAAAGGTTGTCGTCGTGACGAATCTAAAGCCCGTCAAGCTCCGCGGCGTCCTTTCGGAGGGCATGATCCTCTGCGCCGAGGACAAAAACGGGAACTTATCGCTCATTTCCCCCGAAAAACTTGTCGAAAGCGGGGCGATCGTCAAATGATCGACGTCCATGCCCACTTTGCGGACGAGGGGTATGAATTCCCCGCCGAGTGGGAGAGGATCAAGGCGGCAGGGGTCCGCAACGTCATTCTCGCGGCAGACACGTTGGAACATGCCCTGTGGCATGCAGAGTTCTGCAAGGGGCACGACGGCGCCTACTTCACCATGGGCATTCATCCCGAGTTCGCCAAAGGCTCCCCCTTGGGGGGGAGCTGTCACGAAGTGACTGAGGAGGGGAAGCAAGGCTCCCCCTTGGGGGGGAGAGAACCCACCTCTTGCCCTCCCCCTGCGTCAGGGGATGCGTCCACTTCTTGCCCTCCCCCTGCGTCAGGGGGAGGGGTAGGGGAGGGGGTCCGCCCCCGCTTCCTCGAGACCCTCGAAGAACTCTCCGCGGACAAAAAATGCGTGGCGGTGGGGGAGATCGGGCTCGACTACCACTACGATGACCCCGACAAATCTGCCCAGCGTGCCCTGTTCGAGGCCCAGCTCGAGATGGCGGAAAGGCTCGGCCTCCCCGTCCAGATCCACTCCCGCGACGCCTGTGCCGACACCCTCGCCATCCTGCGGGAGCACCGTAGTTCCATAAAACGTGGATTTTTGATGCACTGCTACAGCTACGGGGCGGAAAACCTGCCCGACTTTCTCGAGCTCGGCGGCTATTTCTCCTTCGGCGGCGTCGTCTGTTTTAAGAATGCCCGCCGCGCAGTGGAGGCCGCGGCCATCTGCCCCATGGATCGCATTCTCTCTGAAACGGACAGCCCCTATTTGAGCCCCTTCCGCGGGGAGAAGAACACCCCCGCAAATATTCCACATATTGTGCAAAAACTGGCCGAGATCAAGGGCGTTTCCCTCTCTGAAATGATTTCCTCGATTCGCCAAAACGCCTTTCATTTGTTCGGGATCGAGTGAGGGATTGCCGCCGCGCTCACCCTGAGCTTTCCTCTTGCCCGCCCCCTGCGTCAGGGGGCGGGGTAGGGGTGGGGGTCCGCCCGCAAACGAAGTCCGTCAGTTCAATGGGATTCTTCGGTCGGCTTCGCCTCCCTCAGAATGAGCGCGAGCGCTCAATTTTTCATTTTTAATTTTTAATTTATAATTTTCTATGTCAGACACCTACACCTATCAAATCGGCAACAATCTGTATATCAATCTCACCAACCGCTGCACCAACCGCTGCACGTTCTGCGTGCGCAACGGCAAGGAGACGTACGAGGGCTATTCCCTCTGGCTGAAGGGCCCCGAGCCCACCAAAGAGCAGGTCCTTCTTGAGATCGGCGACCCTAAGCGGTACGACGAGATCGTCTTTTGCGGCTTTGGGGAACCCACCTGCCGCCTTTCCGACATGCTCTTTTTGTGCAATAAGGTTCACGAAATGGGCGGAAAGACCCGCCTCAACACCAACGGCCACGGGTCCATTCTCGCGGGCAGAAACATTGCCCCCGACCTCAGAGGCAGGCTCGACGGCATCAACGTCTCTCTGAATGCCCCCGAGGAAGAGGAGTATCGTGAGGTCTGCCGTCCGCTCGTTGAAAACGCCTTTGAGGGCATGCTGCACTTCGCCGAAAACTGCAAACAAGAGGGGCTCAACGTGTGGTTCTCCGTCGTGGACTGCATCGGCGCGGAGAAGGTGGAAAAATGCAAAAAAATCGCACATATGTTGCAAATTCCGCTCCGTGTGCGACCCATGATCGAATAAAGTAAGGAGCCTTTTCGGCTCCCTTTGTCATTTGTTGGGAGGGTGTCCCCTCAATTTCATTTTGCGGCAAAATTTGCAACTTATGTGAGGAAAAGCATGGAAGAAGTCTCCGAAATTCTCAAAAAAAACGGCTTTGCGTTCAAAAAAAAGTTCGGACAGAACTTCATCGCCGACCCAAACCTTCTCGAGGCCATTGTGCGGGACGCCGGCATCGACAAAACGACGTCCGTCCTCGAGATCGGCACGGGCGCGGGGGCGCTCACACGCGCGCTCTCCAAGGCCGCAAACCGCGTCATATCTTACGAAATCGACCGCTCCCTCGCCCCCGTTCTCGCCGAGACGCTTGCGGGCTGTGAGAATACGGAGGTCGTGTTCGGCGACTTCATGAGGGCGGACCTTTCCGCGCTCGAGAGCTCCTTGGGCCCCTACGCCGTCTGTGCGAATTTGCCCTACTATGTGACGACGCCCGTCCTTCTCCGTTTTTTGGAGGAGGCAAAGCTCTGCCAAAGGGTCACCGTCATGGTGCAGGAGGAGGTCGCCGCCCGCTTTTCCGCCAAGGAGAACACGCCCGACTACGGCGCGATCACGGCCGCCATTGCCCACAGGGGGTCGTGCAGGATCCTCCGAAAGGTCCCGCGGACGATGTTTTACCCCCGTCCGAACGTGGATTCCGCCGTCGTGCGCATCGATTTTGGGGGCGGATTCGAGGTGGAGAGCGAGAGGGCCTTCCGCGAGACGGTCAAGATCGCCTTTCTGTCGCGGAGAAAGACGCTCGAGAACAATCTGATGAATGCCCTGCACATTCCCCGCGAGCGCGCAAAGGAACTGCTTGCCCTTGCGGGCGTGAAAGAGGGTGTCCGCGGCGAAACCCTTTCCCCCGCCTCTCTCGGAATTTTGAGCAACATATTGTTTGAAAACGGCATTTTGTAACACCCTCGGCTCCCCCTCGAGGGGGAGCTGTCACGCCGCCCTTGGCGTGACTGAAGGGGTGTCGTCCATGTCCGCCCCGCGCTCATCCTGAGCTTTCCTCTTGCCCGCCCCCTGCGTCAGGGGGCGGGGTAGGGGTGGGGGTCCGCCCACAAACGGAGTCCGTCAGTCCAATGGGATTCTTCGGTCGGCTACGCCTCCCTCAGAATGAGCGGGGACCCCGTCCCTCGGCTCCCCCTCGAGGGTGTCGTCCATGCCCCCGTTCGCTCATCCTGAGCTTTCCTCTTGCCCGCCCCCTGCGTAAGGGGGCGGGGTAGGGGTGGGGGTCCGCCCTCGAACGAAGTCCGTCAGTTCAATGGGATTCTTCGGTCGGCTACGCCTCCCTCAGAATGAGCGGGGGCCCCGTCCCTCGGCTCCCCCTCGAGGGTGTCGTCCATGCTCCCGCGCGCTCATCCTGAGCGTAGCGAAGGATCCCGTTAAACGCACGGAAGTCCGTCAGTTCAATGGGATTCTTCGGTCGGCTACGCCTCCCTCAGAATGAGCGGGGGCCCGTCCCTTGGCGTGACTGAGGGGGTGTCGTTCCCTCACTTGATCTTGCTCTTCCACACCTTTTCAAATCTTTCTTCGGCGGCGAGAAGGTCACGGGCAAGCGCCTCAATACTCTCATCCGCCTCGTCGCGGCTCATCTCCGAGAGGGTGGACTTGAGCGCGGTGATCCCCATCACCGTCCCCTGCACCATCATTTCCGCAATGTGCGCGGAGGAATCGTCCTTCATCGTGCTCATCTTGATGCTCGACCACATCATTGCTTTTTTGATGGGGCCGGGGTTCTTGAGCTCAATGCCCTTATCCCGTGCAAGCGTTGCAGCCTTTCCGCAGAACTGCTCATACTCCTCGTGCTCCCGCATCAGCTCCTCGCGGAGCTCCGTCTCCTCCGTCTCGGGCAGAATGTCCGTGATGGATTGGAGGGCCAGCTGGCAGTTGCGGTGGATCTCCGCCAATACTTCTTCACTTTTTTTGATTTCCATATCGATCTCCTTATGGCAGAAGTTTGTGTTTTTTGCACGTTTGTATGCAAAACTGCTTGACTTTTTGTTCTCCCTATGCTAAATTATACTATGAGCCGCTAAGAACGGGCTTTTTAAGTGTCTGTTTTTGAAGGACAGACCGCCTATGACATCTTGCGAGACCGGGAAGAGGAGGTAAAAGCGAAAATGTACGCAATCATCGAAAACGGCGGGAAGCAGTACAAAGTTTCCGAGGGCGACGTCGTAAAAGTTGAAAAACTCAACGCAGAAGTCGGCGCCCAAGTCACTTTCAACGTCGTGATGCTCGCGGACGGAGGATCCGTCAAAGTGGGCGAAGAGGCAGCTTCCGCAAAGGTGACCGCGACCGTTCAGGCACAGGATAAGTACAAGAAGATCATCGTCTTTAAGTATAAGTCCAAGAAGAACGAGCGCAAGAAGCAGGGCCACCGCCAGCCGTTCACCGCTGTCAAGATCGAGAAGATCACCCTTTAACAGCAAGGAGTTCGCTCCTCGCGGGAATTCAGAAATAAGGAGAATGGAAAAAATGTTTTTTATCCGTTTATTCGCGCATAAAAAAGGTACCGGTTCCTCCCACAACGGGCGCGACTCTGAGGCGAAACGGCTCGGCGTCAAGCGTCAGGACGGGCAGGAAGTGCACGCGGGCAGCATTCTCGTGCGTCAGAGAGGCACAAAGATCTACCCCGGCAACAACGTCGGCATCGGCGGAGACGATACGCTCTTCGCCCTCAAGGACGGCGTCGTGAAGTACGAGCGCAAGGGAAGAGACAAGAAGCAAGTCAGCGTCTATTGAGACGTCACCGCTCCGCATTCCGCGGAGCGTTTTTTTATGCCCCCGCCTGCTCATCCTGAGCTCTCCTCTTGCCTGCCCCCTGCGTCAGGGGGCGGGGTAGGGGTGGGGGTCCGCCCACAAACGAAGTCCGTCAGTCCAATGGGATTCTTCGGTCGGCTACGCCTCCCTCAGAATGAGCGGCTGAGCGCGTCATCCTGCCCCGCGCGCTCATTCTGAGCTCTCCTCTTGCCCGCCCCCTGCGTCAGGGGGCGGGGTAGGGGTGGGGGTCCGCCCACAAACGAAGTCCGTCAGTCCAATGGGATTCTTCG
>CANRDK010000089.1 GCA_947629345.1 uncultured Clostridia bacterium
ATCCCACAAGAAATCCATCTTCGGATGGTTCAAGAAAAAGTAATCAATTGATAAGGAGATAGAAAACATGGCAATATTGCAAGGCTTGCTCTACATTGTTCTGTTCATCGTAGGGCTGTTCCTCTTAGCTATAGCTTTCATGGTCTTCTGCGCGATCCTCTTCTGCTGTGCCATTTACGGCGCTGTGGTGGGGGCGATCAGAAGCGTGATCAGCTACTTCGCTGCGCTGCATGAGGAGTTGGGAGGTTCGTACTGATGGAAAGACAACCCGCAAGAGTCAATTATTTCTTCGGAAGCTGCTACCGTGATTTGGGCAACACCATCGCCAACGCATTCTCGAGACTTTGGGAATCCGTCGTCGATCAATGGGATCTCATCAAGGACAATTTTAATGACATGCGCGACGATAAAAATATCGGCAGCATCCTTCTCTTCGCCATCAAGCTTGCCTACCGCGTCGCCGTCATCATCTCTACGGTCACGGTCACGGCGGCTGTCACGCTCGTCCTTTCGCTCGTCCACATCATCATCGTTGCGCTCATCATGACGGGCATCTACCTGTTCTTCAGCTTGATCTGGCTGCTCGATACGCTCGTGTCGAGGATCCGAAAGATCCGTTCCGCCTGCCCCGTGTGCCAGAGAAAGTTTGCCCTTCCGCATTACCAGTGCCCGTCCTGCGGGGAAGTACATACCAAACTCAAGCCCTCCAAGTACGGCATTCTGAAGCGTGAGTGCGATTGCGGCACCAAGCTCGCCACGACTTTCTTCAACGGCCGCCAGAAGCTCCCCGCGATCTGCCCTTACTGCAAGAGCAGTCTCTCGGGCGGCGGCTTTCAGGTCAATATCAGCATTCCCGTCATCGGCGGCCCCAGCGCAGGCAAGACCTGCTTTGTCAATATGGCGCTCGGCGAGATCGAGAAGATCGCAGAGAGCGAGCTCGGCTATGAGTTTGAATATCTCGAGAATGCCGAGGCGCAGGGGAATTTGAGGGAAAATCTCGAGACGATGGAGCAGGGGTATCTTCCCCAAAAGACGACGGATATGGCCCTCGTCTATTACCGCTTCTATTTCACCGAGAAAAAGGCCAAGGTCCGCAACCAGATCGACCTCTGCGACGTCGGCGGCGAGGTCTATTCCTCGAGCAGCGAGATGAACAAGCAGATCGGCTACGGCAACGCCAACGGCTACCTCATGGTCATCGACCCTCTCACCATTGAGGATTTCAGAAGGGAATTTGAGAAGACCAATTCGGTGTCCGAGTACAAGGTCAGCCCCAAGCCCATCAGCGAAGTGCTCGATATCCTCATCAAGACGGTCAACAACATGTGCGGGCTCTCCGATGCCAAAAAGATCACAAAGAACCTCGCCATCGTGTTTACCAAGTGCGATATGCCGCTCATCGAGGACGAGATCGGCGAGGAGGTCGTGAATGAGATCGCCCGCAGAAACGACAAGATGACGCGGATGGAGGCCCGCAACCATGCCTGCGAAGATTTCCTCGCAAAGTACGGCGAATCGGAATTCATCAATATCGTAAAATCCAAGTTCAACAACGTGCAGTATTTCACCTGCACCGCGCTCGGCCACAACGTCAACGGCCAGCAGTTCGTGGCAAAGGACGTCGCCCAGCCCATCCTTTGGCTGATCGACAAACAGAGCCCGACCATCGACTTCAAGAAATATTGGGCAAAGCAGTGAGGAAGCGGGGATGATCGAATATTGGAAGGCCCGTCTCGGCAGACGGGAACAGGAGATCTATACGTCGCTCTACGACGCACTCTCGCGGGGGGAGCTCTCGCTTGAGATCCCGCGGATCGTCACGGGCGGCTGGAAGGAGACCGTGGAGGCCCTCGTGTTCGATCATCCCGAGTTCTACTTTATCTCACAGCAGTATGCAGTCAACGTCCGCGGGCTCAAGACACGTGTGGAGTTCCGCTCCCTCTATTCTCCGAGGCAGATGGCAGAGATCGAAAGGGAACTGTCCGCCGCCGTGGAGGAGGTCCGCCGCAGTCTGAGCGGGGGATACGAGGACGCGGAGAGAAAGGTCGCCGCATACATCATTTCCCACACCGTCTACGAACAGGACGAGGAATACAACCAAAACGCAGCCTCCGCACTCTGTTTCCACAGGGCGCAGTGCAGCGGCTTCGCCAAGGCAGTGAAGTATCTCATGGATCGGCTCGGCAAATGGTGCATCGTCCTCAAGGGGACCCTGCGGGACAACTCGGGGGCGGCGGGCCCGCATGCGTGGAACCTCGTTGCCTTTGACGGAAAGTATTACCACCTCGACGCCACTTCCATGCTCGGCGCCAACCCGGGGATCCGAAGAGGGGAGCCCATCAAATATCACTACTTCAACAACAGCGATGCGGCAATGCGGCGGACCCATAGCTGGGATGCCGCCTCCGTTCCCGCCTGCACCGATACGCGCTACGACAATCTCGCCTTCGGCGCAGAGGCGGGGGAGAGCATCGATACGGTCTCACTTTCCGCCCTCAAGGCATACTTTACCCGCAAGGGCGGCACAAAATTCCGCTTCTATATTGCGGAAAAGGGGAATTTCAGCCAGCTCCAGCAGAAGGTCATGTCCGTCTTCATGGAATATTGCAGGGAACATCGGTACGCGGGCAGAGTGAGCCTCTCCTGCACGCGCGATGTCTGGCAGGCTGAAATCGTCTCCTGTTAGTTCAAAATGCAGTCTCGGCGCCGCGGCAGAAGCCGCGGCGCCGAAAATTACAGGGTTGGTTGAAAATCATCTGAAAATCGCTTGCCATATCCGCTGAGATATGGTATACTTATTTCTGTCTGTAAAAGCAGATAGTTCACACCCGAAGGGCGCCGCTCGCCGTGTTCCGTAAATCTTTTATGCGGAATAGGAGCGGAACTGCCGCTCGTCGGGGAGGAACAACGGAGGATCATTATGGCAGTTATCACCATGAAACAGCTTCTCGAAGCGGGCGTCCATTTCGGTCACCAGACGAGAAAGTGGAATCCCAAGATGGGCAAGTATATCTTTGCCGCCCGTCACGACATCCACATCATCGACCTCGAGAAAACAGCGGCTCTCATCGAAACGGCGTATACCTTTGTCGTCGAATCGGTGAAGGCAGGCAAAGACGTGCTCTTTGTGGGCACCAAGAAGCAGGCGCAGGACGCCATCAAGGAAGAGGCGGAGCGCTGCGGGCAGTTCTATGTCAACTCCCGCTGGCTCGGCGGCACGCTCACCAACTTCAAGACCATCCGCTCCCGTATCGACTATCTCGAAAAGCTCGAGAGAATGGAAGAGAGCGGCGAGTTCGACCTTCTCCCCAAGAAGGAAGTGCTCGGCCTCAAGAAGGAGATGGGCAAACTGCAGGAAAACCTCGGCGGTATCAAGAATATGCGCAGGCTCCCCGGCGTCATGTTCGTCGTCGATCCCCACAATGAGGACATCGCCGTGGCCGAAGCGCGCAAGCTCCACATTCCGATCGTCGCGATCACCGATACCAACTGCGATCCCGACCTCATCGACTACGTCATTCCCGGCAACGACGACGCGATCAGGGCGATCAAGCTCATCTCGTCCGTCATGGCCAACGCCGTCATCGAGGCGAAAGAGGGCGTCGCGTTTGAGATCACCGACGACGAACCCGCAGAGGAGAGCGCAGAGGGAGTTGCTTCCGAGAGTGCAGAAGCTCCCGCCGCGGCAGAATAAAATTGAAGGAGAAATCAAAAATGGCAGTAGTTATTTCCGCAAAGGACGTTATGAAGCTCCGCGAGCAGACAGGCGCGGGCATGATGGATTGCAAAAAGGCGCTCACCGAAGCCGAGGGCGACTTTGAACGTGCAACAGACCTTCTCCGCGAGCGCGGCATTGCAAAGGCTGCAAAGCGGGCGGGCAAGATCGCCGCAGAGGGCATCGTCTATGCACTCGTCGAGGGCAAGGCAGGTGTGCTCGTTGAGGTCAACTGCGAATCCGACTTCGTTGCAAACGGCGAGAAGTTCCACGAGATCGTCGCGGCCGTTGCAGGGCAGATCTTAAAGACCAAACCTGCCGACGTCGATGCGCTCCTCGCAAGCCAAATGGGCGAGGGGACGGTGGAGAGCTATGTCCAGCAGCAGACGGGCGTCATCGGCGAAAAGATCTCCGTCCGCCGCTTCACGCTGTTCGAGACAGAGGGCTTCCTCGAGACATATATCCACATGGGCGGCACGATGGGCGTCATGCTCGACATCGACGGCGCAGAGAACGAGGCGACCAAGGAACTTGCTCACAACCTTGCGCTCCACACGGCATTCACCAAGCCCCTCTACCTCACGAGGGAAGAGGTCTCCGATGAGGTCATCGAGAAGGAAAAGGCCATCATGATGCAGGAAGTCATCAACGAGGGCAAACCCGCCGCGATCGCCGAAAAGATCGTGCTCGGCAAGGTGAACAAGTACTATGAAGAGAACTGCCTCCTCGAGCAGAAGTTTGTCAAGGACGACAAGGTCACCATAAAACAGCTCATCGCCCAGACGGCAAAGCAGAGCGGATCCCCCGTTGCGATCAAGAGGTATGTGTTCTACATCATGGGCGAAGGGATCGAAAAGAAGAGCGAAGACCTGAGCGAGGAAGTCGCAAAGCAGGTCGAAGCAATGAAGAAATAACAGCAGTTATAGCGCAAAAACTTCATATGGCGACGACGAAGGACGCGTCCGCTTTATCAGGCCGTGCACAGAGAACTCCCGTAATGCTGAGAGGGAGGGACGGCGAAAGGCGGGTATCACCTTTCAGCCTGCGGGGAGAAAAAAGAGTAACTCCGCACGGCTTCACGGACCGTTATCCCCGTGGCAAATGATAGTTTGTTTTGGTGGTAAAAATGCCTTCGCGTATTCCGAAACGCGGAGGCTTATTTTGTGGAAAGAGGGAATGAGGCCCCACCCCCCTACCCCCTCCCCAAGGAGGGGGTAGGCAAGGGGAAGGGCGGGATGAGGACGGGCCCGTTCCCTTGGCTCCCCCTTGGAAGGGGGAGCTGTCACGCCGCCCTTGGCGTGACTGAGGGGGTGTCATTCTAAATCCCCCGCCGCAATTTTTAATTTTCAATTTTCAATTTTCAATTTCAAAAAAAGGAGCACATATGTATCAAAAAGTAGACACATCGTTGAATTTCGTGGAGCGGGAGAGGGAGATCGCCGCGTTCTGGAAAGAGAACAAGGTCTTTGAAAAATCCATCGCAAAGAACGAGGGGGGAGAGGAATTCTCCTTCTTCGACGGTCCCCCCACGGCCAACGGCAAGCCTCACATCGGGCACGTTCTGACCCGTTCGATCAAGGACGCCATTCCCCGCTATCAGACGATGAAGGGCAAGCATGTCCTCCGCAAGGCTGGCTGGGATACGCACGGCCTGCCCGTGGAACTCGAGGTGGAAAAGGCGCTCGGCCTCGACGGCAAGAAGGAGATCGAGACGTATGGCATCGAGCCCTTCAACAAGAAGTGCAAGGAATCCGTCTGGACCTATCAGAGCCTCTGGGAGAAAATGTCGGACGCCGTGGGCTATTGGGTGGATATGGAACACCCCTATGTCACCTATCACGACGACTATATCGAATCGGTGTGGTGGGCGCTCAAGGAGATCCACAAGAAGGGGCTCTTATACAAGGGCCACAAGATCGTGCCCTACTGCCCCCGCTGCGGCACTGCGCTCTCCTCCCACGAGGTCGCCCAAGGGTATAAGGACGTCAAGGAGATCTCTGCCGTGGCCCGTTTCAAGGTCAAGGACAGGGAGAATACCTACATTCTCGCGTGGACGACGACGCCGTGGACCCTTCCCTCCAACGTGGCCCTCTGCATGAATCCCGATGAGGACTATGTTGAGATCGATTCGGAGGGGACACGATACATTCTCGCCGAGGCCCTCGTGCCGAAGTTCTTTGAAAATTTCACACTTATATGCCGAAAAACGGGCAAGGAGTACGAGGGAACGGAGTATGAGCCCCTCTTCCCGTGGGCGAAGGGGACCTTCAGAGAAAAGGCCTACTATGTCGTCTGCGACGGCTATGTCACGCTGACGGACGGCACGGGCGTCGTGCATATCGCCCCCGCATTCGGCGAGGACGATTATAAGGTCGGAAAAAAATACGGTCTGCCCGTCGTCCAGCTCGTCAACGAGCGCGGCTGTTTCGATGAACGCTGCCCCGAGCTCGACGGCCTCTTCGCAAAGAAGGCCGACAAGGTCATTCTCGACATGCTCACAAAGTCGGGTCTGCTCTTCAAAAAGCTCCCCTTCGAGCACAGCTATCCGCATTGCTGGCGGTGCGATACCCCCCTTCTGTACTACGCCCGCAAGAGCTGGTTCATCGAGGTCACCAAGGTGAAGGAGGAGCTCATCGCCTCCAACCGTTCGGTGAACTGGATGCCCGAGACCATCAAGGAGGGCAGAATGGGGAACTTCCTCGAGAACGTCATCGATTGGGGGCTCTCCCGCGACCGCTATTGGGGGACCCCGCTCCCCGTGTGGGTGTGCGAGGACTGCGGCGAGATCGAGGTCATCGGCTCGAGGCAGGAGCTCCATGAAAAGACGGGGGCCCCGCTCGATACAGAGCTTCACCGTCCCTATGTCGATAAATTCTACTGCAAATGCCCCAAATGCGGCGGCAAGATGACGCGGACCCCCGAGGTCATCGACTGCTGGTTCGATTCGGGCTCCATGCCCTTTGCGCAGTACCACTATCCCTTTGAGAACAAGGACCTCTTTGAAGAGACCTTCCCCGCGGATTTCATCTCCGAGGCCGTCGACCAGACGCGCGGCTGGTTCTATGTGCTCCTCGTCATCTCTACCATTCTCTTCGGCAGGGCTCCTTTCAAAAACTGCATCAGCTTGGGGCTCGTCGCCGATAAAAACGGCATCAAGATGAGCAAACACAAGGGCAACGTCGTCGATCCTTGGACGGTCCTCAACAAGCAGGGTGCAGACGCCATGCGCTGGTATTTCTACACGAACAGCGCGCCGTGGGTCCCCTCAAGGTTCTCCGAGGAGGCCGTTTCGGAGGTCCAGCGCAAGTTTCAGGGGACGCTGTGGAATACCTATGCCTTCTTCTGCCTCTATGCCGAGATCGACGGGTACGACCCGAGCAAGTACGATCTCAAGAAGTGCAAGCTCTCCCTCATGGACAAGTGGGCGCTGTCGGGGCTAAATTCCCTCGTCGCAAAGGTGGATTCGCTCCTCTCGGAGTACAACATTACGGACAGCGCACGGGCCATTCAGGAATATGTAGACGAAATTTCAAATTGGTATGTTCGCAGGGGGCGTGACCGCTATTGGGGCAGCGAAATGACAGACGATAAGGCGGCGGCGTATACTACCCTATACCATGTCCTCGTCACCCTTTCCAAACTCCTCGCCCCGTACATGCCCTTCATGGCGGAGATGATCTATCAGAACATGGTGCCTGCATTTTATCCCGACGCGCCCCTTTCGGTGCATCTGTGCGACTTCCCTGCAGCGGATCAGGCATATGAGGACCCCGCGCTCGAGGAGGGCATGGCGCTGAACATCCGCATGCGCGACGGCGAGGTCGGCGCGCGCGTGACGGAAAATCGCC
>CANRDK010000090.1 GCA_947629345.1 uncultured Clostridia bacterium
TCGACCTCGGCTGGAAACTTCTCAAGATCCTTCCCAGGAGCGAACTCAAGCGCATCCGCGAGGAATATATCGAAAAGTATATGAAAGAATAATTTCGACCATTTCTTTGCTCGGCGACCCTTGCCCCCTTGAGGGGGGCACGCAGTGATGGAAGGGGTGTCGTTCCGATAACGTCATACTGAGCCGCCGCGCCCTTGCGGCGTGTCGAAGGATCGCCTTATTCTTTCTTGTTGCGGTGATGGTTCGGCAAGCTCACCATGACGTATTTGGAACGCCGCCGTCCTAATTCTCTCCTCGCCGCAATGTATAATTTTTAATTCAACGACAAGACCATGGCAAGACTGAATGTAAATCCCACAAGAATGGAGCTCAAGAAGCTCAAAGCGCGCCTTTCGACGGCCACCCGCGGGCATAAACTGCTCAAGGATAAGTCGGATGAGATGGTCCGCCGCTTTACCGTGCTCTTAAAGGAGGACAAACGCCTCCGTGAAGAGGTGGAGGAGGGGCTCTCTTCTGCCCTTCGGCAGTTTGCCGTTGCAGGAGCTCTGACTCCCGCCTATGTGCAGGAGACGGCCTTTTCCATGCCCACCGTTGCGCTTCAGACGGAGTGCGAAACGCAGAGCATCATGGGCGTGGACGTCCCCAAGATCAAGCTGTCCGAAAATACGGCGGCTTCTCGTCTCCCGTATGCCTATTCGGAGATCACGAGCGAGGCAGACGGCTCCGTTGAGATGGTCTCCGCGCTCCTTCCCAAACTCATCCGTCTTGCGGAGGTCGAAAAGGCGGTGCGGCTGCTTGCCGACGAGATCGAGCGCAACAAGCGGCGCGTCAACGCCCTCGAGTACATCATGATCCCGCAGCTTGAGGAGACGATCAAGTACATTCGGGACAAACTCGACGAGAACGAACGCGCCTCGATCGTCCGACTGATGAAGGTAAAATCCGTCAAGTAATCATCACGCCCCCTCGGGGGCCTTTTTCATGCCTGCGGCGTCATGCTGAGAAAGGGGACTCGCAGCCGTGCCTGCGGCGTCATGCTGAGGAGGGCCCCTGAGCGCAGTCATGCCCCCTCCCGAGGAGGGGGTAGGGGGGTGGGCAACGCTCCATCATTCACCCCTTCTCTCCCAATCACGCCCACATTTCCTCACAATTCTAAGGTTTGTAGACAAATTCTGACAGAAAAAGGTCTACAAAGATTGGCATTCGCCGCGGAAAGTAGTAGAATATTCTCAAAGGAGGCGCTATGAAACGGACGATCGGAGAATTTCTCGCCATTCAACGCAAGGCAAAAGGCCTGACGCAACAGGAAGTAGCCGATATGCTCGGCATATCCAATAAGACGCTCTCGTCGTGGGAGTCGGGGCGTTCCTATCCCGACATTCTGACTCTGCCCGCCCTTGCCGAGATTTACGGCGTGACGGCAGACGAGATCTTGAACGGAGAACGCTCGACGGTGGATAGGGGAGCGGACGACATCAGCGAAAAGTCGCAGAGGAAACTGCTCAAAAATGCGGCAAACAGGTATTCCGTCAAGTGCACGACGTTGGCGGGAGTTGGCATCGGGGGCATCGGGCTCTATGTACTTGCGCTTGTGTTTGTACTGTTTTTGGGATCGGCCGCACCATGGCTCTCTCTGCTGTTCTTCATTCTCTCCGTGCTGACAGAGTTGACAGTGGTCATTCTCTTTTTCGTGTTCGAGAAGGCGGCATTGTTAGCCGAAGAGGAAAAGTCGAGATATTCGCTCACGATCAAGCGCATGACATACAAAGCCGCTTTCAAGATCGTATGCGTCGCCTGCGCGTTCATTGTTTGCTCGTTCTGCCTCTTTCAACTGAGAATGGGCGGAAGCATGACGTCGGCAGCGATGGTAGCGATTCTCTTTGGGATCATGCTGGTCGTTTTGGGGCTTCTCATTCTGTTCATTGTATGGCTCTCGGGGCGGGGCAGGGAATTTTATACAGCTGAGGAAGCTGCCACCTCTTCCCGCAACAAAAAACTTGCGGGAAAGCTCCTTTCGATCGGCGGGACGATCGTCATTGTCTTGGCGATCGCGGCTTCCGTACTTTCTTCCATCAATTTCACGCATACCGAAAAACAGGTCGATTGCACCGAAAAGAAGGAGTTTATCCGCGCGCTGCAGACCATTGAGATCAGCAAAAACGACGCTGCAAACTATGGGATCCCGTTTGAAGGCGACGGCGGCGCTTGCGAATATTTTGTGGATATCCAAGCAGCGCTTACAAGGCCGCTCGACCTGAACCTTGGCGAAAAGAGGAGCCAAATCTATCATATCGAAGGGAACCTGTATTTTCGATATTCGATCGACTACGAGAGCAATAGCCGTTGCTATGTTTTGTATATTCCGGATTTAACGGGACAGTTTGAAGGGTATATTCTTTACGGAACTATACTATTCCGCGAGGAAACGCAATTCATGCAGCAATACCCGAACCCGACCGCCGAAGATTTGATTTATGGGATAGAACATGACGAAGTTTTCTTTTTGCTCGATCATGACGTCACGGCGGTAGATCCTTCCGCTCCCGACGGCTTCGTGAACTATCATTCCATTTCCGAATATCTTATCGATCTATCCGATGATCGCTATGCGCTTGTCCTTCGGGAAACGCAAAATTACCCGTATATCTCAATGATAGGAGCGGGAGGGGGAATTGTCACAATTATCGTTTGCATCTGTATCTACGCCAAAAAACGCACCGCAATTTTATGACACGAACATAAATTGTAAAAAGAACTAAACTGAAATACATTTTCCATAGCGAAGAAAATATCTCATCTTATAGAAAGAGAGCTAAACCATAATAGGTTGAGCTCTCTTTGTGTTCATACTATCCGCTGATAGCAAAATCGGCTTGATCTATCTGTTCTACGGTGACCCATCTTGCACATTATCTTGCACATTATCTTGCACATTATCTTGCACATTATCTTACACATTTGCTTGCACATTTATCAGAGCAGCATGATAATTCACTCATTTTCTTCCTTAAGAATCTGCCGTACATACTCTAAATTTTTATATCGGACATAGAGCAAATAACTTTCGAGCGGCAGAGCAAATCTTGCGCGAACTCCCGAGCCGTACGGCATGAGTACACATTCTATATTTTCCTTTTCTAACCAATCTTTTAGATCATCGCCCAAAAATCTATTCACTCGCGCGACGAGGCAAAAATCATTTTCATTTACTTCTCTGAGCTTTTTTCTTCCGCATTTTGGACATCTTTCGTCCTCGCAAGCAATATTGCAACTCTCGCAAAAATTCATAACGCACCCTGTTCGATCCCTGTTTTTCTCTACCATTCTATCATAAGATCGTATCATAAATCAAGCAAAATCATGATGCCCGACACAAATCTTGCAAGCTATAAAAAGGGGGCGTAGCTCTGCGCCGCGCCCCGAAAGTGAAGTGTTTTTTGTTGAAATTGTTTGATATTTACGAAATTTCTTTTTTGACACTTGCGAGCGCATTTTTTTCGAGACGGGAGACCTGCGCCTGCGAAATTCCGACCTCCGCCGAGATCTCTGTCTGTGTCTTTCCCTCGTAGTAGCGGAGCATCAAGATCTTTTTCTCTCTGTCGGTGAGGCGGTTGATGGCCTCGCGGAGGGCGACGTGTTCCGTCCAGATCTCATCGCTCTGTGTCTCGTCGTAGAGCTGGTCCAAGAGCTCAAGGGTATCCCCCGACTTGTTGTAGATGGGTTCGTAGAGGGAAACGGGGTCGGAAATGGCGTCGAGCGCATACACGACTTCCCGCTCCTTTACCTGCATCTCGGCGGCGATCTTCTCGATGGTCGCCTCTTCATCCCGTTCCTCAATGCTCTCTCTGACCTTTAAAATGCGGTAGGCAGTGTCGCGGATGGAGCGGGAGACCCTCAGCGAGTTTCCGTCCCGCAGATACCGCTTGATCTCCCCCAAGATCATGGGGACGGCGTAAGTGGAGAACTTGACGTTGAAGTCGAGATTGAAATTGTCGATCGCCTTGATGAGCCCCACGCAACCCGCCTGAAAGACGTCGTCGGCATTGGCATTCTTCGCCCAAAACCGCTTGACGAGGGAGAGAACGAGCCGCATGTTGCCGATGATGAACTTCTCCCGTGCCTTTTCGTCGCCCGCCTTGAGCTGTCTCATCAGTTCGTCCATTTCCTTGGCGGTAAGTTTGGGGAGCCCCGTCGTATCGACGCCGCAAATCACAACCTTACTGATCATCTTTTACCTCCGTAAGAGCCTTTGCTCTTATGTAAACCGTTCGGAGACAAAAGTATCTGTGATTTTCAAAAAATTATACGAGTTTGGAAATTTCTTTCTTCAGCCGCTCGATGATCTTCTTTTCAAGACGGGATATGTAGCTCTGCGAGATCCCGAGGGCATCGGCAACGTCCTTTTGGGTCATCTCCTCCCGCCCGCCGAGGCCGAACCGCATGTACATGATCTTCCGCTCCCGCTCGGGGAGTTTCAGAAGGGCCTCGCGAAGGAGTTCCTTTTCCACCCCCGATTCCACGCCGCCGTACACCGTGTCGCTGTCCGTGCCGAGAACGTCAGAGAGAAGCAGCTCGTTCCCCTCAAAATCGGTATTGAGGGGTTCGTCGAAGGAGATCTCGCTCTTCAGTTTCACCGTGCGGCGCAGATACATGAGGATCTCATTTTCAATACAGCGCGAGGCGTATGTGGCGAGCTTGATATTCTTGTCCGTGCGGAAGGAGTTGATGGCCTTGATGAGCCCGATGGTGCCGATGGAGATGAGGTCGTCGGGCTCCACGCCCGTGTTCTCGAATTTGCGGGAGATATAGACGACGAGCCGCAGGTTATGCTCAATGAGCTTGGCCCGTACGTCCTCAACTTCCGTTCCGCTCTCAAGTTTTGCGAGCATTTCGCTCTCCTCTTCCTGCGAGAGGGGAAGGGGAAGAGCTTCGCTCCCGCAGAGATAGTGGACAATGTTCTCACCTTTTATCTTCAGCAACCAGTTGTGCAGAGCTTCCAACAGCTTCATGGTTCTCCTCCGAATATGATGGGTGCAAGATGATCTGATATTCCTTTGATTTTACGTCGCCCGTCGTGAAGAGGGCATTTTGGTAGGTCTTTGCGCCGATTTTGAGCAAGTTGCAGGCAAATACAGGCCGCTCGGTCGAGCCGTTCACCGTGCCGATCGCAATTCTGCCGTACGGGGCGGGTTCCTCTCTGAAGAGAAGGAGGGCCGCCGTCGGGGTGAGGACGTTGACGGGTTCCCCGCGGAAGAAGAGGTTGTTCCCCGTATCGGCGAGGGCCTTGAGGGAGAGCGTTCTCCCGTTGTGGCAGAGTTCCACTACAAAGATACTGCTCTTGAGCTTGCGGTAGCGATAGAAGCTTCGCGACAGATAGAATACGCCGACGCCGAACAGCCCCGCAAGTCCTAAAACGAGCCCGACAGGGGCAGATTCCACGAGATAGCCCTGCCCTTCAACATAGGGGAGATCGAAGAAGGAATAGACGGCGGTGAGCAGTCCCCCGAGCGCAAAGGTCAGCGCAAAAAAGGAGAGAAAGACAAAGAAATATGTCCTTTTCGTGCCCTTTTTGACGGCGAGAAGGGGAAGGATCGCGCCGCCGAGGAACTTCACGAGATATGCCGCCCAAGCGGGAAGGGGAAAGAGGGGAAAGACGATGGCCTCCGCCGTCCCCACCGCCGCCGCGAGGAGCAGACGGAACACTCTCGTTTCCGCCCTTGCGCATTTGATGGCAAGGAAGAGCAGGAGCAGGTCCAACAAGAAATTTTCCGCGATGGCGTATTCCACATAGACTTCCATTGGCCACTCCGTAGAGCCCATTATAAGGCGCGTGTGAGGCAGAAAAAGGTCTGATTTTGTCGAAAAAGACAGAATAATGTCGTTTGAGAACATGCTTCTGGAAAATATCAATTTCTGTCACAGCGGGAAGGAAATTTTCTTAAATTGGGTCACAAAATCCGTTGACAAATCCATGAGATAGGGATATAATAATCAAGTAAATCAGTTATGCGCCGTTAGCTCAATTGGATAGAGCGTTGGTCTACGGAACCAAAGGCTAGGGATTCGAGTTCCTTACGGCGCACCACGACCAACCTAATTCGAACCGAGTTAGGTTGGTCTTTATTTATGCAAATAGCGAGGACAAACAGCCCTCGCCTTCCTTATACTTCATGATGAAACAAAAAATTACAACTCACCTTTGAGCATATCAAAACGCCGAGCGACGGAGCGAACTACCTCTTGATTTTCATTCATAACCTGCAATTCGTCTTTGGACACCCATTTTGCATTGATAGTTTCATTTTCATTCAAATCGAAACTCCGAACTTCTATATCCTTTTTCACAAGATAAATATCCATAAAATAATTTCTTTGACGATAAACGTGCAGTAATGACAACTCATTTGCCGTTATCGTGATACCGATTTCCTCTTTCACTTCACGCACAGCCGCCTGCGCCGTAGTTTCTCCTGCGAGTACACCGCCACCTAAAAACTCCCACAACCCACCTGCTTTCTTATTTGGATGACGTTGCGTTATCAAGATTTCGCCTTTTGAATTTTGAAACCACACCTCACAGCAAACATAGTATTCCCCATCATTGAAAGTATCACCCCTGCGGATTGTCCGATTTTGGAATACCCTGTTTTCATCGTAAATATCCCAATATTCTTCCATATTATTTTGTTCCCTTACAGTTATTCAATCTTTGTTCCATTAAAGCCAAATCATAGCCAAGAAAATACGTTTGCAAGAGCGGGTAGAAGTGTTGGAATTTCTTTTTATCGAAGAACACGATATCGCACCCTCTATCATCATATACCGAGAATATACAGCTATTGTCAAATGATACGAAATGGATAATCGGATTTTCTTGATTGTCAATTTGAGAGTTTATAGCCTCAATGGCGTTGAATTTCTTATTCGGATAACAACAAATTCGATTTCTTCGAACAATTTTGTCGTTATTATCGTCGTCTTTATCAAAGGGGATATCCCTGATAATTACGTGCTTAAACTTCTTTTGATAGCCCAAAGAGAATTTAAGCCGCTTTTTCTCCAATGAAATCAGGTTATTGATATACACAGTTTTTCCCGTATCAAAATCAAAGTCATATATGTAATTGTCAAAGAAGAACAAATCGACATTGTTTTCAAATAGAATATTAAAAATTTCCGCCGCTCTTTTCTTTGCGATAGTCAAATACGCCTCGTTGCTTTCGCCAATACCCAATTCACACCGCAATGAAAAAGGATTATTATAAAAATAAGGCGGCTCGTATTTGAAATCCCTATTTCGTATCATTTCTTCAATCGTATTCATTCTTTAATTATCCCCGCTAAATTAACACTTATCGTTCCCATCATATCATAAACACACAGAAAAATCAAGCAATCAAAAGTCACTTTGGCATTTAGGCGTGAGCTTGTCTTGACAAGCGCGCCGCTACGCGGCGCGGACAAGCTCACGCCTACAACCGAACGAACAGGCGGGAAAACAGACATTGAACGCCGCGAGGAAGGGCGGCCGCCGCTGAACCGCTTGGCGATC
>CANRDK010000091.1 GCA_947629345.1 uncultured Clostridia bacterium
ACTTGTGCGCCGCCTGTAATGATTAGGGCTATGCCCGAAAATGAAATACCACCCGCTTCGCGGGTGGATTATTATTGCCCCCTCCCGAGGAGGGGGTAGGGGGTGGGCAACGATCCCAAATTGTTTCTACCTCAATTTTTAATTTTTAATTTTAAATTTTTAATTTAAGAACACTATGGAAACTTTTTCTCAGACAATCGAAGAGGGACTCAGAAAGCGGTATGCGAGGCGGCTGTTCAAGCCTTTTGCAAGGGCAGTCGCGGAATACGGCCTCATTGAGCCGAACGACAAGATCGCCGTCTGCATGTCGGGCGGGAAGGACTCTGCGCTCATGGCCAAGCTCTTTCAGGAACTCAAGCGGCACAACAAATTCCCGTTTGAGCTCGTCTTTCTCGTCATGGACCCCGGGTACAGCGAGGCAAACAGGGCAAAGATCGAGGAGAATGCCAAGCTCCTCAACATTCCCGTCACAATTTTTGGGACTGATATCTTCGAGAATGTGTACAATATCGAAAAGTCGCCCTGCTATCTCTGCGCCCGCATGCGCAGGGGGCACCTCTACGCCAAGGCCAAGGAGCTCGGCTGTAACAAAATTGCCCTCGGGCACCACTACGACGACGTCATCGAGACCATTCTCATGGGCATGCTCTACGGCGGGCAGATCCAGACGATGCTCCCCAAGCTCAGGAGCTCCCACTTTGAGGGCATGGAGCTCATCCGTCCCATGTACTTTGTGCGCGAGAAGGACATCATCGCATGGCGGGACGAATACGGCCTCAGCTTCCTCCGCTGTGCCTGCAAATTCACCGAGCGGCAGGCAGATCCGAACGGGGACGCGGGCAAGCGCCAGAAGGTAAAAAAGCTCATCTATGCGCTGAAAAGTGAGGATCCCGAGATCGAACAGAACATCTTCAAGAGCGTTGAAAACGTCAGCCTCTCCACGATCGTAGCCTATAAAGACAAGCAGGGCAAGAGACACAGATTTGACGAGGAATAGGGCCCGCTTTCTCGCTTTTGGGGTATTTTTGGAGAGATCTCCGCAACTGAAAAAATAATTGTTGGGTATTTCCCCAATACAGTTGACATTTCCGAAATCATATGATAGAATATATTCGACGACGGATGATGAGGATGAAAGAGATGCCATACACAGCTTTCGGAAAATTGAAAACTGCCTCGGCTTACGGCCGCGGTTTTTCATCCGAAAACGGCAGCATCATCCGTACCGCAACATATGATCGACGCAGTTAAGAGAGAGTGCATTTTGCACTCTTTTTTCATGTAATGCTCATCTTTTTAATCATATTGTCACGAAAATATGTTTGAAAAACACAAATAGTGTGAGAAAATTTTATGAAAGTATTGACAAGACAGATTTTCGGGATTATAATGGAATGATTAAAAAGATAAGGTGGAAAGAATATGGATATCCGTGAAATCGTTTCTAAATGCGACCACACCCAGCTCTCCGTCACCGCGACGTGGGAGGATATCAGGCTCCTCATCGACGACGGGATGAGATACGGCACAGCTTCCGTCTGCATTCCGCCCTGCTATGTGGCGGAAGCCAAAAAGTATGCGGGCGGGAAGATCGCCATCTGCACCGTCATCGGGTTCCCCAACGGGTACAACACCAAGGCCGTCAAGGTGTTTGAAACGGCCGAGGCGGTAAAAGAGGGGGCCGATGAGATCGATATGGTCATCAACATCGGCGATCTCAAGGCAAAGCGCTACGAAAAGATCGAGGACGAGATCAGGGCGATCAAGGCCGCCTGCGACGGCAGAATTTTGAAGGTCATCATCGAGACCTGCCTCCTCACCGAGGAAGAAAAGATCCAAATGTGCAAAATCGTGACGAGCGCGGGGGCGGATTTCATCAAGACCTCTACAGGCTTTTCCAAGGCAGGAGCCACAAGGGAGGACGTCGCCCTGTTCAAACAGTACGTCGGCAAGGACGTGAAGATCAAGGCTGCGGGGGGGATTTCCTCCGTCAAGGACGCCGAGGACTTCGTCTCTCTCGGTGCAAGCAGGCTGGGAACTTCCCGCATCGTAAAGATCGTCAAGGAGGAGCACTTATTATGAGCGAACACAAGAACGTTCCCACTCCCCATATCAATGCCAAATACGGCGACTTTGCCCAAACAGTTTTGATGCCCGGCGACCCGCTGAGGGCCAAGTTCATTGCAGAAAACTTCCTCGAAAACCCCGTTCTCGTCAACAATGTGCGCGGCGTCAACGGCTTTACGGGGTTCTATAAGGGCAAGCGGGTGTCCGTCATGGCGTCGGGCATGGGCCAGCCCTCCATCGGCATCTATTCCTACGAACTCTTCCACTTCTACGGCGTGGAAAATATCATCCGCGTGGGCTCCTGCGGTTCTTTCCACAAGGATTTGCATGTGAGGGACATCATTCTCGCACAGGGGGCCTGCACCAACGGCAACTACGCAAAACAATACAATCTGCCCGGGACCTTCTGCCCGATCGCAGACTTCGGCCTCCTCAAGAGGGCGGCGGAGGAATGTGAAAAGGCGGGCGTCAACTATAAAGTCGGCAACATTTTCTCCTCCGACATGTTCTATGACGACGCAAACAGCGGCATGCAGTGGGCAAAAATGGGCGTCTTGGGCGTAGAAATGGAGTCCGCGGCCCTCTATTGCAATGCGGCACGGGCGGGCAAAAAGGCCCTCTGTATCTGTACCGTTTCCGACAGTTTCCTCTATCCCGAGGAGAACACCACGGCCGAGGAGCGCGAAAAGACCTTCACCGCCATGATGAAGATCGCCCTCGAGATCGCCTGACGGGGAGGGAGAACGTATGGCAAAGAGATTTTTCTTGATCGTGCTCGACAGTTTCGGCGTGGGGGAGGAGCCCGACGCCTATCTCTGGCACGATGAGGGCAGCAATACATTGGGGGCGATCAGAAATCACCCCAACTTCAACTGCCCCAACTTAAAGGAGCTCGGCCTCTTCAATATCGAGGGGGTGGGCGGCGGCATTTCCCATCCCAAGGCAAGTTTTGCCCGCATGCGCGAAAAGTCCATGGGCAAGGATACGACCATCGGCCACTGGGAGATCGCAGGGATCGTCTCGCCCGAACCTCTTCCCACCTATCCCAACGGTTTCCCCGCAGAAGTGATTGAGGAATTCGAGCAGAAGACGGGCAGAAAGGTCATCTGCAACAGGCCCTATTCGGGCACAGAAGTCATCAAGGACTATGGGGAAGAGCATAGAAAGACGGGCGCCCTCATCGTGTATACCTCTGCGGACAGCGTGTTCCAGATCGCCGCGCACGAGGATGTCGTTCCCGTCGATGAGCTCTACAGATACTGTCAGATCGCACGGGATATGCTCGTGGGCAAGCACGGCGTGGGCCGCGTCATCGCCCGTCCCTTCACGGGGGAATATCCCTTCACCCGTACCTCAAACAGGCACGATTTTTCCCTCCTTCCGCCCGCAGATACCATGCTGAATTTATTGAAAAATGCAGGTTATGCGACGATTTCCGTGGGTAAGATCTATGACATCTTCGCTGGTTCGGGGCTCTCGGAGAGCAACCGTACAACGTCGAACGCGCACGGCATGCAGGTCACAAAGGAGATGCAGGGCCGCGACTTCGAGGGGCTGTGCTTTGTCAACCTCGTCGATTTCGACATGAAGTACGGCCACAGGAACGACGTTGCGGGCTATGCCGCCGCGGCGACGGAATTCGACAATTTCCTCACCGATTTTCTGAAGGATATGCGCGAGGATGACGTCCTCTTGATCACTGCCGACCACGGCTGCGACCCTGCGACGCCCTCCACCGACCATTCCCGCGAGTACACCCCCATGCTCCTCTATGGAAAGCATGTGAAAGAGGGGGTAGACCTCGGCACCCGTCCGACCTTTTCGGACATTTCGGCGACCGTGCTCGACTATTTCGGCGTCCCGCAGGAAAATACGAGCGGCACGAGCTTTTGGAGTGAGGTGAAGGCATGACGGACAGGGAACTCATGGAACTTGCCCAAAAGGCGAGAGAAACTTCCTATTCGCCCTATTCGCACTTCCGCGTGGGGGCGGCGCTCCTCACAAAGAGCGGAAAGGTATATTTGGGCTGCAACGTCGAAAACGCTTCCTACCCCGCGGGCAACTGCGCGGAGAGGACGGCGATCTTCAAGGCGGTCAGCGAGGGGGAGAGGGAATTTGAAGCCCTTGCCATCGTCGGCGGAAGGGAGGGGGAAACGTCAGAGTTCTGCGCCCCCTGCGGCATCTGCAGGCAGGTGATGGCGGAATTCTGCGGCGGCGATTTCAAAGTTCTCCTCGGGAATCCCGAAAAATTCTCAACTTATACGCTGAAATCCCTCCTCCCGCTCTCCTTTTCCTCCAAGGATCTGTAAACACCGAAAAACATGAAAAAAATCATTTCTGAAATTTTGTCTCTCCTCATCCTATCCGGCGCGGTGTGTGTCGGCTTTGCGGGATGCGGTCCCGAAGGGATCACCGTGGAGCTCTCCGTGTATGCCGTCAACGACCTGCATGGGAAATTTATGGACACGACAGACCAGCCCGGTGTGGATGAATTCACAACATATATGAAGAATTTGTATGCCGATGCCAAGCGCGAGGAGGTCCTCTTGTCCTCGGGTGACATGTGGCAGGGGACGGTGGAATCCTCCTCCAACAAGGGACAGCTCATGACGGAGTGGATGAACGAAGTTGGATTCGCCTCCATGACGCTCGGCAACCATGAATTCGACTGGGGGCCCGACGTCCTTCAGCCCAACAGCGAGCTTGCGGAGTTTCCCTTTCTCGGCATCAACGTCATGTATCAGGGCGAGCCCGCAACCTATTGCAAGCCCTCCGTCGTGGTCCAGAAGACGGGGGTCAAGATCGGAATCATCGGCGCCGTGGGCGACTGCCTCAGCTCCATTTCGGGGGAATTCCAAACGGGTCTCGATTTCTTGACGGGCAAGGAGCTCACCGACCTCGTCAAGGCAGAGTCAACGCGCCTGAGAGAGGAAGAGGGGTGTGGACTCATCATCTATTCCATCCATGACGGCGGTTCTGGATTCTCTTCCTCGGGCGTCAACACCGTTACGGACTTCGACATGGGGTATTACGACACCTCCCTCTCCGACGGGTATGTCGATCTCGTGTTTGAGGCACACACGCATTCCCAATATATCCTGAAGGATGAACACGGCGTCTATCATCTGCAGGGCGGCGGCGAAAACGAGAGCGTGAGCTGTGCCGATATCGAATACAACACCACAACGGGGGAATACACCGTGACGCCCCGCCTCATCGGGACGGACGAGTACGCCAAGAGCAGCCTCAAAGACGATCCCTGCGTCGAGCGGATCTACGACAGATATTTCTCCGAGAGCGACCCCTACACCACCGTTCTCGGCACTAATTCCACAAAATGGACTTCCTCCGATATCTGCGGCAAGGTCGCCGAACTCTATTACAAGAAGGGCTTGGAGACGTGGGGAGAGGAGTACGATATCACCCTCGCGGGGGGATACCTCAAGATGCGCTCCCCCTACGACCTTGCGACGGGGAAGGTGACCTATGCAAACCTCTTCTCCCTGCTTCCCTTCGACAACGCCATTGTGCTCGGGAGCATCAAGGGGAGTTACCTCAAGAGCAATTTCCTCTCCACAAAGAAGAATTATTACTGCTACTGTCCCGACGGCAATATTGCGAAGTCCATCGACAATAATGCAACGTATTATATCATCGTCGATACCTACACTGCCTACTATCGGCCCAACCATATCACCGAGGTCGCACGGCTCTCCGACAGCACCTATGCGAGAGATCTCGTAGCGGAGTATATCCGCGGCGGCTACAGGGCATAAGGCCCGTTTGCGCATTCTGCCACGCCCTCATCCCGAGCGCAGCGAGCGGATCTCATAAAACGCACGGGAGCCCGTGCCCCACGCTCATCCTGAGCGTAGCGAAGGATCTCATTAAACGCACGGAAGTCCGTTGGTTCAATGGGATTCTTCGGTCGCCGGCGCTCCCTCAGAATGAGCGGTCGGACTCCGTTCAAGGCCCTTCGGTCGTCTCCCTCAGAATGAGCGGGGGATGACCGCCCCTCCAATCCACAAAAAGGAAACATCATCATGCGAATGTACGATATCATCAAAAAGAAGCGGGACGGAGAAGAGCTCTCCAAGGAAGAGATCAACTTCTTCATCCGCGGCGTCACGGACGGGAGCATTCCCGACTATCAGATCTCCGCGCTCTGTATGGCGATCTATTTCAAGGGCATGACGGTCCGCGAGACCTGCGACCTCACCTATGCCGTGCGCGACTCGGGCGAAAAGCTCGATTCCTCCCAAATACAGGGCATCCGCGTCGACAAGCATTCAACGGGCGGCGTGGGGGATAAAACCAGCCTCGTCGTCGCGCCCATCGTTGCCTCGCTCGGGGTGAAGGTCGCCAAGATGAGCGGCCGCGGCCTCGGCCATACGGGGGGCACCGTCGATAAGCTCGAGGCCATCAAGGGCTTTCAAACCACCCTTTCGGACGAGGAATTTGTCTCACAGGTCAATTCCATCGGCCTTGCCATCGTGGGGCAGAGCAAGCAGTTCGCCCCTGCCGATAAAAAACTCTATGCCCTCCGCGACGTCACCGCCACGGTGGACAGCATGCCCCTCATCGCCGCAAGCATCATGGGGAAGAAGCTCGCCGCCGATGACGACTGCATCGTGCTCGATGTCAAAACGGGCAGCGGTTCCTTCATGAAAACGGTGGAGCGGAGCAAAGAGCTCGCCCGCCTCATGGTGGACATCGGCAAGAACGCAGGCAAAAAGATGACTGCGCTCATCACCAATATGGACCGTCCCTTGGGCTATGCCATCGGGAACTCTCTCGAGGTCATCGAGGCCGTGGAAACACTCATGGGCCGCGGTCCCGAGGACTTCACCGAGGTTTCGCTCACTCTTGCGGGGCACATGCTCTCGCTTGCGGGCATGGGGACGGTGGAGGAATGTATCCAAAAGGCAAAAGATTCCATTTCAGACGGCTCCGCGCTCCGCAAACTCATCGAAACGGTGAGAGCGCAGGGCGGCGACGAAACGCTTATCGAGCATCCAGAAACGTTTGAGAAAGCAAAATATTCCCACAGCGTCTTGGCACAGCGTTCGGGCTATATCGCGAGCGCGGACACCGAGAGCTACGGCATTGCAAGCCTGCTCCTCGGCGCGGGAAGGAACACTGCGGAGGACGAGATCGACTACAAGGCAGGGATCCTCCTCAAGAAGAAGACGGGCGACTATGTCCAGAAGGGCGAGGAGATCGCAGTTCTGCTTGCGGACGACGAATCGCTCTTTCAGGCCGCGGAGGAGACCCTTCTCGCGGCGACGGAGATCTCCATCGAGCGTCCCGTGGAGGAACCCCTCATCTACGGCATCGTAAAGTGAGGGAATTGTCTGCTCATCCTGACCCTGAGCTTAGCCGAAGGGGAAGGATCCCGTTAAACGCACGGGAGCAACTGCTCATCCTGAGCGTAGCGAAGGATCCCGTTAAACGCAC
>CANRDK010000092.1 GCA_947629345.1 uncultured Clostridia bacterium
CTATTGGACCTCCCACGACGGTAAAAAGAACGGCTGTGCGAGCTACAAGGTGGACGATAGCGTCAAGCGGCACAGAGGGGTCGGGATCGGCATCTATTTGGTCAATTATTCCAATATGAAGCTTGAATCGGCGATCGAGGTCCCCGATGGAGAGGGGATCGTGCTGGAGCACCTCATCACCTGCAGTTTTGCGGCGGGGAACAGCGCGAGCATCACCCATGTCGTCAACGGCTATGGCGAAACGGTCGGCGCAGGTTTTGCCGCCAACGCCCGCGTCCCCAAGTACCCGATTTGAGGTTTTTATGCCCCCACCACCGCCTACGGCGGAGCCTCCCCCCGATGGGGGGGAGGAGGCTTTTCCTGTCCTTCCTCTTGCCCGCCCCCTGCGTAAGGGGGCGGGGTAGGGGTGGGGGTACGCCTTCAAACGCAGTCCCTGCCCCCTCCTTGGGGAGGGGGTAGGGGGCGGGGAATACAAACAAAAACCCCCGTCTGCGGAATGCAGACGGGGGTTTTGTGATTCAATTATTCATCGTGTTTTGTCTCTTCGGGCGGTTGTTCCTCGAACGGAGCCGAGGTTTCTGCCGCCTTAACGCCTTCAGCCCCTGCGACCGCGCCCTTCTTCTTGCGTAAGAAGGTGAAGAACAGCCATGCGCCGCATCCGCCGACCGCGATCACGTCGAGCGCGATCACAACGGGAATGTACCAGCGGAAGTTGAGCTCGGGAACAGAGGGGAGTTTCGCATCCGCGTTGGGATCCTTGTTGTAATCCATGTTCGTTGCGAGAGCATTCATCCACATGTAGAGAATGTTCTTCGTCGAAGTTCTCAGCGCATAGTTGTAGGCTGTGGAATTCGTATTGCATTCAAAACTGCCGTTGTTGGTAAAGCCATCCATCCAAAGGTCGCCGCCCGCACGGAGCATCTGATCGCCGTTCATGAAATCGTGGTGATCTGCGTAGTCCGTAAGGAATGCACCTTGGAAGCCCCATTCTTCACGGCACACTTCGGTGAGAAGGGCCTCGCTGCCGCCCGTCCAAACGGCGCCGATGCGGCCGTAGGAGGTCATGATGGCGGTGGAGCCGCCCTCTTTCACGGCGATCTCAAAGGGCTTCAGATAAATCTCTCTCAGAGCCTGCTCCGTGACCCATGTGTACATGCCGTCGCGTCCGCTCTCGCCCTCATAGAGGCAGATGTGCTTCAGATAGGCGAATACGCCCCTGTTCTTGGCCGCCTTGATGGCCTCTGCGCACATGAGCCCTGAGATGAGGGGATCCTCCGAATAGTACTCGTAGTTTCTTCCGCCGAAGGGGGAACGGTGAATGTTGACGCCGGGGCCGTACCAACCTGTCACGCTAAGTTCAAGGCATTCGGCGCCGAATGTGCGGCCCATGCTGTATGCAAGCTGGACATTCCACGTCTGCGCAAGTACGATGGAGCTGAACCCTGTTTTGGTGGCTACGCCGTCCTTGAAGCTGCCGATCTGGTTGGGACCGTCGAGGTCGAGCGTTTGGGGTTTGCCGATCGAATCGACCGCACTTGTCTTTGTGTAGCCGTGAAGAACAAGCTCCTGCATTTCCTTCTTCGTAATGCTGTCGAGCAGGTCCTCCCAAAGATCGGCGTCGTAGTCCATGCCCATGAGGTAGCCTTCATCTGAAAGCTGGTAATACTTCGCGCCCGTCTCTTCGTCGGTCGTGATGGCGCCCACCGTCATCTTCTTGGAGGTGTCTCCGAAGGTGACTTCCGTGATATCGGGATTTTCGAGCTGCCAAGCGTTGTCCCACTGGGTGGCCATAGAGCTCGTGTAGAGGTTGAGCTGCCTGATCTCGTCCGTCATTGCACGGTTTTCGCCGAATTCTGCGGGGAAGGTCTCCTCGAAGTTTGCACGGGAGAGATAGACGATCTCTGCGCTGCCGTCGCTGTTGCCGTCGATCGCAACGCCGTCGGTCGTGTCTTTGCCCGTGAAGCGGTTCGTCGATTCGGTCATGACCTGCGTATCGCTGTCGATATGATAGGTGATGGTGTCGTTTCCCTTCATCTTGTTGCCCGCAAGCGTGTGGGAATCGGTGCGGAAGGTGAGAACATAATCGCCCTTTTCAAGCACATAGCCGCCGCCCGCGATCACTTTCTCCTCATAGTCGTAGGAGGCCATGTCGGAGACTTTGAATTCGAGGATGACATCCTCATATTCCTCGGGCTGGAGGATCTTCTGCGTCTTTGCGAATGCCGCAAGGTTGACGGAGGACTTTTCGATGCCGTTCGTGCTGTAGGGAGCCGCATAGTAGAGCTCCACAACGTCCTGTCCCGCGTAGTCGCCCACATTGGTGACACGGACAGTCATCTTCACCGTATCGTTCCCCTTCAGGGTCGCGCCGCTTCTGTGCTCATTGCTGATCACTTCCCACGTGAAATCCGTGTAGGAGAGGCCGTAGCCGAAGGGATATTGAACGACATCCTGATAGCCGTTTGTCAGATCCCACTTGTTCTTTGCGAAGTCGGATTCCCAGAAGTGCATGGTATCTGCCGTCTCGTACCACTTATAGCCGACGTAGATGCCCTCGCGGTAATCCTGATAGGCGACGCCCTCGTAGGCAACGCTGGAACTGCCGTTGGTGTGCTGTACGGTGGTGGGATAAAGTCCGCTTCCCTTTCCGCTGTTAAGATAGAAATGCGTTGTATCATTGCCCTTGCCCGAATCCACATAAGTGGATGAAGTTGTAAGATCGTAGGCGTAGGTATCGGCCGTCTTCCCTGAGGGGGTGATTTCGCCGTAGAGGATCTTCGGGATCGCCTTTGCGCCCGCCGTGCCCGTGGTGGCAACGATGAGGCAGGCGTCGAGCCCCTCGATCGTGTCCATGAAGCCGAGCTCCATGACGTTGGTGGAGTTGATGAGCACGATCACGTTCTCATAGTTCTCTCCCACATATTCGAGAAGGGCTTGCTCCTCCGTGGAGATCTCGAGATAGGTGCGTTCCGTATCGATTTTTTCGGATGAGAGCGGGCCTGTCTGTTTCGACGTTCCCGCGCCCTGTTTGTACTGCACGGCGGGGGAGTCGTTGCTCTCGCCCGAGACTCTGCCGATGACGACGATGGCCGTATCGGAGAAGTTCTTGGCATTCTCGAGCATCATGTCTGTGTAGCGGGTCCTGTCCTCGATAGAGGGCTCGTACAGACGGCTGAACTCATAGTTGAAGGAGTGGAGCGAGCCGGAATCGTTGGGATTTCCCGCCGCTGCGCCGCCCGCATGGGCGCCGCCGATGCTGAATTCCCTGTTGGGACGGAAGCTCTCGTACATGTTGATGAGCTCTTCGTTGTACTCAACATTGTACTCTTTGAGTGCGGCCAAGAGGTCGGTGGAGCCTTCGCGCTTGACCTGCCCAGAACCTGAGCCGCTGAGGACCCAATCTGTTGCCGCCCAGCCGAACACGTTGACCTTGGGCGTCTCTTCGATGCTCAAGGGGAGAAGGGCCTTGCCGTTTTCATCCTTATTCTTGACGAGAACGGTCCCTTCCTCCTGTATCTGCTGTTGCAGGGCAAGACCCTCGGCGCGTGAGGCCGAATCGCCGCCGTTGTCCTTATAGCCGACAACGAACTGATCGAGTGTGTCCGAAAGGACGCCGACCGCAATATTGATCGCCAGCACGATCACAAGGATGATCGAGCTGACCGCAATACATACGATCTTGGATGTTTTTGCCTTCATTGATTCCTCCTGATTTTCAGTTCCTTGTTCTGTTTTCACATTCTCATGTTCGGAAATCCATGAATTTGCGCGCAAAACGCGCGCAAAAATGTCATGTTTTCGAAATGGAAATGTGAATTCGGAACTGTTTTTGTTATGTTTCTATCATACAATATAATTGAAATCTTGTCAAGAACAAATAAACAAATCGAAATGAAAAATACACCTTTAAAAATATAGTAAATAAATATACTTTTAATGATAAATGTCTATTTCAATTTTTTTTCAGATGTATTATGATAGAAAGTAGAAAGGGGAAAAATTGAATGGAATATCCGATTCGGGGGTGGATCCGGTCCGTGCTTGCCGTGGCGCTGTGTTTCGTCATGGCGCTTTGCTTTGTCTCTTGTGGTTTCGGAGAGGAGGACGACGGCTCGGCATTTGATGCCTACGATCTCCTGAAAGCGGAGGGGAAATTCGTCAAGAACCGAAGAGGGGAAACGGTGTACCTGCGCGGCGTGAACGCGGGGGGCCTGTTCGTCACGGAGAATTGGATGAACGGATTCCATACGCTGGGAGCCACGGCTGACACCCCTCCCGTCCATGACTTTAAGACCATTTCAAAGGTTTTTATCGAGCGGTTCGGCCTCGAGAGGGCGCAGGAGCTCTGGAAAGTCTACCAAGAGAATTGGTGGAGCGATATCGACTTTGAAAACTGCGCCAAAATGGGCATGAACTGCATCCGTCTGCCCTTCACCTATATGACGGTGGATTTCGACAGCATCGTGAGCTACGACAACGCGGGCGATTACGACTTCTCCCCGCTCGACCGCTTTATCGAAAAGGCCGCCTCCTACGGCATGTATACCATCTTGGACATGCACGGCGCGTACGATTCGCAGAACGGGCAGGACCACAGCGGCGAAACCAAGGACGGCGTGGGGCAGGTGGATTTCTACACCAATTCCCGCATGATCGGCCTCACCGTCGATCTCTGGGCCGCCCTTGCAGAACATTATAAAGATGATCCCGCCGTCGCGGGGTATGATATTCTGAATGAACCGGGCGAGAAAGCGGGACTCACGACGGAAGTGCATTTCGCCGTCTTTGACAGGATCTACGACGCCATCCGCGAGAAGGATCAAAACCACATGGTCATCTTTGAATCGTGCTGGGACGGCAAAGATCTTCCCCATCCCTCCGAATACGGCTGGGAGAACTGCATGTATTCCTTCCACCACTATACGAGTTTGGCGCAGGGGAACCAGTTCACCGAGCATGCGCAGAGCTGGAACGAGAAGATTGCAGGCGTCACAAAGATGAACTTCGGCGTGCCCCTTCAGATGGGGGAATTCAACAACTATAACGACCCCGAGCAGTGGACGTATGTGCTCGGTCTTCTCAACCGTGCGGGCTGGCACTGGGTAGATTGGACGTATAAGCTCAACAACGCCAACGCAAATTCCGCATGGGGCATTTACACCGTCCCCGTGGTCGATAATGCCGACAAGGTCAACTCCCTCACCGACAGCTACGATACGATCGTTGAAAAATTCTCCAAGCTCAAGACGACGGAGAGCATCCATAAGGTAGATTTGGGCAGTGTGACGCTCGAGAGCATCATGAAGGAATATTGCTCCGCACCCGTCATGGAACATCCTCTCGCCGCGGGCGGGTATCTACTGTACGACAGCCTCACCGACATGCCGATCATCGTAAGCGGCGGCGGGCCCGTTCTCTATTCCGACGCCAACGCGGGGCAGAGCTTCATGGTTGCCTATCATTCCGACGGCGACGGCTCCGTCACCATCTCCTCGCAGGGGGGATATTGGTCTGTTTCCGAGGGCAAGGTCACCATTACCTCCTCGGGGCAGGGCTACGCCGCCCGCTTCTATCCCGTGGAGACGGAATACGGCTATGCGTTCATTTCCTTTACGACGGGCAGATATCTTCGCTTCGGCGGTGACGGAACCATCTATGCCGACGCAAAGACATTGGACAGCAGTGCGATCTTCTATTGCAAATGAGAAGGAGGCAGATTTGCCATGAAAATTGAGTTCTTTTTGGAAAATACCTTGATGGATCTCTTGAAGGATAAGTCCATCGACAGCATCCATGTCAAGGATATTATCGCCGAACTCGGCATCTGCAAGGGGACATTCTATAAGTATTATCAAGATAAATACGACCTTGTCGTCCACGTCTTTGACAATAAATTCTTTCATCAGCTCGACGGCGTCACATCCTGGCAGGAATTTGTTGTCGGAAGTTTAACGGCATTCCGCCGCCATCCCGAAGTCGTGTATAACGCCCTCTTATCGACCGATATCAACTCCATTTCCCATTACTATGAGGCCCGCATCAAAAAGCTCTTTCTGGAGAACAGGGCAGAGCGCAAACTCGACGTCGAGGGACAGGAGATCGAATACGCCGTCAATATCCTCACGCGCCTCGTCAGGGAGACCGTGATGGTGTGGCTCAAGGGCGGCTGCGTCGAGACGGATGAGGAAGTTTTGAGGATAGTAAAGCGCCTGATGCCCTACAATATTTATGAACCGTAAGACGAAAATTTGTTTACGTCTTGATGTTGACAAAATAAAAATCAGTCTACTAAAATTCATTTTGGACGCATAAATACACAAAAGTTTTCCACAATTTCTGTTGATAACTCTGTGGATTTCCACATTTGACCGACTTATAGGCGTTTTTCGATTTAAAAATCAAAAAAAGTTATCCACAAATTCCAAGGCGCTGTGGATATTTTTTTACGAAAAGAGAAATACAATTTTTTGATGAATGCTTGAAATTCGTGTCGGAACATAGTATACTGAGAGAAAGTAGCACGAAAACGTCTTTCAAGCAAAAAAAGTAAGGTGGGAAAAAGGACCATGGAAGAGGAAATAACGGAAGGAGGGGAGAGGACCCGAAAAATTTGGGAGATATTTCTCGCATATCTTCCTGCGATCATCTCTGCCGTCTGCGGCGTCATTACGGCTGTGCTGTATACCACGACCATGCCGGTGCAGTACTGGACGGTGTATTTCGATCAGGCGTTTCTGCCTGTCGTGCAGTTTGCCATTGCCTTTCTCAACCGAAAGCTCAACCTCGGGATCCCGTATTGGCTCATTGCCCTCATGGCGCTGCATGCCATTCTCTCCGTGGACATGGGTACCTCTCTCAGCTACTACAACAGATACAGATGGTGGGACACCTTTGTGCACTGTATGTTTGGATTCTTGGCGGCGGCCGTGCTCTATTATCTCTTTCAGCGCATTCACGGAAAGAAGCCGAACGTTTTCGACAATATCGCAATTTTTCTCATCGTGCTCGCCTTTGCGGCGGCATGGGAACTGTTTGAGTACGTCATGTCCATCTGGCTTGAGCAGGACATGCAGGATTGGCAGTACTTGGTCTCGCAGGGGAAAAATCCTCTCAGCGATACCATGCTCGATATGACGGTCGCCATCATCGGAGCTGCCGTTTTCGATGTTGTCCTGCTCGCCGTTCACTGTATCAGGCGGCTGAGAGAGCGGGGATCTCCCTCGGAGGGCGCCTAAAATATAGAATGTTACACAATTGCCGCTGTGGTGAAATTGGCAGACGCGCGGGATTTAGGATCCCGTGGTAGAGATACCGTATCGGTTCGACCCCGTTCAGCGGCACCATTTCCAACCTGATTCGAACCATGAAGGAATGGTTTGGGTTAGGTTGATTTTTTTGTCGGGAAGGCGCGGCGGTTTATGCCGCGAAAGG
>CANRDK010000093.1 GCA_947629345.1 uncultured Clostridia bacterium
AAAAGAAGAAGATACCAAGGCTCACGGACGAAGAGTACGAACAATATCTGAAAAATTTATTAAAGAAATAGCCAAAAACCGTCACATATGTGACGGTTTTTTGAAATTCTCCGCCCCGCTCATTCTGAGGGAGCATAAGCGACCGAAGAATCCCCTCAAACGGAGTCCGTTGGTTTAACGGGATCCTTCGCTACGCTCAGGATGAGCGCGGGCGGGATGAGAGGGTCCGTCCTCATCCCGAGCGAAGCGAGGGGATCTCGTAAACTTACGGACTCCCGTTCTTAGAGCGAGATTCTCTCGCCCCTTCGGGGCTCGGAATGAGGAAACAGGCCCCCGTGCGGACTTCGCTTAAAGGCGTACCCCCACCCCTACCCCGCCCCCTTACGCAGGGGGCGGGCAAGAGGAACGCGCGGGGCAGCATGAGCGGAGCGGATATTCCCCATACTGTTTTTATGCAGCTCATCAAAGGGGCGAAAAAAGCATATAAAACGCTCACATATCATCGATATTCCACCGTCGCGGGGACGCTTGTGTTCTTCCTCATTCTCTCCCTCGTGCCCTTTCTCTTCTGGCTCACCCTCCTCTTCGGCAGCTCCCTTTTGGAGGTCCCCCTCGAGAACAGCGGTCTCTTCGATTGGGCGGAGGAACTCCTCGTGCTCCTCAGGGAGAACGCAGCCTATGCGGGCGGAGGGGTGAGCCTCGTCTTTCTCGCCACCACGCTCTGGTCGAGTTCCGCCTTTTTCTATCATCTCAGAAAGAGCGGGGAGATCCTCTATGACACCCGCCGCACCGAGAATGGCTGGAAGGTGAGAATTTCGGCAATATTGTTGACTTTTGCCGTCCTGCTCTTCTTTGCCCTTGCGGGAACACTGCTCTTTGCGGCGAGCATTCTCTCCCGCTATCTGTCGCCGTGGATCTCCTATCCGACCTTCTACGCGCTTCTGCTCGCCTTGGGATTTTTCGGCGCATGGATATTGAACGGCTACATCTGCCCCTACAAGATCGGGCCCTCCGAGACCGCCCTCGGGAGCTTTTTGACCGCCCTTGCGTGGCTTGTTGCCTCGGGCGCCTTCTCCGTCTATCTGCATTTCGGCAACAAGGAAAAATTATACGGCGCACTCGCGTTTTTGTTTATCTTTCTCCTCTGGCTGTATTGGATGATGCTCTGCTTCGTCGCGGGGGCGATTTTCAACCGCGTAAAGTCCGCAAAGGGGAAAACGGAGGAGAGGAAATTGTGATATAGGGGAAAATTCTTTGTCCGTCCATGAAAATTTCCCCAAAAAGCATTTACATTTGAACCTTTTTGGTGTAAAATAGAACATGAAGCAGTATTTTAAATTTCCGCGAAATCTTGTGAGGGAACCATGGACGATAGATTAGACGAAAAATACTCCCGCATTCTCGAGGGAATGTTCCGCGGGATCACGGCGAAGATCAAGGAAGCGCAGGCTTCCATGGAAAAGGAGTTCCGCTACGGCGTTTCCCAGCAGGGATTTTCGCATGACGCCCTTTCCAACGAGATGAAGGAGGAGGCCGCAAAGCTCCTCACCGAGATCAAGTATCTCGCCCAACAGAATATCGACATTTACGACTATTCCCGCAAGGAGCATGCCGCCATGCAGGAGAGCTTGCTGCGCGCAATGGACGAGCGCAACGCCATGCTCTTAAAGGCCATCGACGAAAAGCTCGCTTCGCCCGTTCCCGTGCCCGCCGAGGTCGATTACGATCTCCTCGCCGAGAAGGTCGCCGCGATCCTGAGGCAAGAGCCTGCAGAGGCAGAAGTTCCCGAAGAGGAAGAGGGGACACCTCAGGAGGAGCTTGTCCCCGAGACCATGGAGGCGGAAGGGGCAGAACCTTCAGAGCCTGCAGAGGCAGAACCTTCGGAACTTGCGGAGGTCTTGAACGAGAGTACGGCGGAGGAAGAGACGGCGGTAGCAGACGCCTCTGCGGCCGAGACGCCTGCAGATTTCGACGACAGCGGATTCATGTACGACATCCTCGCGGAGAAGATCGCCTCCATTCTGCCCGAACCCGACTACGATATCATTGCCGACAAGGTCGCGGCATCCCTGCCCGACTTTGACGCAGACCTCATCGCACAGAAGGTGGCGGAGGCCATTCATACCGATCCCGAAGCGCTTGCGGGGGAACTCGCCGAGGCGATCCCGCCCGTCGATTACGAACTCATCAGCGAGAAGGTCGCAGGATCTCTTGCGGAGCGTGCGGTCGGGGAGGACACGGCAGAAACGATCGCACGCCGCGTTGCGGAACTTCTGAAGGGGGAAGGGATACGCTTGGACGTCGCAGACGAGGCGGCTCCCGCAGATACAGTGGAGGAGCCCGCGCCCGAGGAATTGACTCCCGTCGCGCCGCCCATGCCCGAGCCCGTTGTTGAGCCAGAGCCCGTTATCGAGCCCGAGCCTCAGCCTGAGCCTCAGCCTGAACCTAAGCCTGAGCCTGAACCCGAGCCCGTTGTCGAGCCTGAACCCGAGCCCATTGTTGAGCCTGAGCCCGTCGTGGAACCTCAGCCTCAGCCCGTGACGGAGCCCATCCCCGTTGCGCCCCAGCCCGCTCCCATGGCGGGGTATATGCCCGTTCCGCCCATGCCGCAGGCCGTTCCCTTCTACGTCCCCGTGCCTGTGCCCATGCCCACGCCCGTCGTGCAGCCCATGCCCGTTGCGCAGCCTGAGCCCGCACCCGCACCCGCTCCCGTTGCACCCGTTGCTCCCATTGTGCCCGAGCCCGAGGACGAGAGCAAGACGGTGCGCTACAAGCGGAGCTTCGTCGCAAAGATCATTGGCAGCGAAGAGGACGTCAAGACTTACTATTCCGACCTCAAGAACGCCATCCTCTCCTACGGAAAGGTGCGTTCGCAGATCAACTGGACCAACGACAGATTTTCCATCGGGAACGATTCCGTCATCAAGATCGGCGTGAGGGGGAGGACGCTCGTCGTCTATCTTGCCCTCGATCCCAAGGAATTCCCCGAGACGGTCTATCACCAAAAGTTTGCGGGGGACACCAAGATGTACGAGATGACCCCCATGATGGTGAAGGTCAAGACCAAGGCGGCGGTCAAAAAGACGATTCGCCTCATCGACCTCTGTATGGAGCGCAACGGCGCCGTCAAGGAGGAGAGGGAACCCGTGGACTACGCCGCACAGTATTTCTTCCGCACGGATGAGGAACTGCTCGCGGAGGGACTTATCAAGACGGCGATCGTCGATAAATCGGACATGGATTTTTAAATCTGTAGATTACACGAGAGAGCTGCAACAAACGGCTCTCTTTTTCATCAAGGAGATATCATTTGAAAAACAAGAACAAAAATAACAGAACAAGCGACGCCATTGAGCTCGCAATTTTGAACGGCCTCGAATCTTACAGCCGCGAACAGGAGAAAAAACAGCAGCACACGGGGGAGCTCCGCACTTCGGAGGCAATGGCCGAAGCGGGCTATCACCCGCAGAAAAAGTCCCGCGCAAAGGGGAAGGGGACGAGGATCGACTTGCAGAGATCGTCCGAACCCCCCAAGCCCGCTCCGCAGAAGACCTCCCCGCAGAAAGCCTCCCCGCAGAAAAAGAGGCAAGGGGAAAACGCAAAAAAAGTTCAGCCGCCCGCTCCCGCACCTGCGAAAAAGGCGGAGAAGAAGCCGAGAAAGAAGCCGCTCAAGATCCTCTTCTTCGGCGGCGTGGGCGAGATCGGCAAGAACATGACCGCCCTCGAATACGGGAGCGATATCATCGTCATCGACGCGGGCATCATCTTCCCCACAGAGGAGATGCCGGGCATCGACCTCGTATTCCCCGATATTTCTTACCTCATCAAGAACAGGCAGAAGATCAAGGGGCTCTTTCTGACGCACGGCCACGAGGACCACATCGGCGGCGTTCCCTATTTTTTGAAGGACCTGCCCGACGTCCCCGTGTACGGCACCAAGCTCACCCTTGCCCTTGTGGATAACAAGCTCCGCGAGCATCGGTTGAACAATGTCAAGGAGATCGTTGTCTCCGCAGGGGAAAAGGTGAAAGCGGGGACGTTCAACGTGAACTTTGTCAACGTCAACCACTCCATCGCGGGGGCGCTCGCGCTCGCCGTCGAAACCCCCTACGGCATCGTGTTCCACAGCGGCGACTTCAAGATCGACCTCACGCCCGTTTCGGGGAAGCCCGTCGATCTTGCCGAGATCGCCGAATACGGCAAGAGGGGAGTGCTCCTCTATTTGGGCGAATCCACCAATATCGAGCGGCCGGGGTATACGATGAGCGAAAAGGTCGTCGGCACCACCCTCGAGCATCTCTTTGCCGAGAATGCGGATAGGCGCATCATCATTGCAACCTTTGCCTCCAACGTGCACAGGCTGCAGCAAATTGTGGACATTGCCGTGAAGTTCAGAAGAAAGGTAGCCCTCTCGGGGCGGAGCATGCTCTCCGTCGTCGAGGCGGCGGCCAAGATCGGCGAACTCACCATTCCCGAGGGCGTCCTCGTGGATGTCGAAAAGATCAAGAACTTTTTTGACCGCGAGATCGTCATCGTCTCCACGGGGTCGCAGGGGGAACCCATGTCCGCCCTCACCCGCATGGCAGACGGCGAATTCAACAAGGTCACGATCGGGGAGAACGACACGATCATCATCTCCGCCAATCCCATTCCCGGGAACGAGAGAATGGTCTACCGCGTCATCAACAACCTCTACAAGCGGGGCGCGAACGTCGTCTATGAGAGCCTCGAGAAGATCCATGTCTCAGGCCACGCCTGTCAGGAGGAGCACAAGATCATCCATTCCCTCTTAAAGCCCAAGTTCTTCATTCCCATCCACGGGGAGTATCGGCACCTGAAGCGCCACGCCCTCCTCGCACAGGAGATGGGCATGGACGAGGGGCATATCTTCATTCCCGAGATCGGGTCCTCTGTCGAACTTACCGAGGATACGCTGAGGCAGGGGGAGAGCTTTTCGGGCGGCTCCATTCTCATCGACGGCAACGGCTTTGAGGACCTTGAGAGCGGGGAAGCGCTCAAAGACCGCCTGCACATGTCTGCGGAGGGGCTGTTCATCATCGGGATCTGCCTCTCGGACGGGGCAGTCATCGGCGAACCCCTCATCACGAGCAAGGGATTTGTGTTCACGGACGAAAAGAACTCCCTCCGTGAGCTCAAGGAAGTCGTCATGAAGGCGGTGAGGACGGTCCCGTCGAGCGCAACGGCCTCCGACTACGAAAATGCTGTCCGCCGCGCCGTCCGCAACCATATCTTCAAGAAATCTAAGCAATCGCCTATGATCGTCCCGATCATTCAGGAGATTTAAAAAAATTAAAAATTAAAAATTAAAAATTTAAAATTGTGGTATTATGCCCTCTCTTTGGGGAGGGGGCTGAACGAAGTCCCACTTGCTTCCCCTATTAGGGGAAGTACCCGCGCAGCGGGGGATAGGGTTTAAAAAACCCCTCAGTCACGGCAAGGACAGCCGTGACAGCTCCCCTACAAGGGGAGCCAAGGGTCCGTCCTTGCCCGAACGTTAAGCCCCCTCCTTGGGGAGGGGGTAGGGGCGGGGAAAATCATGCATAAGGAGAATGTCATGAGAAAGCGGAATTTGTTTTTCTACATTGGATTTTCGGTCGCCGCGGCGCTGCTGATCGTCGGTACGGTGCTTGCTTTCCTCTCCGATGAGTACTACTACTTGGGCATCATCGGCGCAGTTGCGCTGGCCGCGGACGTCATCGCCCTTGCCACCGTCATCACGCGGGACAATCTCAACATCAAGTGCGGCAAGCTGTGCGATGAAAAACGGTACAACGAGGAAAAGGCCCTCATCGAACAGAAGATGAAGAGTCCCTTCTTCTTCCTCGTCCGCACGGTCGCCCTCCTGCGCTATGTCCGCGTCAATATGGCCCTCGATGACCTCCCTACGGCCAAGCGGTATATCGATACCCTCCGTCACGGCGGCGGCCTCGGCTGGAAGTACATGACTGCCTACTCCTACATTCTCATCAAACTCGACGAGGGGGATATCGTCACCGCCCGCACCGAATACGAGGAGTTCCGCACGCAGTGTGCCCATGCGGAGATCTATCGGGAGCAGATCGAAGTGCTCAGGGCAATTTTCCACCGTCTGTTCAAGACAAACAACACGGAGCCGTTGCCCGCGGCGGCGATGAATTCTCCCTTCCCCATCGTCAGTCGGGTGCTCGGCCGCACCTATGAGGAGAGGGCGGCGGAGTATGCCGCGGCATGGAGCGAGGAATGAACATAGAACTTTCTGCCCTCAGAGAGGAGGCGAAGAAGGGGAGAGATCCCACCTGCGCGGACGAGACGCTTTCGTACATCCTTGCGCTTGCGGAACGCATACAGGCGAAACATTTTTTGGAGATCGGCGCGGCGGAGGGGCTTACTTCCATCGCGCTGCTTCTTTCGGGCACGGCACATGTCACGGCCATCGAAAGGGACCCCGTCCGCGTCAGACGTGCGCGGGAGAATTTTTCCCGTTTCGGCGTCTCGGAGCGCGTCACGCTCTATGAAGGGGACGCGGGAGAGATCTTGCCGCTCCTCAGCGGAGAATACGACCTCATCTTTTTGGACGGCCCCAAGGTGCAGTACATAAGGTACCTTCCCGACTGCAAACGGCTCTTAAAGAGGGGAGGGTATCTCCTGTCGGATGATGTTCTGCTCTACGGCTGGGTGCGCGGGGAGCCCCCGAAAAAGAGGAGAATGCTCGTGGAACACATCCGAGAATATCTTGACAGTTTGGAGAAGGACCCCGACTTCGAGACCAAAATCCTCGAACTCGGCGAAGGCCTCGCCGTATCGAGGAAGGTATAATGTACCGCCCGCTCATCCTGACCCGCCCCGCTCATCCTGCCCTCCCTCTCGCCCGCCCCCTGCGTCAGGGGGCGGGGTAGGGGTGGGGGTCCGCCCTTATACGAAGTCCGTCGGGAGCCTGTTTCCTCATTCCGAGCCCCGAAGGGGCGAGCGAATCTCGCTCTAAGAACGGAGGTCCGTAAGTCTACGAGATCCCCTCGCTACGCTCGGGATGAGGGTAGCGGCGGCATGCCCCCTCCTTGGGTAGGGCCCGAACGCAGTCATGCCCCCTCCTTGGGGAGGGGGGTAGGGGGCGGGGATACACTCCTCCGCCACAACCCATTCACCAACAACTATGAAACCAGAACTTTTGGCCCCTGCGGGCAACCTCACAAAACTCAAACTCGCATTTTACTACGGCGCAGACGCGGTCTACCTCGGCGGCAAGTCCTTCTCTCTGCGCACCTTTGCCGATAATTTTACCGACGAAGAACTCGCCGAGGGCATTGCCTATGCCCACGCGCGGGGCAAAAAGGTGTACGTCGCCGCGAATATCTTCGCCCGCAATGCCGATTTCCCCCGTCTCGAGACCCATCTCCGCCTGCTCGAGGCGCTGAAAGCGGACGCCGT
>CANRDK010000094.1 GCA_947629345.1 uncultured Clostridia bacterium
CGCGGGGAAGGAGAGCGGCAGTATCGATGTCAGCCGCGAGGGTGTCCAGCGGGACATTCTCCCCATCGTGGAGGGGACGACGGTCATGACGAAGTATGGCGCCGTCAAGACGGACTACATTCTCTTCATCGCTGCGGGGGCGTTCCACGTCTCCAAGGTGGAGGACCTCATTCCCGAACTGCAGGGCCGCTTCCCCGTCTCCGTCGAGCTCAAGTCGCTCACCAAGGAGGACTTTGTCGAGATATTGACGAACACGGAGCACTCCCTCACCCAGCAGTATGCCGTGCTTCTCGGCGTAGACAATATCGATCTGAAATTTACGCCTGACGCCATCGAGACGATCGCGGAGATCTCCGAGGAGATCAATCTCACGAGCGAGGACATCGGCGCAAGGCGTCTGCACACCGTCATGGAGTACCTTCTCGAGGACATCTCCTTCAATGCGGGCGGCGGGGATTATCCCGTCGTGACCGTGGAGATCAACAAGGCCTATGTCGAGGAACACCTCAAGAACATGACGAGCGACAGAAATCTCAAAAAATATGTCCTTTGACCAAAGGGAGACCGAATGAAAGAGGAGATCAAAGATCTTACTGCCGCCGAGCTGCAGATAGGCGCGGAACAGGGCGACACGGAGATGCAGGTGGAGCTCGGCAACCGCCTCAAGCGGGGAGAGGGGGCCGAACGGGACCCCGAGGCCGCCGTGAAGTGGTATACCCTTGCCGCAGAGGCGGGGAATGCGCTCGCACAGTTCAACCTCGGCTGCTGTTATTTCGACGGAGAGGGGGTTCCCTGCGACAAAAAAACCGCCGAGGAATGGTTTTTAAAGGCGGCGGAACAGGGGATCGACGTGGCGCAGTGCAATGTCGGGATCGCCTACTATCACGGCATCGGCCTTGAACAGGACCTTCAAAAGGCCTTTGAATGGTTTTTGAAGGCGGCGGAGCAGGGGAATGCGGACGCGCAGTTCAACCTTGCGGGCTGTTTTTACGACGGTCTCGGGACAGAATCGGACTTTGAAGCGGCGGCACGCTGGTACGAGGCGGCGGCAAGGCAGGGTCAGGCGATGGCACAGCACAACCTTGCGGGCTGCTATTTCGACGGAACGGGGGTCCCGATGGACCCTTCCGCTGCGATCGAATGGCTCACGGCCGCGGCAGAGCAGGGGTATGAACCCTCAATGCTCCGCCTCGCCCTCTGCTATTACACGGGGGAGGGCGTGGAATTCGACGACGAAAAGGCGGCGGAATGGCTGAAAGCCGCGGCGGATGCGGGGAGCATGGAGGCAATTTCCCTCCTGCGCGCACTCGGCCTATAATATCACGAGAGGAAACTGTATGATCAATATTCCAAAGGGAACAAAGGACGCACTGCCGTCCGAGATCCACAAATGGCACTTTATCGAGGCGGCGGCGAGAAGGACTTCCGAGAAGTATGGCTTCAAGGAGATCCGCACGCCCGTCTTTGAACACACCGAGCTCTTTGCCCGCGGCGTGGGGGACACGACGGACGTCGTCACGAAGGAAATGTATACCTTCCTCGACAAGGGCGGCCGCTCGGTGACACTTCGTCCCGAGGGCACGGCGGGGGTCGCGCGGGCCTTTATCGAGAACGGCCTGCAGGGCGGCGTCATGCCCTTTAAGACGTACTACCTCATCTCCGCGTTCCGCTATGAGCGGCCGCAGGCGGGGAGGCTCAGAGAATTCCACCAATTCGGTGCCGAACTCTACGGTGCGGAGGGCCCTGCGGCGGATGCGGAGGCCATTGCCTTTGCCTATCGGTTTTTGCGGGAGATCGGCGTCACCGCGGCGGTGCGGCTCCATATCAACTCCATCGGCTGTCCCGCCTGCCGTGCAAAATATCAGGAGGCATTGAGGGAGTATTTCAGACCGAATCTTGCAGATATGTGCGAAGATTGCAGGAGCCGTTTCGACAAAAACCCCATGCGTATGATCGATTGCAAGGAGGAGCGGTGCAAGAAATATACGGCGAATGCGCCCCGCATGCTCGACTTTTTGTGTGACGATTGCAGGGCCCATTTCGAGGGGGTGAAGTCCCTCCTGACGGCGGCGGGGATCAGGTATGACGTGGATCCCTCCATTGTCCGCGGCCTCGACTATTACAGCCGTACGGTGTTTGAATTCACGAGCGACGCCCTCGGAGCCCAGAGCACGGTGCTCGGCGGGGGAAGATATGATACCCTCCTCAGCCAGCTGGGTGCAAAGCCCACGCCTGCGGTCGGATTTGCGGCGGGGCTCGAACGGCTCATCATGCTTCTCGACACCCTTAACCTCGCCCCTTCGCTCCAGAGGACGGACTGCTATCTCCTCGGCATGGACGATGCGTCGCGGGAAAAGGCCTTTCTCCTTGCCGAAGAGCTCCGCAGCGAGGGGCTCATCTGCGAGACAGACCTCGTGGAGCGTTCCGTCAAGGCCCAGTTCAAGTATGCCGATAAACTCGGCGCAAGATTCGTTGTCGTGCTCGGCGAGGAGGAGCTCAAAGAGGGGCTTGCGGAAGTCAAGGATATGGAGCATTCAACGTCGAGACGCGTAAGATTCGGCGCATTGGCACAATATATCAAACAGGGGAGGAAACTTTGATGGTGAAAGAAGTGAGCGGACAGGAGCTCGACAGGCTCGTGACGGAAGAAAAAAAGACACTTATATGCGATTTTTGGGCCCCTTGGTGCGGTCCGTGCCGCATGCTCGGGCCCGTGATGGAGGGGTTGAGCGAGACCTTTCAAGAGAGGGCGGAGTTCGTCAAAGTCAACGTGGACGACAACGGAGACTTGGCGGCCTCGCTCGGCATTTTCTCCATTCCCGCCGTGTTCATCTTTGAGGACGGCGAGGTAAAGGCTCAAACCGTCGGCTTCCTTCCCGAGGAAGAGATGCGCGCGTGGATCGAGGAGAATTTGTAAGGGCGTGATTGGAATCGTTGCCCACCCCCCTACCCCCCTCCTCAGGAGGGGGCAGGAAGAGCCTACCCCCTCGGGGGGGGAGGCTGTCACGCGCCCTTGCGTGACTGATGGGGGCATGACTGCGTTCGGACTGAGGATGAGCGGGACGATCAATAAAAAGGCCTTCTTGCGGAAGGCCTTTTTTGCTGTTTCAATTGCCGAATTGCTGTTTCAATCGCCGAATGTTGCGCTCTTGAGCGTGTAGGTCATCGTGCCCAGCGAGTTCATGATGGGATTTTCAAAGCGGAGCAAAACGCTCCTGTATTTTTTGGAATTCTCCGTTCTCGCCGCATAGAGAAATCTGCGTGTGGGCCCGGGGTTGGCCGTGCTGTATGCGCAGGAGACCTGCACCGCGTCAATGTTCCCCTCAATGAGCTCCCCGTTGCAGGTAAAGGCAGGGATCGCCACATTCTGTGCCTCCACGGAGTACCCGATCTTCACCGTCTGCCTCGTCTGCGGGTCGATGGTGAAAAAGGGGATCGAAGTTGTGGAAGCGGAGAGGCTGAGCCCGCGCAGGGCCATCACGATCTCCTCATTGTCGATAAACGTCTCGCCGAAGTCCAGCTCTATCCTGCCGCTCTCCTGCTTTTTCTGCGATGCGGGCGCGGTGATGTCGAGCGTGTAATCTGCATTTTCAAGCCCTTCGTCATAGGTGAACGTGTAGCTGAATTCATAGGCTGAGACCCAATCGTTTGAGCCGTTTTCGGTGAAGGGAACGGTCGAATGCACTGTCTTTTCGCTCTTGATGGGGCGAAGTCCGTCCTCTGCCTTGGTGAACCACACGGTGGAGATCATGGAGTCCTCAAATGTATCGCTCTCCAGCTCCCCGTTGGTGTATTTGCCCGAGATGTTGAGCTCGGTGTGATAGCGATAGGCAAGCACGGTCTTTTCACCCTGCGCAATGCTCTCTGCCGAAAGGGTCGTCACATACGTCCCCTTGTCGTAGCTGACGCTCGTACCCTCGATCCCCGAAGGGGTGAATGAGACCTCATATTCCAGCTGTTCGTTCGTGCCCCCGAGGCTCTCGATCGTATTATTATAGAACCAGTTGGGCGCAAAGCTCAGTGTAAGCGGGCCGCCGCAGCCCGCAAGCAGGCCGAGAGGGGCAAGGAGCAATAGCCCAAAGAGGCGTCTTTTCCTCATAAAATTCCTCCGAATCGTTCATTCCCGACCATTATACCACATTTTTTTGTATTTGTAAAAATAATTCGATGAAAATCCCAAAAATTTCGGAGCGTTTGTGATATAATAGAAGAAAAATTCACAGGTGGACACATGACAAGCATCATCGGGGCGCCCACGCTTGATGCGGCTCTTGCCGCGCTCTCCTCCCTCATCGATGCGGAGGAGGGGAATGTCACGGTCTTTTGCGAGGACAAGCTCACTCTCCTTGCGGAAAAGGCCGCCGTTTTGCATGCCAAGGGGACATTCACGGCGACGGTGACCACATTCAAACGCTTTTTAAAGGGGGACAGGGCCATTCTCTCCAAGCAGGGCTCCGTCATGGAAATTTCCTCCATTCTCTCCGATCATGCGGATGAGCTCCACTGCTTCAAGAAGGGAGCCGCGCAGGCGGTGTATGAGACGATCGCCCAGCTCCTCTCCTCCCGTGCCGACGCTGCGCTTCTGCGGAAGAGTGCGGAGGAGACGGAGGGAATGCTCTCCCACAAGCTCTCCGACCTCGCCTTTGTGCTCGAAAAGTACGACGAATTTTTAAAGGAGAGGGGACTGCTCGACGAAAACGGCTACCTCGCCCTTCTTCCGCAGCGCATTGAAGAGGAGCTCCGCGGCAGTCATATCGTCTTTTTTGCCTTTCCGTCCTTCACCCGTCAGGCGATGGAGGGGGTGAGAGCTGCCCTTGGGTGCGGGGGAAGGGTCACGGGCATCTTCCTCGCGGGCAAGGGCGTGTATACCAACGAGGCGGCGCATGCGTTTCGGCTGGCCGCAGAGGAGATGGGGGGAGCGGTCTCGCGTGAACTTCCGTCCGACCTTGCGGGCGACGCTGCGTTTGTTGCCGAATGGCTGTTCTCCCCCGAAATTTACGGCAGGGAGAGGGAAAGGCGGGAGCACATTCACCTCTTCCGCGCGGCAGACGAGAGCGAGGAGATGGAGACGGCGTGCGCCGTGATCAAGAAACATGTGCTCACGGAGGGGCTCCGCTATCGCGACTTTGCGATCCTTCTGCCCGACAAGGCCCGCTTTGCACAGGCAGAGCGCATGCTGAAGGACTACCGCATTCCCTTCTTCTCAGACAGAAAGCGGCCCCTTTCGGAGCACCCCTTCTGCCGTTTCGCCCTCGACGTCCTCGCCTGCATCCACGACGGGGGAACTCCCGACTCCGTGGACGCTGTGCTCTCCTCCGTCTATTTCGGGAACGCGGACGACTACAGAAATTATCTCTTAAAATACGGCGGCTACCGCGGAGCAGTGAACCGCGAGATCAAGGACGGCGACGCCGTAAAGGGATACGACCGTGTCTCTCTCATTGCCCTGCGGGAGAAGCTTCGCGCCGTTCTCGCCCTCTTCCCGCGGACGGGAAAGGGAGCAAAATTCACCGCCGCCGTCCGTTCCCTCTACGACCTCGTCGGGGGCGCAGAGATCACCGAAACGCTGTCCGAAAAATTCGAGGGGGCGGAGAGGGGATTCCTCGACGTCGCCCCCCTCTATGAAATTTTGGATGAGATCGATCCCCTCGCGGGGGAGATGAAGTTCACCGCCCTCGAGTTTTCTGACCTTCTCAGGAGCGGGCTTGAGGCAAAGGAGATATCGATGATCCCGCAGTCGGCGGACGCCGTCTTTTTGGGGGACGCCACGGAGAGCAGATTTGCCCGCGTTCCCGTGCTCTTTCTCCTCGGGGCAGACGAATCCCTCCCCCGCGCCTCGGGCGATACGGCCGTCATCACGGACGGGGAGATCAAGCGGCTCGAGGCCCTCTCTCTCGAGATCGAACCGCAGATCAAGGTCGTCAACATGCGCGCAAGGGAGAGCCTGTATCTCAACCTCTGCTCCTTCCAAAGGGAGCTCTACGTTGGGTGTCCGCTCCGCGTCATGGGGGAGGAGGCAAGGCGGGGGGAAGCATTTTTGTCCATCGACAATATGTGTTTTGGGGCACCCATGCCCGAGACCTACCTCTACAAAAGCTGTGAAAGGGCCCCCGCACTCCGCAATCTTCTGCGCCTTAGGGAGGACTATGCGGCGGGCAAGGAACAGAGCCTTAAGCCCTATTTCTCCCTTCGCGCCATGCTGCAGGAGCGTGAGGACCTTCGCTCTCTTGCGGCGGGGGAAAAGGGGCCGAGCGAGAAACTTCCCGCCCTTCTCTTTGGGGGGCAGATCTCGCCGAGCCTGCTCGAGAGCTACTTTGCCTGCCCCTACAGCAGTTTCGCCGCCCATGCCCTGCGCCTGAGGGAGCGGGAGGAGCGGAGCGTGCTCGATACGGATACGGGCACCTTTGTCCACACCGTCCTCGAGCAGACGGCTCCCCATTTCAACGAATATGCCGACGAGGAGGAATGCGGGACGGCGGCGGAAAGTATTGCAAGGGAACTGCTCGCAAGTCCCCGCTATGCCTTTTTGACGGACACGGGCGCGGGTGCATACACGGGTGAACGGCTCGTGAAGGAGTGCGGCGCCGTCACGCGGGCATGCTTCCGCCAAGTCCATTTCTCCGACTTCAGCGTCGAAGCGGAGGAGCGGGAGATCAGCCTCCCCGCGATCGGCCTCAAGGGCAGGACGGACAGGATAGACAGCTGCGGCGACTATGTCCGCATCATCGACTACAAGACGGGGGAGATCGACGATACGCCCGCCGCCTACTATACGGGCAGGAAGCTCCAGCTCGAGCTCTACCTTCTCGCCGCTTCGGAGGGGAAAGTCCCCGCGGGTGCATTCTATTTCCCCGCCCGCGACGAGTTCTCGGGCACGGACGCCCCGCCCTTCCGCATGAAGGGATTCTTCGTGAAGGACGACGGCCTCCTCGCGCACATGGATACGCTCAGGACGGAGGGCAAGAGCGCCTTTTACGAGGGGGGCGGCAGGAGCGAAAAGGGCCTCCCGCAGGAGGCCTTCGGGGACTTTCTCGACTACGCCGTCCTCGTCTCAAAGAGGGCCATCGGGGAGATGGAGGCGGGCAATCTCGCCCCCTCGCCCTATGACGGCGCGTGTGAGTACTGTCAATACAGGGGCATGTGCGGATTCTCGGGGGTGGAACGGAAGGAGGCCGCCGTCACCTGTGCGCAGATCGCCGCCATTGCCAAGGCGGAAAGGGGGGAGAAATGAATTTCACCGATGAACAACAGCTC
>CANRDK010000095.1 GCA_947629345.1 uncultured Clostridia bacterium
TTTTGTCTACCTCATCGGCATAGCCTCTTTTGAACCACGCGACTATCGCGTGGTTTTCAGTTACCAACAAAAGCGGACGAAAAACGTCCGCTTTAATCAATTCCGAAGAGGTCGTTGGGTGTGATATCAAGCCTCTTGCAGAGATATTCGATCTTTTCGTAGTCAAGCTGAGTCTTACCCCGTTCATAATTGGAATAATCAGGCTGGTATTTGCCCAATTCCGCCGCAAGCTGTGTTTGCGAGAGCCCCTTTGCCCGCCGCGCCTGCTTCAGATTCTCCCCTACCCTCTTTGCGATATCCATATTAAAATTATAGGAAAATTTTCTATAAATTACTTGACTTATAGTGATTTTCACTATATAATGAAAGTACATTCATAAAAAGGAGAAAAATTATGAAAAGAAACTCACTCCTCTTACTGCTTTTGATTTGCGTTATCAGCACTTCCGCAACATGCTTCGTCACCGGTTGCGCTTGTGAACATGAGTATGTGGAAACACAAGTCGAAGCCACTTGTACCGAAGAAGGGTACAATCTGTTCACATGCAGCAAGTGCAACGATTCCTATAAGGGCGACAAGACAACTCCCGTCATAAACCATACCGGGATCGGCACATGCAAGGCCTGCGGCGCAGACTTCGATACCATGTGGAAGGAGTTTATCGATAAGAACAGTGAAGATGACCTTGGGATCGTCTTTGAAGGAATGCCCGCGGTCGTATTGACGTACGACAATGATTATGACTGCAAGATCAGTGCGCTGTCGTACCAAGCCAGCGAATCAGTGCATAAAGAAGATATTATAACTTTTGCTTACAATAGTTATGACAAAGAGTGGATGTGGGCTTATTCCACAGCATTTGGAATAACCGACTTAGGCGATGACATAACCGGCACCGCGGGAGGCTCATTTACCGAATGGAGTTCTCGTTCAAGTTCGTTAAATTGTTCTATGAGAACGGGGTATTGCGCCAATCAAAGTGACCTTCTCGACACAATTAAAGAATTATATAACGTCATTTTGGATAAGGCAAATGCCAAGCTGAAAGAATGCGGCTACAATATCACAATGGCAAACTTTGGGTTGACAAAATGACCACTGCATGAAGTTATACGAAAAAAGACGGCACATATGTCGTCTTTTTTTATGTCCGTCATCCTGTCCACACATTCTAAGCGTCCCGCAGCGACGTCATGCTGAGAACGGAAGTGGAACGCAGTCCACAAAGGCCGTGCCGAAGCATCTCGCCGCACTAACAACACCGCCTCGAGCACGAACTGCGTTTGAGGGCGTACTCCCACCCCTACCCCGCCCCCTTACGCAGGGGGCGGGCAAGAGGAAAGGCGAATCCCTACCTCTCTTTCGCAGGGGCGGGCAAGAGGAAAGGCAAAATGACGCGGGGCTGGGTCCGTCGGTCTACGAGATCCCCTCGCTTCGCTCAGAATGAGGGGGAAGGCGGGAGCGTCCTTGCTTCCCCTCTTAGGGGAAGTACCCCGAAGGGGGGATAGGGTTCAAAACCCCTCAGTCACTGCGTGACAGCTCCCCTAAGAGGGGAGCCGAGGGACGTTGAGGGTGCCGTGCGTTTCATGAGATCCTTCGCTGCGCTCAGGATGAGCGGCTGGTCAGAAAGCCGAGGGGAACTGCTGTGCCGTCGGGGGAGATGGTTCCGTTTGTACAGATCACGGTGTAGTGGCCCGCTCTTCTTCCGTCCCAGCCGTATGCCTTATCGATCGCTTTCCACCCGTCGATCGTCCCGTTGTAGCGGATCATTTCAATGTTCGTATAATTGATCGCATTTTCCCCGATGGAAGTCACGCCGCCTGCAATTTCGAGTTCCTTCAGAGAACTACATTCATAAAACGCCCTGTCCCCGATGGAAGTCACGCTCTCGGGGAGGGAGAGTTCCACAAGCAAAGTGCAGCCGCTGAACGTGTTCTTCCCGATTTCGGTGAAACTTCCCGCAATCTTCACGCTCGTGAGGTTCTTGCACCCGTAAAAAGCGCCATAGCCGAGCTCCGTGACGCCGCCGAGCGCAACGTCCGTGAGCAAACGGCAATCTTCAAAGGCACACGGCCCGACCGCAGTGACGCCGCTCGGGATCCCAACGCTCTTCAAGCTCTTACAGCCCGCAAACGCAAATTGCCCTATCTCCGTAATCCCTTCGGGAAGGGCAGTGAGGGAAGTGAGCTCCGCGTCGCCCACAAAGAAACTTGCCCTGTTCGGATAGAGCGGGTTAGAGCTCTCGTTCCCGAATTCGATCTTGCACCACGCGGCAAGGTCGGGCGTTGTCACCTTTTTGATGGACGTGCATTCCGAAAACGCACCGCTCCCGATCGAAACCACCCCGCGGCCGACCGTGACCTCGTTCAATCTGCATCTGCCGAATGCACTTTCCCCCACCGAAGTCACGCTGTTCGGAAGGTTCAGAACTCCAAGCAGCCTGCATTCGTAAAACGCATAGCTGCCGATGCTTTCGAGCCCCTCGGGGAGTTCGAGCGACGCAAGCGCGCTGCAGCTTGTAAACGCGAAGTCCCCGATCGATCTCACACTTTTGCCGAGCGTTAAGGAGGAAAGTTGGGTCACATAGAAGGCATCCTTCCCGACCGCCGTCACGCCGTCTCCGATGACGACGCTTTCAAGCCCCTGACATTTGTAAAAGGCATACGGCTTGATCTCCGTGATCCCGTCGGGGATCGTGAGGTCCGCAAGTTTCTGTTCCCCCTGATAGAGGCTCGCCTTGCCGCCCCAGAGTGGATTGGAGGTGAACTTGTCGTGCGTATCTTCGGGTTCACAAAAGTCGATCTTGCACCAAGCGGCGAGGTCGGCCGTAACTTTCTCGATCAGCGTACAGCCCGCAAACGCTTGGTCGCCGAACGAAGTCACCCCCTTCCCCACCGTGACGGAAGTGAGATCCGTGCAGCCGCTGAAAGCATACTTGCCCACCGCCGTGACGCCATCGGGAATTACGACGCTCTTCAGGTCTGCAAAGCCGAAGAAGGCCATCGGAAGGATCTCGGTGACCCCGTTTGGAATGGTGAGGTCGAGGAGCGTATTCTTCCCCTCATAGAGGGTCCCGCCGCTGCAGAGCGGATTGGAAAACTCGCTCTTGAACTGTATCTTACACCAGACCGAAAGGTTCGGCGTTATCACCTTTTTGAGCGCAGTGCAGCCGTAAAATGCATTCGATCCGATCTCGGTGACGCCGCTGCCGACCGTGATCTCCGTCATTCCGTTGCAATACATGAACACGGTGTTCCCGATGCTCTTCACGCCGTCGCCGACCGTCACATGCTCGAGCCCGCTGCAGTCGTAGAACGCTCCCGATCCGATCTCGGTGACGTCCGCGGAGATCTCCACGCTTCTGAGCGTTTTCAGGCCATAGAACGCGTCATTGAGGATCTTGGTCACCCCTGTCGGAATGGTGAGATCGACGATCTCCCTTTCTCCCTCATAGAGGTGTGCATTTCCGCAGTTAAGGGGATTGCCTGTCGTCCCGCCGAAGGAGATCTTGCACCATGCCGCAAGGTCGGGCGTGATCACTTTTTTCAGATTTGCGCAATTTGCGAACGCGTCTCCGCCGATGCCGATCACGCCGCTGCCGATCGTGATCGTCTCGAGGTTTGTGCAGTTTTTGAACACATCGATGCCGATCATCCGCACGCTGTTCGGGATCGTCACCTCTCTGAGCCCCGTACAGCCCTCAAATGCGCCGTAGGATATCATGGTCAGCGTTTCGGGGAAGTGAATGGACTGCAGATGGGTGTTGCCCTTGAATGCATAGTCGCCGACCACGGTCACGGGCTTATCCATATAGGTAGACGGGATCGTGACCTCGGTATGGTCGCAAACCGCCGCGGACACTTGATTCACCGTGTAACAGCCGTCCTCCCCCACATAGTAATTGATATGCAATGCGGGGAGATAGACCTCCTTCACGCTCTGATAGTCACATCGTTTACAGCTGTCGTATGCGGCGAGCCCGCTCTCCGAGCATGTCGGTTCAACGCCCTCATGGTGAACGGTATCGTGCCCGAGTTTGGGAATGGTGACCTGTTCGATCTCCCCGTATGTCTCATCAAAGGACTTGTGGCAGAGGTCGCATTCGTAGTGGCCGAAGTAGCCGTCCGTCTCACACAGGGGCTCTTTTTTCTCCACCCAATCGCCGTAAGCATGGGCAGTGAGATCGATTTCAATGCGCTCCGTCTTTTGATGGGTCGCGTCGTGACTGCAGGTGAAGGTCCTGACACCCTCGGAAATGCAGGTCGGTTCCGTCGTCACAACGCCCTCCCCCCAATCATGGCCGAGCGGGGAAAGGAAGGGATTTTCGATCTCCTCCCCGTCCTCGCCGAAATAGCGATTGCAATTTTCACATTTGTAATATCCGAGGCGGCCGTCCGATTCACATGTGGGTGACTGCGCCTCGACCCATTCGCCGAACTGATGACGGTCAGGCTCTGCGTCGAGAAGCTGTTCCCGATGATGGTCCTCGTTATAGCGGCAGGTGTAGAGCTTGCTTCCCGCGGAGGAGCAGGTGGGCTCCCGCGTCACAACGCCGTCGTCCCAGAGATGGGCGTCGGGGTCTATCCCGATGTCCTCCGTCTTATGATGGTTGGCGTCATGACTGCAGGTGAACGTCCTGACCCCCTCCGACGAGCAAGTCGGCTCCGTCGTCACAACGCCCTCCCCCCAATCATGGCCGAGCTTGGAGCCAACTGCCGCGCGGGTGTCTGTTTCCCCACAACTGCACTTGGCCGTCTCCGTACCGTCCTCCTCGCAGGTCGCGTCGCCGTTGTATTGATAATTTGTGAAGGTATGTACATGCGGCGGTTCTTCCTCCCCCTCGGACGGACGGTCTGCATTGGGACCGTTGGCGCTGCCGTCACACGCCGCAAGGCCAAAACACAGGCAAAGGACGGAGATCAGCAGGGAAAATAACAATAACAATTTACGTTTCATGCCACACATTCCTTGATTTTAATTTATGGCGAAATTACCACAATACAATTATATCACAAGCCACGCCATAAGTCAAGATATCTTCCGCTTCCCCCCAACCCTCAAACGAAGTCTGCGCTCATGCTGAGCGTAGCGAAGCATCCCATTAAACGCACGGAAGCAACTGCTCATGCTGAGCGTAGCGAAGCATCCCGTTAAACGCACGGAAGCCTGTTGCCTCATTCCGAGCCCCGCAAGGGGCGAGAGAATCCCGCTCTAAGAACGGAAGTCCGTCGATCAACGGGATTCTTCGCTTCGCTCAGAATGAGGGGGAAGGCGGGGGCATCCTTGCTTCCCCTCTTAGGGGAAGTACCCCGAAGGGGGGATAGGGTTCAAAAACCCTTCAGTCACTGCGTGACAGCTCCCCTACAAGGGGAGCCAAGGGAACCCTTCAGTCACTGCGTGACAGCTCCCCTACAAGGGGAGCCAAGGGGCCACACCTTTTCAAATGCAAAAATTGCGCACTTATAGCGCAAAAAAAGAGGGTATGTGCCCTCTTTTTCAGCCCGTTAAATCGCGTTTGAACTGTGAAATAATTCGACTTTCGATGCGCGAGATCTGCACCTGCGAGACCCCGATCGCCTTGGCGACCTCGCTCTGCGTCATGTCCCGAAAATATCGCAGCACGACGATTTTTTTGTCTCTTTCACTTAACTTTTCAATGGCCTCTTTGAGAACCATGCGGTCGATCATGTCCTCGGGGTCGTCCTTGGAGGGGAGCTTCTCGGCAAGAGTCGTCGTCTTTTCATCCTTATACTCCCCCTCCTCGTCGATGGAGACGGGCATGCGTCCCGAACCGAGCGTAAACACGACCTCGCCCTCCTCCATATGGAAGGCCGCAGCGAGCTCCTTCACGGTCGGTTGGCTGCCGTGTTCGACGGTATAATGTTCGATATATCTGTTGATTTCGCGCGCCGCCTTCTTGAGCGCACGGGAAACTTTCACGCTCCCGTCGTCCCTCAAAAACCGCTTGATCTCGCCCGCGATCATCGGCACGGCATAGGTGGAAAAACGCACCTCAAAGCTCTCGTCAAAGCCCGCAATGGCCTTTAAAAGCCCCATGCAGGCGAGAGAATAGAGGTCGTCGTACTCCACGCCCTTCCCCAAATACCGTTTGACAATGCTCTTCAATAGTGAAGAATTGTTTACAAGCAACACTTCCTTCGCCGCATTGTCTCCAAGTTTTGCGCGGCGGATGAGTTCCTTCGTCTCCGCGTCACCCAGCATTGCTCGCCCCTGCGGCAAAGTTCTTACACATCGTCACCTTTGTCCCCTTCCCCGCGGCGGAGGTCACCGAGAATTCGTCCATGAAGGACTGCATGATCGTGAACCCCATGCCCGAACGCTCCTCGCTCTCAAGCGTCGTGAAGAAGGGTTCAAGGGCCCTATCGACGTCCTCGATGCCCGCTCCGTCGTCGGAAATTTCAATATGTAGACGATTTTCGTCCGAACGGCAGGTCAGGGTGATCCAGCCCGACTTCCCCCGATAGGCGTGGACGATACAGTTGGTGACGGCCTCGGAGACGGCTGTTTTGACGTCGGAGAGCTCGTCGAGGGTGGGATTCATGGGCAGCACAAAGGCGGCGACCGCGTTGCGCGCAAACACCTCGTTCTCGGACTTCGATAGAAACTTCAAAGACATCTCGTTCATACGCTCTCCTGCAATTTGGGCATGATGGCGTACACGCCCGAAAGGGATAAGATCTTATCGGCGTTGACGTCGGGATTCTCGAGATACATGTCCATATTATATTTTTTGAGACGGCGGTAGCGGCCGATGAGAAAGCCTATGCCCGTTGAATCCATAAATTTGACCCCCGCAAGGTTAAAGACCGCGCGGGAGAGCCCTGCGCACTCGTCGATGAGCCTGTCCGCCGCTTCCCTCACTTCTGAGACGGAGTGCTCGTCAAGTTCACCCGAGAGATAGATATAGAGGGATCCGCCCATCATTCGTCCCTGCATTTTCATAACAATTTGCCTCCTCTGTCTGCCCTTTTCTATCGGTAAAAAGATTATAACAGAGAAATCTCGGCGGCTTTTGTCGGAATGCGGGAAGTAAGAAAAAGAATTGTCGAAAAAAAAGTTCTCTAAAATTTTAAAATCACCAAAAAATCACTTGACATTTCTCCGCATTTATACTATGATAAACAAGCATTCGGTGTGACGGCGTATCGTGGGCCTTTAGCGCAGTGGTTAGAGCAGTCGGCTCATAACCGATCGGTCCG
>CANRDK010000096.1 GCA_947629345.1 uncultured Clostridia bacterium
GTCAGCACCCCGTCCGCGTTGACTTCTTCGGCGACGACGTGGAGGCCATCAAGCCCTACGACGGCGAGACGGGGGAGCGGTACGAAAAACTCTCCGCGATCGATATCGTTGCCGCGACGGACGCCATTCTCGGGGAGGATGAAGCGCCCGCCGTTGCCGAAAAGCTCAAGGGGGAGATCCAAAAGCTTCCCGTCTCCTGCCGCGCACGCATGCAGGCGGTGGAGGAGGAGATCGCCGCGGACGGCTACATTTCCGACTTCCTTCTGCCCCTTCTCTCGGGAACGGGGGAATTTTTAGGGGACCTCGCGAGAGATGCGCTCATCATCGTGGACGAGGGAAAGCTCATCCGAGACAAGCTCGAGGGGCTCTACCGCGAGCACGAGGAACGGCTCAAGCTCCTTCTCGGGGGCGGCGAGGCCCTTCCGTGTTCACGGCGGCAGTACATTCCCTACGAGAACATCGCAAGCCTCACGGGGTACCGCACGCTGACCCTTCAGACCTTTACGGGAAACCCCTTTCTCACAAATCCGCTCAGGATCTTTCATTACAAGACGACGCCCGTGCGGCGCTATCTGAACTCCTTGGAAGAGCTCGCCATCGACATCCGTACATGGATCTCGACGGGCTACCGCGTCATGCTCTACTGCGGCGGTACGGAGCGGGCGGGAAAGCTCAGGGAGTCGCTTGCGGAGTACTTTCCGCCCTTTGCCCCGCTCACGGAGAAACTTGAAGATCTCCGCGGCGTCGTGCTCCTCCCCGAGACCCTTGCCCACGGCTTTTTGGTGCACGACTGCAAGCTCGCCGTCATCGGCACGGAGGACATCTTCGTCAAGGCCGCTGCCGAGCGGCGCATCAAAAAGAAGAGGGGGGACCTCTTCTTTGCACCCGAGGTGGGGGACTACGCCGTGCACGAGACATACGGCGTCGGCCGCGTCACGGGCACCAAAAAGATCTCAACGACGGACGGCACCAAGGAGTATATCGCCCTCGAATACAGGGACGGCGACACCCTCTATGTTCCCGTCGAGAACATGGATATCCTCTCGAAGTACATGGGGGGAGAGACGCCCTCCCTCTCCAAGATCGGCGGCGGGGAGTTCGAGCGTATCAAGGCCCGCGTCCGCGCAGGCCTCAAGAAGATGGCGTTCGACCTCAAGGCCCTCTATGCCGAGCGGCAGGAGAAGGTCGGCTACGCCTTCCCCGAATATCCCGAACTCATGGACGAGTTCATCGCCGCCTTTCCCTATGAGGACACCCCCGACCAGACGACTTCCTTCGAGGAGATCAAGGGGGACATGTGCTCCACAAAGGTCATGGACAGACTTCTCGTCGGCGACGTCGGATTCGGCAAGACGGAAGTTGCCCTCCGCGCTGCCTATCTCTGCATTCTTGCGGGGCGGCAGGCTGCGCTCATGTGCCCCAGCACCGTCCTCTCCGAACAGCACTTTCAGACGGCGACGGAGCGCATGAAGGACTTCGGCGTCCGCATCGCCTGCCTCAACCGCTTCCGCTCGGAGAAGGAGATCTCCAAGACTCTTTCTGACCTTGCGGCGGGCAATATCGACCTCATCGTCGGCACCCACAGACTGCTCTCTTCGGACGTCAGATTCCACGATTTGGGGCTTCTCATTCTCGACGAGGAACAGCGCTTCGGCGTGGAGCACAAGGAGAAGATCAAAAACTACAAGCGGGACGTCGATTGCCTCACGATGACGGCGACCCCCATTCCGAGAACGCTGCACCTCTCCCTTTCGGGGATCCGTGACATCTCCACCATTCAGACGCCCCCTCATGCGAGGCTCCCCGTGCAGACCTATGTCGCCGAGGAGACGGAGACGCTGCTCCGCGACGCCGTATTGCGGGAGATCGCGAGAAAGGGGCAGATCTTTGTCCTCTACAACAGAGTGGAGAGCATTCACACCTTTGCGGCAAGGCTGAAGGAGGTCGTGCCCGAGGCCAAGATATGCGTCGCCCACGGCCGCATGGACAGGGCCACCCTCGAGCGGAGCGTTTTCGGCTTCTACCGCGGGGAATTCGACGTGCTCGTGACGACGACCATCATCGAGAACGGCATCGACCTTCCCAATGCGAATACCCTCATCGTCATCGACGCGGACAGGCTGGGCATCTCCCAGCTCTACCAGCTCCGCGGAAGAGTGGGGCGGAGCTCCCGCCTCGCGCATGCCTATTTCACCTTTAAGGCCGATAAGATCATGACGGAGAACGCCTCCGAGCGGCTCAAGGCCATCATGCAGTTCACCGAGCTCGGCTCAGGGTTCAAGATCGCCATGCGCGACCTCGAGATCAGGGGAGCGGGCAACGTCCTCGGCGCAGAGCAGCACGGCCATATGGACAAGGTCGGCTACGAGCTCTATGCCAAGATTTTGAAGGAAGAGCTCACGGGGGTCAGGCAGGAGAACGTGGAGCTCGACATCAAGTCCACGGCCTACATTCCCGAATCGTATGTGGAATCCCCCGCGGGGCGCATGGACTGCTACAAACAGATCGCAGAGATCGGCGGCGCCTCCGACTACAGGAGGGTGTGCTCCTCAATGGAGGAGAGCTACGGTCCCATGCCGCCCGAGACGCTGAATCTTCTCGTCATCGCCCTCATGAAGGCATACGCCATGAAGGCGGGGGTGAGAAAGATAGGAGTGAGCAGCAAGGGCGGACGGCTCGAGTTTGCCTCGCTCGACGTCTTCGGCAGCGAAAAGATGGCGGCGGCGATGGAGGCATTCAAGGGAAAATTCCGTCTCGAGATGACAACTTCGCCCGCTCTTTCCTTCCCGTTTTTGGGCGACGGCGGAAAAACGATGGTCCAGATGACGAAATTTTTGAAATTTGCCGTAACTTTTGCATGATTTTTCTCTGTTTATCACGAAAATGATTTGCACATTTTTGCGAAATGGTTTATAATAGAGTTCGTATGAAAATCGTGGGGGTATCCTGCGATGAATAAAGAAAGACGGAGCATTTACTATGAAGCATAAAACAAAAGCGGCGCTTGCACTTTCCGTTGCGTCGGTCATGGCGTGCGGACTCCTCGCGGGGTGCGATCTCGTGACGACGGATGCAAAGAAGGACTACGAGCAGGTGATTGCCGAAGTCAACATTACCGAAAACGAGGACTTCAAAGACTATACGCAGGTCATTCAGACCGAAAATATCTATAAGCGCGACATGGTCGCAAGTTTCGTCTCGAGCGGTTCCAACGTCATGAGCCAATACGGCTGGACGTACCGCGACACGTTCGACGCCATCAAAGACAGCCTCATCAACCGCGCTGTCTATGTGCAGTATGCGAAGGTGTTCTTCATCACCGCCAAGGAGGACGGGGAAGCGAGATTTACCGATAAAGACGGCAACGCCTATACCGTTGCGGGCTACACGGCTGCGCTCCAAGGGGATACCGAGATCGACAAGACGATCGCGGGTCTCCGCTATTTCCTCAGCGACGAGGAGGCCGACAAGGCGCTCTACGATCTCCGCGTCTCCTTCAACAGCTCTCTCGACACCATCGAGGAGAGCATCATCGACGCAGAGGACGAGGACGAAAACACCGAAACCGTACGCACCACGCCCACGGGCATCGACACGGAGAACGAGGACTATTACGACACCGAATATAAGATCTACACGGGCACGGAAACGGGGCTCGGCAGCTATGAACCTGTAGACGACTCCACGGCCTATACCCGCAGACAGGCATATGCGACCTTCCTCACCAATATCCGCTCGAGCGGGCTCCTCAATCCCAACGAAGATACCACAAAGGTGGAAAACTTGAGCTACTTCAAGAGCCAGCTCAAATCAGCCTATGAATCCGCCATCATCACCAAGATCGCCGACGCATTCGAAGAGGATGCCGCGAAGGACGTGAACGACGCATGGATGGAGAATACCTACAATTCCCTCCTCAAGAGCCAGAAAGACGGCTTCGAGGCGGGGACGCTCGACATCGACGACGCGCTCGACGGCATGTCCGACAGCTCCTTCGTGCTCACGGCGCCGCAGGCAGGCTACGGGTTCGTCATCAATATCCTTCTTCCCTTCTCCGCGAAGGACACGCAGGACCTTGGCGACCTCAGCATGGACAAGAACGACCAAAAGGGCAATAAATTCGCATGGCGCGCGAACATCCTCCAGAGAGTGCGCGCAACCGACCAGCGCGGCACTTGGTTCACGGGCGAAACGGATCACTCCTACGACGCCGCAGAGAACACCAAGGCCTACAAGGGCACCCTCGGCAACGATGCCGACAGGACCTATCTCTTCTTCAAGGATTCCATGAAGCAGGAGGAAGGCAAAGACGGGCAGTACGAAGTCCTCAAGAACTATATCGGCGAATACACCTATAACGGCAAAGTCACCAAGGACGAGGACGGCAAATACACCTTAAAGCCCAACAAGATCAATATCGACCAGTTCATCGCCGAGATGGAGGGCTACCTCGCGCACGAGGGCTTTGCAACCTCCGTCGTCACCGCAAAGAGAAACGACTACTACACCCAGACAGATTTCTACAAGGACGGCACGGTGGATTACTCCAAGTTCGTGTACTACGCAGGCAAGGTCGATTTCAGCAGCTTCAACGCAAAGAACCTGTTCGTCGCCGACACCGACGAGAACAAGGCTTTCTCCGTCATCAACGAGCTCTCCTTCGCATATAATACCGATACAGCGGGCCTCAACACCTACCTCGGCTACGAAGTGACCCCCGAAAAGACAGATTTCGTCTCCGAGTTCGAGTATGCGGCGCAGACCGTGTGTGCGGCGGGCGCGGGCAACTATATCGTCGTTCCCTCCGACTACGGCTGGCATATCATCTACTGCACCTTCTCCTTCACGGCAGACAACATGGAGCCCTTCGGCGGCTACAACGCTGCGGAGAGGGAGACCGAGGGGAGCTTCTCCAATCTCTTCTACGAGGCGCAGAAGACGGCGGCTGTCACCTCCTATGCGAGCAACAAGCAGACGGAGATCATCAACAAATACGCCAAGGGAAGTGCGACCGTTCACGAGGACCGCTACGCCGATCTGAGCGATCTCGACCTCAATTCTTGATCCGTAGGACACAGCATGAGCATTTGGGAAGTCATTTGGAAATCATTTGTACTTGGCACGGTGCAGGGACTCACAGAGTTCCTGCCCGTTTCTTCAAGCGGACATCTCGTCTTTTTGCAGAAGGTGATGGGGTACGACCTCGGCGGCGGAAGCATGACATTTATCAACGTCATGCTCCACTTCGGGACACTCATCGCCGTCTGCACCGTCTTTTTCAAGGACATTCTCGCCCTCTTCAAAAAGCCGTTCAAGACCCTTCTCATGCTCATCGTGGCCACCATTCCCGCGGGGCTTGTCGGGGTCCTCTTCAACGATGAGATCGACGCACTCTTCGAGGGGGAACAGGCTTTTCTGCTCCTTGCGGTCTGCTTCTCCGTGACGGCGCTTTTGCTCCTCTTCTGCGAGTTTGTTGCCAAGTCTCCGAAGCGGAAGGAGAGGGACCTCGGCTGGAGAAATGCCATTCCCATGGGCCTTATGCAGGCCGTTGCGCTCTTCCCGGGGATCTCGCGGAGCGGTTCAACCATCGTCGCGGGCACGGTGAGCGGGGCAAAGACGCAGGACGTTGCCAAATTTTCCTTCCTCATGAGCATTCCCGTCATCTTGGGGAGCGTGCTCGTGGAGCTGTACGGGTTCATCAAGGAACCCACAGTCGGCGCGGCGGGGGGCGGGACCTTGGCCCTCGGCGTCATCATCGGCGTCGTCACGGCGGCCGTGTTCGGCTTTTTCGCCATCAAGGTCATGCTCAAGATCATCGCAAAGGCAAATTATAAGTGGTTCGCACTCTATCTCATCCTGCTCACCGCCACCTGTATCTGGCTCGACGTGTTGGGCATTGTTGCATGAATTCAAAAAAGCCCGCCATACTGTTTGCATGGAGGTGAAAGCGTATGAGTTTGAACTGCGGCGATATCTGCCCCAAGACAGGCGCATATAAAGTGATCGACGGGGACGGCAAAACCGTAGGGAAAGTCTATGTGGGCGAGGGTGAAACGATGCCCCCGACGCAGAGAAGCGACTGCCACTACGAGTTTGAATCATAACCCCATAAACATTGTAACAGCGGGCCTCCCGCTGTTTTTTTAAATTAAAAATTTAAAATTTAAAATTAAAAATTGCGGTGGAGGGATTATTGGAATGACACCCCCTCAGTCTCGCTACGCTCGCCAGCTCCCCCTCGAGGGGGAGCTGTCACGGCTGTCCTTGCCGTGACTGAGGGGGTGTCGTTCTAAATTTGTTCCACCTTATTCTTGCTTCCCCTCTTAGGGGAAGTACCCGCGCAGCGGGGGATAGGGTTTTGGAACCCCTCAGTCACTTCGTGACAGCTCCCCTGAGAGGGGAGCCGAGGGGAGGCCCGAACGCAGTCAGTGCCCCCCTCCCGAGGAGGGGGGTAGGGGGGTGGGCAACGTCCTCATGCCGTTCTATCGGCCTTCCTTCAGACGGTCCAAGGCGGTCATTTCTGCAACATATAACGCCTTTTCGATTGCGATGGCATCATTGTATTCCTGTTCTATCTTGTTCAAAATTACGCCAAGGCGGGAGTTCGGCACTTGCACGCACACTGCGTTTGCTTTCATCAATTCCACATGAGCTTCGCATAAATGGTCGATATATTGTTGCATTTCCTTGCTATTCATGAATTCATTATATAATCTAAACGTCTATATGTCAAGTCTATTTTCATTCTATAATGAAAACATTATAGAATGGAGACATGATATGAAATTGCGTATTTTGGAGATTCTCGAAGAAAAGCACAAGACAAAGTATTGGCTTTGGATGCAAGTCGGCAGCAGTTATCAAAATTTTAACAATATGGTGACAAATAAGACGAGATCCATTCGCTTTGAGACCCTTCAAACGCTCTGCGATGTTTTGGAATGCACGCCGAACGACTTGTTCGACATGGAAAAATGATACTTGCTTCCCGTGTTCGGGATGACTCCGCCTCTTGGCTCACCCTTGGAGGGGGAGCTGTCACGGCTGTCCTTGCCGTGACTGAGGGGGTGTCGTTCTAAATTTGTTCCACCTTATTCTTGCTT
>CANRDK010000097.1 GCA_947629345.1 uncultured Clostridia bacterium
TGCTGGTGTAGCTCAGCAGGTAGAGCGCATCCTTGGTAAGGATGAGGTCGGCGGTCCGAGTCCGCTCATCAGCTCCAGAAAGAAGTATGAAAACGATGCAAATCGGCTTCATACTTCTTTTTTATTGCCTTTTCGGTTACTTGCCACACGCAGGCGGACGAAGACAAAATTGCGGAGGCGTTTTTTCTTCGTTTTACACAGAGATTTAAGGAAAAGATTTTGATAAGCGTGCCTAAAGAGTGATAGATTTATTCACATATGTGTGGTATAATGTTCAGTGCCGAGTGGGTGACTGTTCGACAAATCTGGATTTGTAAGGAGATCCCCATGAAAATATTCTGCGTATGGGAGCACAACGGCGGCGACAGTCTTTTATTTGCAGATACCTATGTCGGCGCCTTTACGCGCGGCGCCTCCAAGGATTCGGCTCTTGAGAAAATGCCAACGGAAATAAGGTCTTATATCAGCTGGAAAGGCGGTATGATGCCCGATGCTTTTGAATGCGAAATCATTCAGGAAAAGCAATCGGATCTGTCCGTTTCCGATGCCGATTCTGATGTCATCTTTGATTCGGAAAGGAAAGCACTAAGCATGGCCGAATATGCGGAATTAAAAGCACTCACCTTGAAATCAGCACAGGATTTTTTGACACTGTATCAATCCATTCCCGATAAAAGTAAAAGCTGCCTGCCAAGCCGAAAAACTTTTTACGGGCAGGTCCCGCGCACAGCACAGGAAATGTATGAACACACAAAAAACGTCAACGAGTATTATTTTGGAGAAATTGGCGTTTCTGCGGATCATGAAGGGACAATTTTGGAATGCAGAGAGCGCGGCTTTGCGGCACTCGAAAGCCGACCTGATTTCTTGAAAAATAAAATCTATCTTGGCAGCTATGACGAAGAATGGTCGCTGCGAAAGGTGCTTAGACGTTTTGTCTGGCATGACAGGATCCATGCAAAGGCTATGTACCGAATGGCTGTAAAGACTTTTGGCGACAAATCTGTGCCAAACATCTTTCGGTTTACGATATGATTCGATCCATGCGTTGAAAGGATAGCTTCAAATCCCTGTTTGTTGAGAAGTTGCAAAACCCTTCAGGAACGAAAGGGTGCACTTCTATACATAGTCTTTCGGCCATGTATCGTGCGCTCTGCGAGGCTTCCTCTCTGACAGCGGAAAGCCGTCGTCCGAAAAGGTTTTCTCCGCTCCGTCAAGGGCCCCTTGATGCTCGCGCATCTATCCCCGATATACTTGCCAAACAGATATGCCCCATCTGCTCAACAAGTCTGAAGTAAAATTTTAAATTTAGTGAGGTGACTAATATGCAGATAGAAACATCAAGAATGTATGTCAGGGATTTTACTCCAAACGATATAAATGATTTACATGAAATTTTCGGCGACAGCGAAACAATGAAAAATTGTGAGCCTGCATATACGGCAGAGAAATATCAAAAATAGCAATTTTACAAGTGAGGATGAACATGAAAAGTTTTGATCAAGCGAGGGAGCAACTTGATGAAGCAGCGATTGATTTTTTGAGGAACGGGCTGTTTGCCGGGCGTCCCGATGATTGCCCCTGCTATGTTCATTTCGGAATATCGACTTATGATAAGAAATGCCGAACGAAAGAATATCAACAGGGGATATTGTGTTTCAAGACGCTCTTCCAAGCGGGCGATCGCTATCGGCTCGCGCTTTGGAATATGATCGTGAACTATTATCCACCCAAATCAAAATTCTGCAAAGAGGATTTTTCCAAGGAAGAATACGCGTTCATCAAAGCGGCCTTGAAGTCGGTGGGAGAACCAAGCGAGGCAAATGTCAACCCGCCGATTGAAACGGAACGCCTTGTCTTACGGGCGGTCGAAGGGAAAGATCAAAAAATTCTCGCCGACCATTTCAAGAGCGAGGGAGATTTTGAGCTTTTCACGGGGCAAAAACCCACGTACAAAAATATACGGGAATTTACTTTGTCTTTGAGAAGAAGCGCCTATTTTGCGATAGAGCGAAAAGCCGACCGAAAATTACTCGGCTATATCGGGCTCAGCATGAAAAAGGAGGCTTCAACGGGGTTGCTCGAATATTATCTTTTCAAAGAAGAGAGAAGAAAAGGATACTGCAGGGAAGCCGTCGGAGAGCTCACCAAAATCACCTTGCGCGGGAAACTTTACGAGCCTGTGGCAACGGTGCAACTTGGCGTTTACAAAAAGAAGGTCATTCGCTTAAATGCGATACGCGCCCGTATTTCGTCGATCAATATAGCGTCGCAAAAGACGGTGGAAAGTTGCGGGTTTGTGCATGAGGCGACCATTCATAAGACATTGCATAAAGGCGCGGCGGGTTGGACGGACGAAGAAATCTATTATTTGACCTACTCGATGATAAGATAATAAAAGGAGCATAGAAAAACAGCGAGGAAATATCCTCGCTGTTTTTTTACACCCTGAGGTGATTACTTTTGAGACTTCTTGTGCCTTGCCGCAAAGAAGATGCCAACGCCCAAGGCCACAACGCCCACGCCGAGGATCACGCAGATCCCTGTTGCGTTCATGGGAAGAACCGCCATGAGGAGCCCGAGAGGAAGCACGGAGGCAACCTTTTCGTTCTTCTTGCCGCCCTTCTTGAGGAGCACAACGAGGAGTGCAACGAGCTCGAGCCCGAGCACAACGGTGAGCGTGATGACGAGCCACCACAGGTTGACCGTTGCTTCGCCGAGAATGACGAATTCGGAGAAGTGTTCCGTTGTGAAGGTGAGATACTTGCCGTCCTCGGAGACTTCTGCATCGAAGACTTCAACTTCGTTGTTTGCACCCACATAGACGACTTCGATACCGTTGGTGTCTCTGAGCGCTTCGGGAAGGAGGACCGTCACCTTGTAGAGGCCGTTGAAGGTCTCGACCTTGACGTTCTGCTTTAAGAGGCTGATGTCGAACGTGGCGATGACGTCCTTATCCTCGACAATGGCCTTCATCTCTTCCTCGGTGAGGTTGGAACCTGCCGCCGCCTTCAATGTGCCGTTCTGAATGGTTTCCATCGTGACGGTGCTGTCCTTCGTCTCGATCGAGAGGGATACGCCGCCTTCGATGCCCGTGTCATTCGTGACATAGCCCCAAAGCGTGGTGCCCTCGTAGTCCTCTGCATAGTCGTCTGTCTTGCCGCTTGCGTCGATCTCGCCCGCCGTCACTGCCCAAGTGGGAGCTGCCTTGAGTTCTGCGATCGCCTGATTGTAGATCTCCTGCAAGTTCTCTTCCACGGAGCCGCTGGTGCTGACGTTTTCGGCCTGCTCGAGGTACTTGTCGATGATATTTCTCAAGTTCCTTGCCGTTTCGCCGCTGTAGACGCCGCTGGTGAGATATTCACCGAGCGCTTCCTCCATCTTGTCGGCTGTGCTCTGTACTTTCTCTGCGTGCTTGACGACGTCGTCCGTAGCGGTGAGCTCTGCGGCGAGCGCATCCTGCTGCTGTTTGAGATATGCGTCGCGGTCGTCATCGTTGTAGTGAGCTTCGTACCAGATATCGTTGATGCTGTGAAGCTGACGCTCCAACATATCGGCAATGACCTTTCCGTCCTTGCCCTCGGCAAGCGCCTTGGCCGCAGCGATCGTCTCGCTCTTCTTGGCCTCAAAGGCAGCCTTGTTGAGCATATCGGCGATCTGCATCGGGATGGAAGTGTAATCGGAGGTCTTGTTGAGGTAATCCTTCACTTCGGTATTCTTGAGTCCGTCGAATGCAGCCAGTGCAGCCTCGAGCGCAGCCTTGTCGTCTGCGTTGACGGCGCCGAATGCCTTTCTCAGGATACTATAGGTATCGACGAACTTGACGGATTCGATCGCGATCTTCGCCTCGGCGATGATCGACTCGATCTGCTCTGCCGAGGTTGCGCCCTCGACCTTTGCGTTGAAGCCGTCGGAACCCGTAAGGATCGCCTTGACGGTGTCGCTCTCAGCGGAAACGAGCTTGCTGAGATAGAGTTTCGCATATGCCTTGTCGGCATTCAGAAGAGCTGCCTTTGCGGCCTTTTCGACTGCGGAAGCGCTGCTTGCCGCGCCGATCTCGTCGATCGCTGCGTCGATGATCGCCTTGACGCTCTCGGTCGCAACGCCGTCCGTCTTGCCCTTCTCTTCGTATGCATGGATCGCGTCGAGGAGTTTGATCTGAGCCTCAAGTTTGTTCTGGATGAGGACGATGCCTGCGTAATCCGCACCCGCGATCTGATCCTTGGCCGCCTCGACGAGTTCGTCGATCTTCTCCTGAACGTCTGCGGGATAGGTCTTGCCGTCCGTGATCGAATCGACAACGCTGTCAACTGCCTCGGAGGCATTTGCCTTCTCTTCTTCTCTGAGCGCTTCGACCTTTGCCTTGATGCCCGTCAATGTATCGGAGACTTCGGGGACCTCAACCGTGCTGCGGGTGAGGGTTTCCACATTCTTCTTCGCCTCTTCGACGACGGCCTTAACATCCTGCGAATCGATGAGGACGTTCCTGTCGTCTCTGAGAAGGAGGCTTTCGAGCACGGCGTTCACAGCATCCCTAAGGGCTGCGTTCACAACGGAGACATATGCCTTTTCAGCCTTGGCAGCTTCGGCGATGGCGTCGAGCGCAGCCTTGACGGTCGCGTCGGTGGTAGCCGCAGTCTTGCCCGTGAGAGCCTTGTAGCTGTCGAGATATTCCTGCTTGGCAATGCCCTCAGCTTCCTTGCGGTTCAGGCTGTCGAGCGCGTCGGTGAGCATGTCGTCAAGATCTGCATTGCCTGCGACGAGCGTCTTCTCGCCGAGTTCTGCCTTTTCGATCGCGTCGAGCGCTTCCTTCTTGAGCGTTTCGAGCTCAGCCTTGGCGCCCGCTTCCATTCTGTCGAGTGCAAGTTCATCATAGGCCGCGTTGATCGCTGCGACCATCTGATCCTGATGACGGCGGAAGTTGATCTCGTCGAGAGCCCTTGCAATGTCTGCTCCGAGCTGGTCGGCAAGCACACCTTCTTCTGCCGCTGCGTCGAACTGCTTGTCGAGAGCAGCTTTCTGCGCCGTTGCAACTGCACCGACCGTGGAGCTGTCGCCGTCGGTGTAGGCGTCGATGAGGGCGTCCACAGCGGACTTGAGGAGGTTATTGAGAGCCGCATTGTCGCCTGCCTTGCCGAGATCGGTGAGGACTTTCTTTTCGTCAGCCGATGCCGTCTCTTCATCATAGTCAGCGCCCTTGACAACTTTGTAGTATGCCTTATAGATCTCCTGCGCCTCTGCACATTCTGCAGCTCTCATGGCGTCGAGGGTATCCTTGATTTCCGTAAGCGTGACATCTTCGTCGTCAACGGTCAGAACGGCAGCGTTTTCACCCGTGAATACGGGGATCGCATAGTCCTTGACGGAGGCGATGACGTGGTCGAGGTAGTCCTCAACAGCTTCCTTCACGCTTGCGAGATATGCTTTCACGCCTGTGGAATCACCCTTATGCGTGACTGTGTTTGCAATGACGGTGCCGAAGACATCCTTCAAAACTTCAAGGGCGAACTTCGCATCCAAAATTTCGGTATCTGCATGGTTTGCAGCCGCATCGTTGAACAGAGCATCCGTATCTTCCGAACCCAACAGGAGCACATAGGCTTCCCCGAAGCTCTTCATTGCAGCATCGACGTCGTCAGCTCTCAAATCAACGATCTCTTCCTGTGCCACGGTGAGAGGGCACTCGCCTTTTTCTGCAGTCAGAACGCTGATCCCGTTATCGCCTGCAGCCTCGTTGAAGAGCTTTTCAGCTGCGCCGTTTGCGACGAGGTAGTCGCGGACGGTCTTGGAATCGCCCTCGCTCAGGTCGTTGGCCTGAAGGAGTTCGAGCACTGCCGCCACGAGGAGTTTGTTCGCGTCGGTCGCGTTCGTCGTCGCGTTGATCTTGGAGACGACGTCGCCGTCCTTAGCGGTGTAATCTTCGCCTGTGACGGTCTTGTAGGCTGCCGTGTACTGGGCAACCGCCGCAGTCCTCTCGGCCGCTCTCTCGTCGTCGATATCTTTCTTCGCCGTGGCAAGAATGCCCGCTGCGGTTCCGTCTTCGGCAACGTTGATAAATTCGCAGATGCCGTTTGTTTGAGGTTCCGCCGCCTCGATCGTTGCCGTATGCGTCGTGACAAGATCATTTACAGCCTTGCTGTCAGCCGTGTCAACGTACGCGGCGAGGAGAGCTTTCACGCCCTTGACGAGTTCAGCATTCGCAGCTGCGGTGTTCGCGGCTTTTTGGATGGCCTTGACAACTTCATCCGTCGCTGCGCAGTCCTCACCCGTGAAGAGCTTGTGGGCTGCCTTGTACTCATCGACCGCCGCCGTATTTTCGGCTTTGCGCTGAGCGGTGAGGGCCACGTTGAGAACTTTACCCTCAGCCTTGAGAACTTCGGTGAGGTCGGGAACTACGAGTTCGCTTCCTTCAAAGGCCGCATCGACAGCTTTGATCGCTTTTTCGATATAGCCGGTGACGATAACGGAGTCGCCCTCGATCTTGGCTGCCTCGAGAAGAGCGTCGATCTTTTCGTTCAATGCCTTAAGCGCAGCCTCGAATGTGGCCGATTCGCCGAGTTCATCGCATGCATCCTTGACGAGTTCATCCGTTGCCGTAACTTCTTTACCCGTGATTGCGTTGTAAGCGTTGAGATATGCCGTGATGACTCCTGCAAGCTGAGCGGTCCTGACGCCTTCGATTTCTGTCTTTGCCGTGGCAACAAGATTGCCCGAAACTTTCTTCTCTCCGGTGGTCTCATCCTCTGTGTAGAGGGTGAAGTCGGAAACGCCGTTATCTTCTGCTTCGACCTTGTCGATCTTGCCGCCCTCTTTCGTGTATTCCGCAGCCTTTGCCTGAACGGCATCGCTGTCGCCTTCCACAACAAACGCATTGATGAGAGCCTTGACAGCCGTCTTCAATTCAGCGTTTACTTCATTTGCGGTCGTCTTTTCGTTCACAAGAGCAACGAAGCTCTCGATCTCCGCGGGGATTTCGGCCCCTTCGGTCGTATCTT
>CANRDK010000098.1 GCA_947629345.1 uncultured Clostridia bacterium
ACCTTGTTGTCCATGCGAAGGCGGGCGACGATGTAGCCGAATTCCCTGTCGCCGTGGGCGGCCTGATTCTCGTTCATGAAGTCCATGTCGATGGTGTCGTAGGGAAGTTTCTCGTTGTACTGCGTTGCGAAGTGGCACATGGGCTTCTGCAGCATCTTGAGGCCCTTGATCCACATCTTTGCAGGCGAGAAGGTGTGGCACCATGTGATGATGCCGATGCAGTTCTCGTCGTTGTTGACCTTCTTCACAGCCTCGATGACCTCATCGGAGCTCTTGCAGGTGGTGAGATACTTCACCGTGACGGGAACGTGCTTGTTGACGTAATTTGCCATCTCTTTGGAGTGCTGTGCGACATGTGCGAGCACGTCGTCACCGTACAGAGTCTGCGACCCTGTGAGCCAATAAACTACTTTTTCTTTCATGATATTCATACCCCTTTATGGATTTTTATTTGAATTGTTTTGCGCTCATGCTGAACGAATGTGAAGCATCCCGTTAAACCCTGCTCCGTTGGTTTTATGGGATCCTTCGCTGCGCTCAGGATGAGCGGTCGGTGCGTCATCCTGCCCCGCGCTTATGGTGAGCGGTCGGGCGAATCTCACTTCTTCTGCCCGTAGTAAGCATTCTTGCCGTGTTTGCGTTGATAGTGTTTTTCCATCATGAACTGATCGGCACGGGAGACGTCGGGGTTCAGCTGTTCGGTGATAAATGCCATCTTGGCAACTTCCTCAATGACCGTGGCATTGTAGACGGAATTGTCCCCGTCCTTGCCGAATGCAAACACCCCGTGGCTCTTGATGAGCACGCCCGGCACCGCCATGGGATCCAGATTGTCCCCTCTGAACTTCTCGATGATGGCAAGGCCCGTGTTCTTCTCATATTCCCCCTCGATTTCCTCTTGGGTGAGAGAACGTGCGCAGGGAATGTCGCCGTAGAAATAGTCGGCGTGGGTCGTGCCGTAGAAGGGAATGGAGCGGCCCGCCTGTGCCCATGCCGTAGCAAAGGTGGAATGGGTGTGTGTGACGCCGCCGATGTTCTTGAATGCCTTGTAGAATTCGATATGGGTGGGCGTATCGGAGGAGGGACGAAGATCCCCCTCCACCACCTTGCCGTTGAGGTCCATAACGACCATGTCCTCCGCCTTCATGTCGTCGTAGCTGACGCCTGAGGGCTTGATGACGAAGAGCCCGCTCTCACGGTCGATCTCGGAGACGTTGCCCCAAGTGAAGAGGACGAGCTTGTTTTTCACAAGCTGTAAATTTGCCTGCAATACTTTTTGTTTCAATTCTTCTAACATGATACTGTTTCCTTTTTTATTTGATTGAGGGAATCCCTCGGCTCCCCTCTTAGGGGAGCTGTCACGCAGTGACTGAGGGGTTTTCCTCGGCTCCCCTCTTAGGGGAGCTGTCACGCAGTGACTGAGGGGCTTTCTCGGCTCCCCTCTTAGGGGAGCTGTCACGCAGTGACTGAGGGGTTTGGAACCCTATCCCCCCTTCGGGGTACTTCCCCTAAGAGGGGAAGCAAGGGGCTGCGCGAAAGCCCCGTTCACTCCATGCTCTTGACGGCCTCGCGGACGATGGGAAGTCCCTCGACGTACCGCTTCGCAAAGGCCTCGAAGCCTGCAACGTCGGCGGGATCGGGCGAAAGGGTCACCCCCTCCTGCCCCTTGAACACTCTGTTCTCGAGATAGTCCTCCAGCGTTTCCTTCCCTTCCCTTTGGACCATGTAATTTGCAAGGATCGCCATGCCCCATGCACCGCCCTCGCCCGCCGTTTTCATGACGGTGACGGGCGCATTGATCGCCGCGGCGAGGTAGCTCTGTCCGACGTGTTCCGTCTTGAAGAGACCGCCGTGGCCGGTAATGCGGTCGAGTCCCACGCCCTCCTCCCTGAGCATGATATCACACCCCACTTTGAGGGCCCCGAATGCGGAATAGAGATGGCAGCGCATAAAATTTGCAAGGCTGAAATTGCTGTCTGCCTTTCTCACAAAGAGGGGCCTGCCATGCTCCACCTGCGTGATTTGCTCGTTGGAGACATAGTTGTAGGAGAGAAGTCCCCCGCAGTCCTTGTCCCCCCTTTCGGAATTCCGATAGAGGAGATCGTAGAGCTTGGACTTTGGAATTTCCACACCGAGAAGCTCTGCAAATTCGCCGAACATGTTGACCCAGCCGTTGAGGTCGGAAGTGCAGTTGTTGCAGTGGACCATGCCGACGAGGTCGCCGACGGGCGTCGTGACGAGATCGATCTCGGGATAGGGTTTGGAGAGCTCCCTTTCGAGCACGATCATCGCAAACACAGACGTCCCCGCGGAGACATTGCCCGTGCGCTTCTTGACGGCATTCGTGGCCACCATGCCCGTGCCTGCGTCCCCCTCGGGCGGACAGAGCGGGATCCCCGCTTTCAAATTTCCGCTCGGGTCGAGAAGTCTTGCCCCCGCTTCGGTGAGCGTGCCGGCATCCTCGCCTGCAAGCAAAATTTTCGGCAGAATGTCCTCAAGCTTGAAGGGAACTTTCCCCTCGACGAGTTCGTTGAACTGCTTGAGCATGCGGGCGTTGTATTGCTTGGTGACAGGATCGACGGGGAACATGCCGCTCGCCTCGCCGATGCCGATGACCTTCTCCCCCGTCAGAAGCCAATGGACATACCCCTCGAGCGTCGTCTGGTAGACAATATCCTTGACGTGGGGTTCCCCATCGAGAATGGCCTGATAGAGATGGGCGACCGACCAGCGTGCAGGGATGTGATAGCCGAAGAGCTTTGTGAGCTTTTCCCCCGCCTCCGCCGCGGTATTGTTGCGCCATGTGCGGAAGGGCACGAGGAGATTGTTGTCCCTATCGAATACCATGTAACCGTGCATCATGGCGGAGATGCCGATCGCACCGACCGTTTGAAGGGTCACATTGTATTTTTCCTTCACGTCTCTCGCAAGAGAGGCATAGGCGTCCTGCAGACCCCCCAAAATGTCGTCGAGCGTATAGGACCAGATGTTGCCGATATGGCGGTTTTCCCAATCGTGACTGCCCGAAGCGATCGGCGTGTTATGGTCGTCCACGAGCACTGCCTTGATGCGGGTGGAGCCGAATTCGATGCCGAGCGTCGTCTTGCCGTTCACGATCATGTTTGCAATTTCCATTTCATTCCCCCTATTGATTTCGTACATACTCGTACAAATGTATTATAAAAGAAATTCTGTCAAATTTCAATAGTTCCGCGCAAAATTTTTGGAGAATTCACGAAAAAGATACTCCCCCCTCATCCCGAGCCCCCCGCTCATGCTGAGCGTCAGCGAAGCATCCCATTAAACGCACGGCAGCCCCCGCCCCTCATCCCGAGCGTAGCGAGCGGATCCCGCAAACCAACGGACTTCGTTCAAGGGCGGACCCCCACCCCTACCCCGCCCCCTGACGCAGGGGGCGAGCATGAGGAAAGGCATACAAAAAAGAGAGGTTGCCCTCTCTTTTTTGCTGTGTGGATATGTTTTAGGTAAAAGGAGATTTACCTTCTGTGAGCTGATGATTTAACCGTTGAGCGTCTTCAGCATTTCAAGAAACTCCTCATAGCTCATCCCAGCCGTAAAGGAGCAATTCGTATCCTTTGTCACCGTGCCGTACCGATTATCCCCGAGGCCTGTCTGATAGCCGTAATAATCATAAGACGCCGCGGCTGCACTCCATGAACAATGTTCGAATGTCGGCATTTCGACCGTGTCATAATCGCCATTACAATTAGAAAGAATATATTTTCCACCCGGGATATCACCGTCTACAAAACAATTGGAAAGCGTCATGCCGTCGCCAAGTGCCGCAAACCCGCCGAGTCCGCTCTTGACATCCTCACTGCCGTAAATGTTCTTATGCTCTCCCTTGTAATAGCCGTCTGTAAAGTTAACTTTTACATAGCAGTTTGCAAACGTAACAATATAAGTGTTGCTTAATGTACGACCGCTGATCTGCGAGACGAGGCCTCCAACCATCATGGGATTGTAAGACTCTGTCAGAGTGAAGTCAACATAACAATTTTTGACTTCCGCATTTCCCGTAACGACGCAAGCAAGCCCGCCCATGTTGGAGAATGCAAGTCCACTTCCACTGACCTTAATGCGACAACCATCGATCGTCCCATTTTCGAAATGACAAACAAGCCCGCCAAACTGAGATATTCCATATGTACCCGTTGCAAGGACATTAGTCGCTTCTACCGAGCAATTTTTGATACTGCCGCCGTTAAGATACCCAATCATACCGCCTGCGTATTGCGACATCGCATTTATGCTGAAATTTGTTATATGCACATTTTCAAAATCTGCATTATACGCCTCAGCTGCCACAGCGCCCACGGCTGCGAAACTCGCATAGTATTGTACGTTATCCGATACCTTATCAAGATTGAGATTTTTGATCATGGCGTGCGCTTCAGGTGTCCCCTGAACGCAACCGAAAAGACCCGTATCGCGTCCTGTGAGTGCCAATGTAAAATCGGAAATCGTGTTTCCCTGCCCGTCGAATATCCCTCCAAATTGATGCTGATGATCTCCGATCGTTTTGAACTCTGCGCCCTTCAAATCGATATCCGTAAGAAGTGAAACAGTTATGTTATTAAACGAGACACAACCGTTTATCATATCGCTGAATCCCGTCAACCCCGCTACAGAGGAAATGTTCCATGTGTTTTCGGCCCCCTTCTTGATATTCCCTTCGGCATCCCATTCAATGTGATTCACGCCGTCGCCGAGATTTACATCCATGACGGAGTTTTGAATCGTGGACTTGAATGTCCCCTCGTGCTGTCCGAGTAAACCATAATAAACAGGATAGATAATTGCAACGGGATCCATGACCTTAAAGGAATATGTGGGGTCATAATCATCGATTGTGAAAATTGTCCCGTTAAAATGGATATCCTCAAATTTATGGTCATTGTTCATGACGCAACCAACGATTGCGCCGACCTTGCTCTCACCTTGCGGCATATCGCCGTTCTCGGCCAAGGCATCCCCGGTAACGGTTGCATTGACAGTAACATGACTGAAAGTTTCGCTATATTGCGAGAGCCCGACCACACCGCCTACGGCGGAATTACCGACAATGTTGAGATTCGTCGTAATGTCGGTAAATGTCGAAGCACCCGACCAGCCGACCACGCCGCCGATACGATTGGATGAGGAAGAGGTCTTGTTATAATCTGCTCCCGTGCTCCATGTTACATTATAGCATATCATGCTATCGGGATCCACATTGATGTTGATGTCGGAAAGCTGAACTTTGAACGTTCTCCCGCAAAGGCCGCCGACCCCGTAACCGCCGCCGCGATAGTCTACAAATCCCATCAATGTAATGTGGGAAATCGTGCTAAGCTGCCCATCGCCGCCGTCGCCGTTACTTGCATTGCCGACAAGTGCCCCGAAAGCAATGGACTGAACCCCGCACTTTTGCTGTTTGATTTTGACGCCATTCAGGACAAGGTTTGTGAGCGTCGCTCCCTTTGTAAATCCGAAGAAACCGATTGCCGTATCGTTGGATTGCGACTCAATATAAAGATTGCTTACGATATAATTTCCACCTACGGTCTTTATTCCCGAAAACGTACCCTTAAAAGGGTTCGTTGCCGTTCCAATCGGAATCCATGGTTCGTTATTGAGGTCGATATCGTTTGCAAGCACAACCGTCTTGCCCATATAGGCATTCGCCCCGATTTCCGCAAACTTGCCTGTGCCGTTCACGCTGTCGCGGAAAGCTTTGAGGCCGTCGGGCGTGGAAATTTCATAAACAGTGCTCTCGACTTCACCCGTGGAGGAAAGGTTGTGCTTTTCAACGAAACCGCTCACGCCTTCCGCAACGGGATAGCTGACTGCATTGTTCTCGCCTTTGAATGTCACATTATCGCCGCTACCCACAAGGTCTTGCTTTTCGTTGCCGCCGGCATGCTCTCCTGCGCCAGCAACTTCCACTTCAACATTTTCCACCGTGACGGTGCCCTCTTCGGCTTTACCGACAAGGCTGCCCGTCGTGGCGCCTGCTTCCTTTGTAACGGTGCTGTCTCCCGTGACGGTAACGTCGTTGAAGGAGACGTCCCCTTTCGCCTGCCCGACAACCACCGCCGCAACAGTGTCTGAACCGGAAGCTGTAACATTTGCGCCAACAAAATGCAGATGTTCGACCGTCGCATTCTCGACATAGCCAAAGAAACCTGCCACTTTCGCATCGTCCGTCGTCTTTGCCGAGAAGTTCTCGATCGTATGTCCTTCACCGTCGAAAGTTCCTCTGAAGGGATTGTTTTTCGTGCCGATGGGTGTCCATGTGACTGTTCTCGGAGCGTTCTTTCTCATGCTGGCGGCCGCTGGTTCGTTGAAATCAATATTGGCCTTGAGGTGAACCGTCTTGCCGACGTAACCGTCCTGACTTTCAGCAACCGCCGTCGCAAAGTTTTGAAGCTCTGCAAGGTTATAGATATTGACTTCGTTTGTCTTGACGGTGTCCATGAGAATTTCCCATGCTTTGTTATGGTACCTATACAGACGGTACCCTGCGCCGTTGCCGTCAAAACCGTCAAATGTACCGAAATAGAGATCGCCATCGTTGAATTTTTCGGGGAGGTCCTGATTCGTTTCGGGCGCACCTTTGCCATCGTAGAATTGGGTCGCGTTATCGCCCTTGTCGCCCTTAATTGTGCCGAGTTTGACCCAGCCCTCTGCAGTGAGCTGCCAAATGGTGAACTCCCCCTTTTTGAGGTAGAAATCACCTACCATGGCCCCTTTGACGGCGGGGTCGTCCTTCGGGTACTCGTCGGGGTTCTTATCGCCTGAGAACCAAAGGATACCGTCACGACCCTTTTCGCCCTGAAGTGTCAGAACGGGTTTCCATAGAGAATTTGTACCCTTTTGGTAGAGCACACCCTTCTCTAAATCGAGATAGAGATCGCCTGCCTCACCCGCATCATTTTCAGGAGCGCCATGGCCGCT
>CANRDK010000099.1 GCA_947629345.1 uncultured Clostridia bacterium
GGGCAGGATGAGAAGTTGCCGCCGTTGGTTTAATGGGATCCTTCCCCTTCGACTACGCTCAGGGTCAGGATGAGCGCGCGGGGGGTGCCCCCTCCGTGGGAGGGGGGTAGGGGGGTGGGCCGTGTTGGCGCCCCCTCCGTGGGAGGGGGGTAGGGGGGTGGGCAACATGAAAATTATAAAAATTTTTTTAAAAATTCGATACAAATGCGGAAAAGTGTGATATGATATACAGTAAGGTACGTTATGGAGATCGAACAGGCTAAATCTCTCTTGGAACCCAAAAAGGACGCCGACAGGGCGTGGTATCTTGACCTTCTCGACAGCGAAAAGCAGACTCTGTACGAGGAGGAGCATCTTGCCGCGCTCTTAAAGGTGCTGCGCGCCGTGTATATCGTGCGTCATCAAAAGCGCATTGCCGCGCTCAAAGCTGAGGCGGATGCGATTCGTTCCCGCGAGGGCTACGGGGCAGAGGATTACAGGGAGTTGCTCATCAAGAACTCCCAAATTCAGCAGGAGACGCGGGCCTTAAACGGCTACAAGTGTTTTTTTGCGGAGCCCTACTTCGCCCGCATGGACGTTGTGGACCCGCAGGAGGGGTACAACAGCTACTATATCGGCAAGCGGGGGGATGTGAAGCTGGAAATTGTGGACTGGCGGGCTCCGTTTGCGGTGCGGTACTATCAAAAGAGCCGAGTGAACTTTACGATCAACGGCTATGAGTATCGCACGGTGCTGCGGCGGGCCATCTCGGTGAAGAGCGGGAAGATCATCGACTTCAAGAATGAATATCTCTCGGTGAAGGACGTGCTCTCTGAGGAAGAGATCGCGGGACGGGATGAGGAGATCCTCTTCGACCCGTACCTTCGGTCCATCATCCAGAGCCGCAAGGATGAAACGGGCATCCGCGACATTATACGGACCATTCAAGAGAAGCAGTTTGAGATCATCACGCTGCCCGAGCGGGAGAGTTTTGTCCTGCAGGGCTGTGCGGGGAGCGGAAAGACGATGATCCTTTTGCACCGCCTGAGCTATCTCATGTACAACAACGAGGCTCTCTCCGCGCGGGACGTGCTTGTCATCACGCCGTCGGACTCCTTCAACGCCTTTATCGACGAGCTCTCGCAGGTTTTGGAGCTCGAAAGAGTGAAAACGACGACGGTGCGGTCGTACTTCTTCCGTGCGTTGAAGAGCGAGGGGATCGACCTTGAACCGCGGCTCAGCGGGGAGCGTGAGGGGGAGGAATACCTCAGCTATATCTTTTCGGACAGCTTCACTTCAGACGTCAAGCGCAAGATCCACAAACTTTACGACGGGATTTTCGGCATGTTTGTCTCGGAGGAGTGCCGCGAGGTGGCGGAAAAGATCCTCACGGACTGCAAGGGGCGCGAGGGGGGATTCACCAAGATCAAAAATGCCTCGCTCCGTGTGCGGCGGGCAGTCTTGGGGGAGCTGAAGGACAGCAAGCAGGGCGGTTTTTATTTCACCAAGCCCTTCCGCACGCTGATGAGCGCCTTTGTCGGCGTGGAGGATTTTTTGCACTTTGTCCTGCATGAACCCCAGCGCACGCCCGATTATTTCTTCCGCCAATTTGTGGATTTCTGCCACTCGGTGGCCTATGTCGCCACGGCGTCGAGGGGGGTCTTTCAACAGGCAGAAGCGGACCTTGGGACCCTCATCGAGACGATAGAGAAGGAGATCGCCGATCTCAAGCGGTATCGCATCCGCGGCACAAACGGGGAGGTCTACACCTACGCCGAGCGGATCTCCAAGCGTGAGGGGCTGAAGGAGGAAGCGCGGCGGATCGCGGAGATCGTCAGCGGCATGGAGGACGGCGTGGAACTCGTGACAGATTTCTATGCGGTGCTGCGCTCGGCTGCGGCCTGTCGGGAACTCGGCAAGTGCAAGGACGCCACCGATATTGCACGCTGGCTGTACCGTGAGACGGTGAAAAAGGCCAAGGAGAAATTCGGCATTAAGGGGGTTTTCCCCTCGGACGGGTTTGCCATTCTGTACGTTCTCGCCGCGGCGGGAAGGAAGATCACCCCCCGCTACGGGCTCGTGTTCGTGGACGAGGCGCAGGACCTCTCGCAGGGGGAGTATGAACTTTTAAAGCTCATTCACTCGGACGCGGCGTTCAACATTTTTGGGGATCTGAAGCAGAATATCACGCGCTTCCGCGGGCTCAAGAGCTGGGACGGCCTCGGCGGAAACGTGTACACCATCAACCAAAACTATCGCAACACCAACGAGATCGTGGACTTCGTGTCGGGCGTTCTCGAGGTGGACATGAAGCCGATCGGCCTCACGGGCGAACAGGTCATGCGGCTCAAGACGAGGCAGGTGACGGGGTTTTTCAGGGGTGCGCAGGGGCTGAAGGCCGTGATCGCACGGGAGGAATACCTGCCGCTGTTCCGCAAGCGCGGCTACAGTTTTCTCTCCGAATCGGGGCTCTCCAAGACGAAGATCAACGTCATGACGGTGTTCGAGAGCAAGGGGCTGGAGTTCACCAACGTTGCCGTCTTTGACAAGGACATGACGGAGAATGAAAAATACATCGCTTACACGCGGGCGCTCAGCCGTCTCGCCGTTGTGGAGGAAGAATGAAGGACATCTTTTTGCTCGATCTTGATGATACGCTGTTGGATTTCCCCCGTGCGGAGGAGCAGAACTTTTACGAGAGTTTGAGAAGCGTCGGCGCAGAGCCAAACGGTGAGCTCTATGGGCGGTTCCATCTCATCAACGACGACCTCTGGCGGAGGCTGGAGCGGGGGGAGATCGAACGGGAAAAGCTGAAAGTTCGCCGCTTCGAATTGCTCTTCAAGGAGTGCGGCATCGAGGCGGATGCGGAGAAAGTTGCGGCGTTTTATGTAAAAAATTTTGACAATATTTGCTATCCGTTTGAGGGTTCGGCTGCACTATTACAGGAGCTCTCCGCGGCGGGACGGGTGTTCATCGTCTCCAACGGCGGCGCAAGCACGCAGCATTCCCATGTGAAACTCGCAGGCTTCGGGCAGTATCTGAGCGGCATGTTCATCTCCGAGGAGATCGGATTTCATAAGCCCATGTCCGAATTCGCCCACCATGTCGAGGCCCATATCGAAAACTACGACCGTGCCCGCGCCGTGTGGATCGGCGACAGCCTGACCTCGGACATGGTATGCGCAAAATCCGTCGGGATCGATTTTATTCTCTATTTACCCCGCACCATGTCCGTCTCCTACGATGGCCTCAAGGCGGGGGATTATAAAACCCTTTTCGATCTCATCCAAGGCATGTGAGAATTCAGTTTTCTTGTTCCCTTCCCGATGCGGGAGGGAATTTTTTATGTCCTTTTCGGTATGGAAAAATAAGGAATGTAAACTATTGGCAGGGCGATGACTGTCATAAATTTTTTTGGAACGACCCATATTGGTGATAGAATGAACGCGGCTGAATTTTGGGGTGTTCAAAAAGGAGAAAAGGATATGAAGAAGAAATTGCGCAGGCTTTTGGCGCTCGGTATGACGGCAGGGATCGCGCTCACGCTCGGCCTCACCGCATGCGGCGAATCTGCCTATGACATCGCCGTGAAGAACGGCTTCAAGGGCTCCGAGCAGGAATGGCTGGAGAGCCTCAAGGGGGAACAGGGCCCCGCAGGCCAACAGGGTCCTGCAGGGGAACAAGGCCCCGCGGGTGAAAGAGGTCCCGCAGGGGAACAGGGCCCTGCGGGTCAACAGGGTCCCGCGGGTGAAAGAGGCCCTGCAGGTGAAAGAGGTCCCGCGGGTGAACAAGGTCCCGCAGGTCAACAGGGTCCTGCGGGTGAAAGAGGTCCTGCAGGGGAACAGGGTCCTGCGGGTGAAAGAGGTCCCGCAGGCGAACAGGGCCCGACAGGTCAACAGGGCCCGACAGGCCAGCAGGGTCCCATGGGTCCGCAGGGCTCGGCGGGTGAAAGGGGCCCCGCGGGGGAACAGGGCCCCGCAGGTCAACAAGGTCCCGCAGGCCAAAACGGCACAAACGGTTCAGACGGCAAGTCTGCATATGAGCTCTATTTAGAGCAATACAAGGAAACGCACGGCAGTGAAGAGGGTGCGTTAGGGGAGGAAGAGTGGCTCGCTTCCCTCCGCGGCACGGTCTGGTTCTCGGGCACTGCGGCTCCCGCGGACGAGGGCCTTTCTGGCACGATGGAGGGGGACTTCTACCTCCGCACCTACAGCGGATTCACCGATTTCGAGGGCTATGAGATCTACCGCTACGAAAACGGCGGCTGGGTGAAGTTTCTCGACATGACGCAGAGCGGCGGACAGGAGGAAGAGAGGGCGGATTACTATATCACCGACCTCAACAGTCTCATCGAATTCAGAGAGAGCGTCAAGGGCGGCAACAACTATGCTGGCAAGACGGTCTATCTCATGGACAGCATCGACCTCTCCTCCATCGATAATTGGGAGCCCATCGGGGAGTTCCGCGGCACCTTCGACGGAAAGGGGCACACCCTTTCAAATCTGAAGATCGACAGGGCGGAGCAGGACAATGTCGGCTTCTTCGGCAGCGTTCCCGACGGATATGTGAGGGATCTCACCCTCTCCAATGTGGATATCAAGGGAAAGAGCGCAGTCGGTGCACTTGCGGGCGGAGCCTTCACCGTGAAGGAGATTTCCAAGGTCAACGTGTGCGGGAATGTCAAGATCGAGGGCAACTATAAGGTCGGCGGGATCGTCGGCGAGAGCTACGGCAAGGTCACCGAATGTACCGTCGCAGGGGAAGAGGGCAGCTATATCAGGGGCGTATTCCTTGCAAATGACGTCGAGGGTGACGACATCGGCGGGATCATCGGCTACACGGGGGAACTCAACGACACGACGGAGAGCATCTGCAAATGCAAGGTCAGCGGGGTGACCGTCAGCGGCACGAGAAAGGTCGGCGGCGTTGTCGGCTATCTGCATCACGGACAGGGCGTTGCGGAGTGCTGTTTTGAAAACGGCGCCGTCGAGTGCACGGCGGACGACAACTATATTCAGAGCAAGGGGATCCCCATGATCGCCTTGGGCGGCATTGTCGGACAGACGCACCATGAACGGACGGCGCAGACGATCAGGGGCAACAGCGTGAAGGATCTCACGCTCAAAGTTCCCAAGGGCTTCACCTTTGAGACGACCTGCGCGGGCGATGAAAAGCTCACGAGCGCCATTCTCGGCAATGCGCGCGGCTGTAACACGGAGGAGGGCATCGCCCATGCGAGAACCATCACCGCGTCGGGGAACACGGCCGAGGGCGTCACATTCGAGGCAAAGCTCAACAACGTCGTCTACAGCAAGTATGCGGGAGGAAGTTCTCTCTATATCAGCGCAGTCACCGTCTATTCGGCAGAGGATCTTCTGAAGGTGAAGGAATTGCAGGTGGCGGAGAACAATGTCTTTAACCATGCGCAGGCGGGCGAAAATCACACGGCCATAAGCTTTGCGCAGGGTGGGGAGTTCGACTTCAACGGCAAGGAATGGACCCCGCTCGACGGCTTCCGCTATGACTATCTCGGCAACAATGCCGTCATCAAGAACATGACGATGGCTTCGGCGCAGTGGCGCGGCGGGTTTGTCGGCAGTATGGGGGATTGTATCGTAAAGGACTTCACCTTTGAGAATGCAACCGTTCTCGGCGAGCAGGTCGGCGTCGTCGCGGGGCATTCCGACAACGGAACCATTGAAAACGTCAGACTGAAGGGAACGATCTCCGTGAAGTACGAAAAGACTTCCCAGAATGAAGAGTGGCCCGCCGTCGGCGCATTCCTCGGCGTGGTCGCCGCAAGCGCAAATATCGGGGAGAACGTCATCGTCGGCTCGGATGCGCAGGTGACGATCGACTTCGGCGAGAATTTCAAGACGAAATGTGCAAAATTCAACAGCTTGCTCGTCGGCTACCTTGCGAGCGGGGACGCCTCTCTCACTGGGGCTCCCGCCGAAGAGGACGGCGCTGAGATCGTTGTGAGAAACATGCCCGATATCGACGTTACCGATTCGGGGACGACGGTCCGTCCCGACGACGGCATGCAGATCTCCCCCGGGACCGATCTCGTGATCGAGGGCGGCACCATCAAGCTCAGCCATACCGCTTTCAACTATTTCAATTCCGTTGAGGGCGTTCTCTCGGGCAATATCACCTTCAGAAACGTACACTTTGTGGGCAATGTGGACGAGACAGGCACGGGCTATGTGCTGACGCTCGGCTTCAATTCCACGGCGACCGTGCTCTTTGAGGGCTGTACGTTTGAAAATATGTACTGTGCCGCATATATCAACGCCAACGAGACGGGCGATGCCAATGTCACGATCAAAGATTGCACATTCACAAATACGAGGTGGGGCGTCGGCCTGAGCGATCCCAACAACAAAGACAAGACCGTCCATGTGACCTTTGAGGGCGCCAACAACGGCCTTACGGAAGAGAATCAGTTTGAAAAAGTTTGAACTTAAGGTGTGCGCTGCATGTTTGCGCAAGATGGAGTTGAAACTCTGAAAACTAAAGTTTAAATTTTTAAAAACTTTAGTAGATATTATGAAAGACTAAAGTTGAGATTTTGAAAGATTTTAGTTGGGACTTTGAAAAACTTTAGTTGGGACTTTGAAAAACTTTAGTTGGGACTTTGAAGGACTTGAGAATTTGAAGACTTGAGTTGAGATTATGAAAAACTTTAGTTGAGATAAAAACTAAGCCGCCGTGCGCTCTTCATCGCCCGTCGGCTTTTCTCATGCCTTCGCCTTCACCCTGCCCTTCTTCTTGCCCGCCCCTTCGTATCCCCGCGCTCATCCTGCCCCGCGCGCATTCTATTTACTTTCTAAGCGCGGCACGAGCGCGTAGCGCGAAGTAGCGTAGCGAAGGATCTCATTAGACTAACGGCGGCCCATCCCCTCATCCCGAGGCGTAGCCGAGCGGATCCCGTAAA